>JAIKZD010000031.1 GCA_024682555.1 Lachnospiraceae bacterium | reverse complement strand
CTGTCCGATCCGCTCTGCAGGGATAAGTGGAAATGAGGACAGAATTTCGGGGTCTTTGACAGAAATGACAGAAACTCATCCGTTATTATCCTCGGCTCCAGAGATCCCAGACGTATCCTTTCGATCCCCTCCGTTTCGCTCACCTTTCGTATAAGCTCCATGAGGGCTTTGTTTGTGTATTCCCCTTTTGAAGCGGCACTGTTATATGATCTCTTCTCTTCTTCCCTGTCAAGTCCGAAGGAGCTTAAATGAATGCCCGTAATGACCACCTCTTTGAATCCCCTGTCCCTTAAGGTTTTGATCTCATCCGCTATATCCTCATCATCCCTGCTTGAGATCCTTCCCCTGACAAAGGGTATTATGCAGTAGCTGCAGAACTGGTCACAGCCGTCCTGCACCTTTATGACGGCTCTGGTATGTTCATCATGACCGGGAACTTTCCCGGACTCAGGACAGATATCCTTTACGGACCCGGGACCGGCTTCCTTTTCCTTATAGTCTTCTTTTTCCTTAAGGTATTCCTCCACGATCCTTACTATATCCGGTTTCTCCCTGTTTTTTACGGCCAGGTCTATGGTTTTGTCCCCGTCATTTTTGTCCTTAAAGGTCTCAACATAGCATCCGCAGGCCACCACCACGGCATCGGGGTTTAACTGTCTCGCCCTGTGTATCATCTGCCTGGATTTTCTGTCTGCGATATTGGTGACTGTGCAGGTATTTATGATGTAAATGTCTGCCTTTTGGTCAAAGGGAACAATTTTGTACTCTTTTTCCCTGAACATTTGTATCATTTTCTCATTTTCATAAGAATTTACTTTACAGCCCAGATTATGAAATGCCACTTTAAGCATCATTTGCTCCTTTTTTTTGTTCGGTTTTCCGTATTGACTTTTATTTTTTGCGGAATTATCATAAATCATGTAAAAAAAAGAAACAGGAGGTAAGATAATGAAAACAGTTCAGATTTCTTTAAATTCGATCGACAAGGTTAAGAAATTCGTAAACGATATCACCAAGTTTGATTATGATTTCGACCTGGTATCAGGAAGATATGTTATCGATGCAAAGTCGATCATGGGAATCTTCAGTCTGGATCTTTCTAAGCCCATCGACTTAAACATCCATTCAGAAGGAAATGCAGATGACGTTTTGGCTGTTATCAAGCCATACATGATCTGATCATCTGGCTTCCCGAATAAGACAACCAAAAGGGCATTTGTCAATATGGCAGCTGTCCTTTTTTATTGTTTAAAACAGCCTTCCCGGCAAAAGCTCCCTGCGTCACTTCTTCCATCCGTATACATGTCCCTCAATATCCGAAAAGGTTAATAGTCCGCCTGTCAGTTCCTCATTCGGATCCTCATCCTTAAAGATGTAGATGACATTATCCTGTATCATCCCGTTCTTAAGCTCATGTTTCCATTCATTTATATCATTGTCTATGATCTCGTTTATGTCTCTGGCATAGTAGTAATTATTCTGCCACATACCGTTTAAATATGCGTAAAACGCCGTATCCATGATGATATCGTTGTCATTGTAGAGAAAAACAAAGCCGGAAAATCTGCGGATGTCCGGTATATAGGTGTTTTCCGTCCAGACATTTTCATATCTCTGCTCTTTTGCAAACTGTTCGTGCTTGTAGGACAGCATATACGAGATATCATACAGCTGAAGGACAAGGGCCGCGATCAGAAGGATCGCTGCCGCTTTCTTTGTGTTTTTCAGTATTTTTACGGGGATCACTATGGCCGCGAGCATGAGAAGGTATACGCAGGGCCAGATAAAACGCCCGTTTGAGCGGAATATGCTCAATATCCTGTGGATAAATCCGGGATAGGGAACCCCGAAGAGCTTTTTATCGTTAAGGGTGACCATGGGAAGTATGGCCATGGCCGCCGAAACAAGAAACAGGGCAGCGGAAATATATATCCTGTATCCGTGGGTGAAAACGCCCGGTCTGCCATGCGATCCCGCATCTTCCGGTACGGTTCCCGCTGATCCCGCATCTTCCGGCATGGTTCCCGCTGATCCGGCTTTCCTTGAATCCCGAAAACCCCGGCCTGTTCCGGGTGCGGGCTTTATATATCTTACGGTCAGATATAATACGGCAGCGATCGCTAACAGGCAGATGATACCAAAGCCCAGGTATCCGAAGCCCTCATACTGAAAGCCGTTATAAAGGGGGAGGCTGCCGTAGACTTTTCCGTCGCTTAAAGGATTGATAAAGGTATTAAGGTTGCTGTTAAAGGTGCCAAGCCCCGGCCCCGAAGCATCCGTTCCTCCGTAAAATCCCCCGAGGATATACAGATTCAAAAGGGCAGATGCACAGAACAGGACAACGGTCAGGATACCCTGTCTTACCGAAGGTTTTTTCATGAACCGTATAAACCGTCCGGATCGTGTCTTATCTAAGGACGCTCCTTTGTAAGATCCTTCGCCGGAAGATGTTTCGCCGGAGGATGCTTTGCCTGAAGACCCCGATGAAATGATCTCATCCGTAACCGCACATAACATGATAAGACCGGCCATTGGCAGAAAATACGAATGGATCCCCACGCAGAGAAAGCCCATAAGACTCCAGAGCAGGAGCCTTTTTCTTTTGGTCATCTCTTCCTGATAGAGCCATATACAAAGACAGAGGATAATGATCCACTGTGCGGAAAGGGCGGTATGATAGTAAAGCCTCTGTATGACGGGGTAGGCAAGGATAAAGAAGACCGAGCCCGCAGCACAGACAAACCGGTTGTCCGTAAATCTCCTCAAAAGAAGGGCTGAAAAGCCTCCCATCAGCATAAAGGAAAGGATCCCGAAAAGTCCGAAATACTGAAATCTCACCGGAAGTATATAGGAAAAGATCTTGAAAAACACCGCAAACAAAGGTATGGAATCCGTATATATGACGGACATGCTGTTTGGATAGGACAGGGTTTCTATGAGTCCTATGGGAAACTGCCATCTGCTCTGCCTGAAATGGCAGAAACCGATATAATGCTGCTTAAGATCCATGTCTCCGGTAAACAGCCAGTCATCATAAAGGGGATTCAGTATCCTGTATCCGTATACAAAGAGAAAGCAGGCTGCACCCAGAATACAGCCTGTGAGGAACAGAATGTGATATTCCTTTTTTCCTGTTTGTTCTCTCTTATCCACCTTTACCTCATCCGGTTAAAAAAATCATCCGGCCGATAAAATCATACGGCCGATAAAATCATCTGACCACGATCACCTCATCGGTCTCGAGCGCCTTTTTGCAAAGATCCTCTATTTTTTCCGAAAGCTTTGTTTCGGATCTCCTGATTATGTTTATGTTCGGTTTGGTGACCGGATGCTTAGCCACAAAGATCGTACAGCAGTCCTCAAAAGGAAGGATGGAGGTCTCGTAGGTACCGATCTTCTCGGATATCTGTATGATCTCCTGTTTGTCAAAACCTATCAGCGGTCTGTATACGGGCATTGTGCACACCTCGTTGGTGGCCGCAAGTGACTGCATGGTCTGGCTTGCCACCTGGCCGATGCTCTCTCCCGTGATGAGACCCAGACACTCCGTTTTCTTTGCTATTTCCTGTGCAAGCCGCATCATGTATCTTCTCATTATTATGGTAAGCTCCTCATGAGGACAGTTCTCATATATATAGAGCTGTATGTCCGTAAAATTGATAACGTGCAGATATATGGGCCCGGTATATGCCGAGACCGTCCTTGCAAGATCTATGACCTTCTGTTTGGCTCTTTCGCTGGTATAGGGCGGTGCGTGGAAATATACCGCATCGATCTTGACGCCTCTCTTTGCGATCATATAACCCGCAACCGGGGAATCTATGCCGCCTGATAACAGCAGAAGACCCTTTCCGTTTGTACCCACAGGCATTCCGCCCGGTCCCTTTATGGTCACGGAATAGATGTTTATCTTCTCTCTTATCTCTATACTGAGAAGGATGTCAGGATCATGAACGTCAACCTTCATCTCCGGATACTCATCAAGGATCCGCTCTCCAAGGGTTGCATTTATCTCCTGGGAATCCAGGGGATAATCCTTTCTCGCTCTCCTTGCATGAACCTTGAAGGTCTTATGCTTGTCGGGATAAACGTCATCTATGTACTTCATTACATCCTTTGACAGCTCCTCAAAGCCCCTGTCCTCAAGGAGTACAACGGGACAGATCCCCGTTATCCCGAATACCATGGAGAGCTTTTCCACAACATCATCATAGTCATAATCCGAAAGGCATTCTATATAGATCCTGCCCTGGGTCTTTGACACGGCAAAGCTTCCCTCTGTTTTCTTAAGGGCGTATTTAATCTGCCTGACAAGGGCATCCTCAAACAGATATCTGTTTTTTCCCTTTATGGCTATCTCCGCATATTTGATAAGAAAGGCTTTGTACTGCATGATGTCTCCTCCGTGCCTTATGGCCTGCCTTGCATTCCGGTCAAAATATCGTTAGTTATTTTATCCTGTATCTGCTTAATAAGGGCAGCAGCTCCCCGAGAGCCGAAAGAGTATAGTCAATCTCTTCCTTTGTCGTATCAAAAGACATGCTGAACCTTATGGTACTGTCCAGCCTGTCTTTCCCGGCTCCCATGGCCATAAGGGTCTCCGACAGGGAGGGCTTGTTGCTGGAACAGGCCGAACCCGAGGATACATAGATCCCCTTCTCCTCAAGGGCGTGTAAGAGCACCTCCGCCCTGATACCGTCAAAGGATGCGCTTATGATATGGGGCGCCGTTTCCCTCACATTCTCCTTTTCACCGTTTATGGACAGAAGCTCCTTAAAACCTTTAAGCTCACCGGTAAAATAGCTCTTCAGCTCATAGAGTTTATCAAGCTTTGCATCAATGTTCCCGTAAATGATCTCCGCTGCCTTTGCCATTCCGGCTATCCCGGGAACATTTTCGGTACCGGATCTCATTCCCTTCTGCTGGCCTCCGCCAAAGATCACCGGCTTAAGCTTTACGCTTTCATCCGCATACAGAAGGCCCACCCCTTTGGGACCGTGTATCTTGTGGGCGCTTACGGAGAGCAGGTCTATACCCATTCTCTTGGGATAAATATGTGCCTTTCCGTACCCCTGAACCGCATCCACATGGAACAGTATCCTGTGATCCTGCTTCTTTAAAAGGGCTCCTATCTCTTCGATGGGCTGGAGGGCTCCCGTTTCATTATTGGTATGCATAACGGATACAAGGATCGTATCCTTCCTTATGGCTTTCTCAAGATCACCTGTACTTACACAGCCGTGGCTGTCCGTATCAAGGAGAGTCACCTCGGCTCCGGCTTCCTTTAAGATCTTCAGGGGCTCCTTCACCGCCGGATGTTCTATCTTAGTGCTGATCATATGTCTGCCGGCCCTCTTATTGGCCATATATGAACCGATCAGTGCGATATTGTCGGACTCCGTGCCGCAGGAGGTATATATAAGCTCCTTTTCCTTTACCCTGAGGGTCCCCGCAAGTATCTCAGACGCCTCTCTTATGTGTTTCTCCGCCCGTACACCCATATTATGGAGGCTTGAGGGATTTCCGTAATCCTCAAGCATTATCTTTGACATCAGGGCTGCCACTTCATCATATACTCTTGTAGTTGCGGAATTATCAAGATAAACTTCCATTCTGACCCGTTTCCTTTGTTAATTCATGATTTAATAATTTGAAAATTTCGCTTATTTACTGCATTTAGAGGAATCCTGAGTTTCATTAAGATCTTACCCCTCAAGAAGATAGACCAGCCATGATAAGACTGTCATGCCGGCAGTCTCTGTCCTTAATATCCTCTTTCCGAGAGTGATCTCCCGGTAACCGGCCTCTCTTGCAAGTGTAATCTCTTCATCATCAAACCCTCCCTCGGGTCCGATAAAGATCCCTATGGATTCTCCTTTTTTTATACTGCCCAGTATGGATCTGGTATCCTCGAAGGTGCTGCTGTCATGAAGCTCATAGGGCAGAAGCCTGACATCGATGTCTTTTGAATATTCAAGGGCTTCACCAAACGACATAACGTTTGTTATTTTTGGTATGATCCCTCTTTTTGCCTGTTTTGCCGCGGCTTCCGATATGGCGTTGTACCTCAACACCCTTGCAGCCTTCTTTTTCTCATCGAGTTTTACAACGGATCTTTTCATGCTGACCGGTATGATCTCGTAGACCCCAAGCTCCACCGCCTTCTGTATGATAAGCTCCATCTTGTCGCCCTTGGGAAGTCCCTGAAACAGATAAATCCTGCCGGGCAGCTCCACATTTTCTTCCTTGATGAACAGAAGCGTCAGTATGGCCCTGTCATCCTCATAGGTCTTAAGACTGCACCTGTATTCCCTGTCCTCTGAGGGGACCTGCACCGATATCTCCTCCCCGGGCTTTATCCTCAGCACATTTTTCATGTGATTAAGGTCAGAGCCGTCGATATATATCTCTTTTCCGTTTATATGATCTTCTTCAACAAAAAATCTGTACATTACATGTTTTCCCGTCAGCCACTGTATACTGCCGTCAGGGCTGCCCATTCGCCCATGTGATCAGCTTCTCTGATCTCGTAGCCGTTTTCCTTAAGCACATCCGAAACGGTCTTTTCCTTATCGTCTATGATACCCGACAGGATAAGGGTTCCACCTTTTTTTATATGGTTCTTCACCACGGGTATGAGTTTTATGAGCACCTCCGCAAGAATATTGGCAGCCACCACATCATATTTTTCATATCCGACCTCGTCCTGTATCTCCTTATCATCTATGATATTTCCGATTATCAGCTCAAACCCCGCATCGCCTAAGCCGTTGGCTTCCATGTTGTCCCTGACCGCATCTATGGCACATACGTCAAGATCGGTGCCCACTGCCCTTTCAGCGCCGAATTTGTATGCCATGATGGATAATATACCGCTTCCCGTGCCTATATCGAGGATACTGTCCCCTTTTTTCACGGTCTTCTTAAGGGCCTTTATGCACATGTTTGTGGTCTCATGCTTCCCCGTACCGAAGGCCGATCCCGGATCTATATGTATGACGAGCCTGTCCCCGTTACCTGCGGGAACATCCTCCCAGGATGGGATGAAAAGGATATCCTCGATCTCAAACTGATGAAAAAACTGCTTCCAGTTATTCAGATAATCTTCATCCTTAAGCTCCGTCACGGTGATGGTGCCCTCTCCGATGTCGGCATATTCCTTTATGGATTCAAGCTCATTTCGTATATCCCGTAAAAGTGCCTCATTGTCTGCGGAATTCTCCGGTGATGCATCCAGATAAAAGCTCAGATACGCCGATCCGTCGTCCTCACCGTAAACCGGCGGGATATCCACAAACATCTCTGCCTGGTCTTTTTCGGAAAGGGGCACGCTGTCCTCTATCTCAACGCCTTCGACTCCGAGCTCGTCAAGAGCCGCCGCGATAATATCTTCCGCTTCCGTAGTTGTCTTTATGGTATATCTGTTGTATTTCATGATGCTTACTCCATTCCCGAAATTGCAGTTTGTCAGATCACGCAATTATTAGTATATTATAACATATAGAAAAAAACATCCCGAACATTCAAAGGAGGATATCATGCAGACAACAGCACTCATCATGGCAGGCGGAAGAGGGGAACGTTTCTGGCCCAGAAGCCGTAAAAACCTGCCCAAGCAGTTTTTATCCTTAACAGATGACGGTAAAACCATGATCCAGCTTACCGTGGAAAGGCTGTTACCCATAGTTGAGGCCTGCGACATCTATATAGCCACCAACAGGGATTATCTTCCCCTGATAACGGAGCAGCTGCCCGATATCCCGAAGGAAAACATAATCTGCGAGCCCGTGGGCAGGAACACGGCACCATGTATCGCCCTTGCCGCCGCCCATATATCCAAAAAATACGAGGATGCCATAATGATGGTTCTCCCCTCCGATCACTTGGTAAAATACAGCTCCATGTATCAGGCCACCCTTAAGGATGCCTGTGAAGTTGCCGCAAAAGGCGATAACCTCGTGACGATCGGTATCGCCCCGGATCATCCGGAAACCGGTTACGGCTATATCAGATTCGTAAACAAATTCACGGAGGACACCGGAAGAGCTTTCAAGGTGGAGCGGTTCGTGGAAAAGCCGGATCTCGAAAAGGCCAAGGAATATGTGGCATCGGATGATTATCTGTGGAACAGCGGAATGTTCTTATGGAAGATCTCCACCATACTTCAGAAATTTGAAAGATTCATGCCCGACGTGTATGAGGGCGTTATGGAGATCAAAAATGCCATAGGCACATCCATGCAGGATGAGGTCCTCGAAAAGATCTTTCCGAAATTCCCTTCCATTTCAATAGATTACGGGATCATGGAGAAGGCGGAAAACATATTTACCATACCCGGCACCTTCGGCTGGGATGATGTAGGCTCCTGGCTTGCCCTTGAACGGATCAAGAAGTCAAACGAATACGGAAACATAGTGGATGGAAACATCGTGACCATAAATACCAGTAACTGCATCATCCAGGGTACGGACAAGCTTATCGCCACTGTAGGACTTGAAGATCTTGTGATCGTAGATACCGAAGATGCAACCCTCATCTGTGACAAGGATCATACGGCTGATATCAAGAAGGTTCTGGAAAACCTAAAGATCTGCAACAGAAACGAATACCTCTGAGAAAATCGGGAGAAGACTGAATGAGACTGTTTACAGCGATTGAACTTTCTGATGAAATGAAAAAGGCAGCGATAAAGATCTTACATGATCTTAAGGAATCAGGCGTAACGGGAAACTATACTTCCGTACAGAACCTTCACCTGACGCTTTGCTTTATCGGGGAGCTGCCTGACAGCAAGCCGGTTGAAGAGGCACTTTCAACGGTAAAATTCAAACCGTTTAAGCTTGATTATACCGGGATCGGGCATTTCGGTGATCTCCTGTATGCGGAAACCCGCGGCGGCCAGGGTATAAACAATCTGGCAAACGATATCAGGAAAGCCCTTGATGCCGCAGGGATCGACTATGACAGAAAGAAATTTACTCCCCATATAACCCTTATCAGGAAATCCGCAGGAAAGGCCGGAAAGATCGCTATCCCGGATGCATCCATGATGGTCAAAAAGGTTTCACTCATGCGTTCCGATAACGTGAAGGGGAAGATGGTCTATAAAGAGATCTTTCACATTTAATAAACCGGCCCGAAATCATACTGATCCCGGGATAGGAGAGATTTAGTATGACTTTTACCTGAAAATCCGGCCGGAAGATGAATATCGCAGAAACAATGCGATCAGATTGTTCTCATAATATGACATGACGGGACCTTCGGGATAAACATATACCATCCTGTATACATAATAGGCAATGGTAAGCAGACATACAATAATGAGTGCAGGCGTGAAGGCCTGCATTTTTTGTATCACATACCTGCAGTATCCAAGGTATAATACCAGCAGGATCCACAAAAAGATCATGGCATTTAATGACAGGGCATCTTGTATATTGCCCTTAATAAGAGCAGCAAAAGCCCTGGTAAGACCGCAGCCCGGGCAGGGAAGACCCGTCACAAGAGAAAAAAGACAGATCCTATGAAAAAAATGATCCAAAAATGCACAGCCCGACAATACCATAAGTATGACGGGCATGAGCACTTTCAGATCTTTTTTTATAAGAAACGATATATTCTTCAATTAAGCATATCAGAGATTGTACATGATCTCAGATGCTATACCGGATGCCACACCGGTAGCAGCAAGCACACCGATTATAATGGCAACTATTATAAGACAGCAGAAATAAGATCTTGCAAAATTCTTGAGATTTACATTATTTGCACTTACCGCAAATATGATGATCATGATCAGTCCTACGCAGGGAATCGCAAACAGCAGCTGATATCCGAAATATCCCCACATTGAGATCGGTGCGTACTCGGGCGGGATAGCCGGGCCGCCATAGTAACCCTGTCCTCCCTGAGGATTCTGATATCCGTTATTAGGCATCTGTCCATTTGTATCCATTCTTTCATTCTCCTTTCAAAACGGCCCATTTACCCTTATATCAATATCCTTTCCGGCTTATTTGATCACCACGTTCTCCATATCCGTATCCTGGATCACGCAGATAAAGGTCTTTCCGTTATTTATCGTTATCTCATTGCCTTCCATGTCATAGTATTTAACGGGAGCAAGATCCACATTTCCGTCCTTCACGTCCGTAATATCCTTCCGCCATGTTCCCACAACATACCGGCCCTTTGTGAAATACTGGATAACACCGCCCGCATGACAGTCAAAAGCAAGATAATCCTTATCATCAAGCTGAACCCACTTATTATACTGGAAAATAACGTTATCATATGAAAGAGGTTCCCCGGTAAGATCGTCTATCTGGGGAGCACCGTACTGGAATCTGTCATATTTTCCGGTCTCTTCGTTATATTCAAACCAGGGCTTGTTGATCTTGTAGTTAGGTGCCATGTAAGTTGCGGGATTGCCGCCTGCGTTGGTCACCTCTTCATTAAGGCCGCAGAATTTGAATTTTCTCTTAAAGCCGTCATAATGGTTTTCCCTGTAGCCAAGCTTCTTTATGCCGGCATCGATACCTGCCTTTGAAGTATATACGTTATGAGGGGCCTGTCTGTCGGTGGTCCTGTAAAAACAGGTGTCACCGGCCTCACCGAGACCGTTCAGATTATCAACGTAATCCTTCCCGAGAATCTCAACCGCATAGGCGGCCTGGCCGAAATGCATATATATCGAGTCAAACTCAAGAGCCGTATACACGAAATATTCTCTGCAGCTTCTGATGGAACCGATCTTGTCAAGACTGTCATAATTCTCAAACAGTCCCATAAGTCTGGTGATGGAACCCTCCACAACGAATTCGTACACTACGTCCGCATAGGAAATACCGCTCATGGGCTGGGCTGCCTCAAGATTGTTGAGCATGATGGCAAGAGGACGCCTGTTTCCGATCTTTTCATCCACCAGATTTCCCGAAAGATAACTCCTCATCATTCCCTCGGGAATATCCTCGCCTTCTTCCGCCGGTACTTCCTCGGGCACTTCACTTCCCGTATCTTCCTTTACGGGCTCCGTTACCTGGGCGGTGGGTTTTCCTGCCTCGGGGTCACTCTCCGGCTTATTTCTGTTCTTTTTACATCCGCAGACAAGACACACCGACAGGGCAAGGATAACCAGAGCAGTTATTCTTAGGTATTTTCCATTTAACTTCATATATAAAACTCTCCTGAATTTCCTACTTATCTTCTATAAGATCCAAAGGGATAAAACCCATACATCCGCGATACACAGGCAGACATGAACCGTCTGCACACACTCTTATACATGGTACACTTATATTCGGTAAAAATCAAGAAAATCCATATTAATGACGTTATAACACTGTAAAGGATTATTTTTCCGGGTAAAAAAAAGATTATCATGAAATCCAATAAAACGGGATAAAATCAGCCGTGCAAAACGTTGTGAATTTCGATTTTAAGCTGATAAATTCTATATAAAATGTACAAAAATGAGTAAAATCAAGGGAAAATGGCAAACAGGATTTGACAAACCTACATATTTAGGATATATTTACGGAATAAGAGATAAAATTCAAGTAAAATCAATATATTTTGCGCGTATTGAAAGGAGTAAAAAATGGCTGAAGAGAAGAAACCAACAGCTACCGTTAAGCCTTTAGCAAAAAAGGTAGAGGTTAAGAAGGCAGAACCTGCCAAGAAGGCAGAGCCCGTTAAGAAGGCAGCAGCACCTGCCAAGAAGGCAGCAACTGCTAAGAAGGCAGCTCCTGCAAAGAAAGCAGCTCCCGCCAAGAAGGCAGCAGCACCTGCTAAGAAAGCAGAACCCGCCAAGAAGGCAGCACCTGCAAAGAAGCCCGCTAAGAAGGCAGCCAAGAAGGTTACCGTTAAAGAGAACATCGTATTCCAGTTCAACGGAAAAGATATCTCTGTTAAGGACCTTGTTAAGAAGGCTAAGGCTTCCTACAAGGCAGCAGGAAACAAGGATGCCGTTAAGGAAGTTACCGTATATGTTAACTGTGAAGAAGGAATGGGATATCCCGTTGTTAACGGCAAGAATTCCTATGACGGACTTGAAGGCTTCGGCGTAGTATCTGAGGATTGATCAGAGAAGACAGTCTGACGGTTTGCTGAAACAGATAAAAGTAAAATTAAAAGGACACCGCACTATGCAGTGTCCTTTTTCAATGCGCCGGAGGATAATCTAAACAGGAAGATCATTTGAACAGACCCTTTTTCTTTTTATCCTTGCCGTCCTTGTTTTTGTCCCTGTAGTTAGCCACCGAATGAAGTGAATTATCGGTTAGCTCGTCAAATCTCTTTAAGAGATCCTTGGCCTCGCTGCTTAGGTGGGTCGGAACCACAACCGTCAGTGTTATATAATGATCGCCCCTTACCTGGGGATTACGCAGGGAAGGAACGCCCTTGCCCTTGAGCCTTACCTTGGTATCGGTCTGGGTTCCGGGCTTGACATCATAGGATACCATACCGTCTATGGTATCTATCAGTACTTCTCCCCCAAGGGCGGCCTGTGCATAGGATATGTTGACGTTTGAGAAAATGTTCATATCCTGCCTTACAAACTTCGGATGTCTGGAAACGATCACTTCTACAAGGAGATCTCCCCTTGGTCCGCCGTTAAGTCCGGGCTCGCCTTTTTCCCTGATCCTGACACTCTGACCGTTGTCTATACCTGCAGGTATGGATACCTGGATCTTCTTGCGCTCCGAGATATATCCGGTTCCGTGGCAGGAGGTACATTTATCTCTGATGATCTTTCCCTCACCCCGGCAGTCGGGACAGGGCTGAACATTCTGCATCATGCCGAACAGAGTCTGGGTCTGCCTTACCACCTGGCCCTTTCCGCCGCATTTCTGGCAGGTATCTATGGCGGATCCCGGCTTTGCACCGGTTCCGTTACAGGTTTTGCAGGTTTCCTTAAGGTTCAGATCCAGTTCCTTTTCGCATCCGAAAACAGCCTCTTCAAAGGTTATCCTGACGCTGGTCCGCACATTGGATCCCTTCATGGGTCCGTTATAGGATCTGCCTCTCGATCTTGAAGAGCCGCCGAAAATATCTCCGAAAATATCCCCGAACAGATCCGAAAAATCCATGGAGTTGAAATCAAAGCCTCCGAAGCCGCCGGGACCGCCGTTTTCAAAGGCAGCATGACCAAACTGGTCATACTGTCTTCTCTTTTCCGGGTCGGATAAAACGGCATATGCTTCGGATGCCTCTTTAAACTTCTTTTCCGCTTCGGCATCTCCGGGATTCATATCCGGATGGTACTTTTTCGCAAGAACCCTGTATGCTTTTTTTAAGGCCGCATCATCGGCGTTTTTATCTACGCCGAGGACCTCGTAATAATCTCTCTTGGATTCTGCCATTGTTTTTTACCTTATACTTCTTTATAATCTCCGTCCACTACGTCATCACCATAGGGCTGTTCTGCGCCGGCACCTGCACCTGCGGCACCGCCCATGTTCATTCCGCTCATATCGGGACCTGCACCCTGTGTGCTGCCCTGACCCTGGACGTTTTCATACATCTTTTCGAACAGCTTCTGTGCACTCTGCATGGCCTTTTCCTGAGCAGCCTTAAGTTCAACGACCTGCTCCTCGGTCATGTTCTCCGCATCCAGCTTTCCTACCATTTCCTTTAAGTTGTTAAGCTCTGTCTCAACAGCCGTCTTGTCGGCGGGATCGAGCTTGTCACCAACCTCTTCAAGAGCCTTTTCTGTCTGGAATACGAAGGAATCGGCGTCATTCTTGGCATCGATGGCTTCCTTACGCTTCTTGTCCTGGGCCTCGAATTCGGCGGCTTCCTTGACTGCCCTGTCTATCTCGGCATCGCTCATGTTGGAACCGGAGGTTATGGTTATATGCTGTTCCTTGCCTGTTCCGAGATCCTTGGCTGATACGTTTACTATACCGTTTGCATCGATATCAAAGGTAACCTCGATCTGGGGAACGCCTCTCCTTGCGGGAGGGATACCATCCAGACGGAACTGTCCGAGAGATTTGTTATCCTTTGCAAACTGTCTCTCACCCTGTACAACATTGATATCAACAGCTGTCTGGTTGTCGGCTGCCGTTGAGAAGATCTGGCTGTGCTTTGTAGGGATCGTGGTATTTCTCTCGATAAGCCTTGTGGCAATACCTCCCATGGTCTCGATGGAAAGAGAGAGAGGGGTAACATCCAGCAGAAGGATCTCACCTGCACCGGCATCGCCCGCGAGCTTTCCGCCCTGGATCGAAGCACCGAGTGCAACACACTCATCGGGATTTAAGTTCTTTGAAGGCTCCTTGCCAGTAAGCTGTCTTACCTTGTCCTGTACGGCGGGAATACGTGTTGAACCGCCTACAAGAAGAACCTGTCCGAGTTCGGAAGCGGATACACCCGCATCCTTAAGGGCGTTCTGTACGGGAACCGTGGTCATCTCAACAAGGTCATGCGTGAGCTCATCGAATTTGGCTCTTGTAAGGTTCATGTCGAAATGCTTGGGGCCCTCGGAGGTTGCCGTGATGAAAGGCAGGTTGATATTTGTCGTTGTAGCGCTTGAAAGCTCCTTTTTAGCCTTCTCTGCAGCTTCCTTTAATCTCTGGAGTGCCATCTTATCGTTTGAAAGATCAACGCCTTCGTTTTTCTTGAACTCAGCGAGCATGTAGTCGGTTATCCTCTGGTCGAAATCATCTCCGCCGAGCCTGTTGTTACCGTTTGTGGCAAGAACCTCGATAACTCCTTCACCGATCTCGATGATGGAAACATCGAAGGTACCGCCTCCAAGGTCATATACCATTATCTTCTGTTCTTTTTCGTTATCGAGTCCGTATGCAAGGGCTGCAGCCGTAGGCTCGTTGATGATCCTCTTAACATCGAGGCCTGCGATCTTTCCGGCATCCTTGGTGGCCTGTCTCTGTGCATCATTGAAGTAAGCGGGAACCGTGATAACGGCCTCGGTTACCTTTTCACCGAGATAGCTCTCTGCATCTGCCTTAAGCTTCTGCAGGATCATAGCCGAGATCTCCTGAGGTGAATATTTCTTTTCACCGATCTGTCTCTTGTAATCCGAACCCATTTCCCTCTTTATTGAAGAGATGGTGTTGTCAGCATTTGTAACGGCCTGACGCTTGGCAGGTTCACCTACAAGTCTCTCGCCGTTCTTTGTAAAAGCAACGACTGAAGGTGTAGTTCTTGCGCCCTCGGTATTTGCGATAACGGTGGGCTTTCCGCCCTCCATAACAGCTACGCAGCTGTTGGTTGTTCCTAAATCGATTCCTATAATTTTACTCATGGTTTTATCCTCCTCGTTATTATTTTGGAATCCTTATATACGTCAGGGATGGGATATGATAAGGATTCCCTGTTATCTATAGTCAACGTTTTCTTTCGTTTACTATGCCCTTTACTTTACTACCGCTACCATGCTGTGACGCACAACGCTGTCTCTGTACATGTAGCCCTTCTGCAGCTCCTGCCCTACAATGCCGCTGTCGTATTCTTCACTGTCTATCTGCATCACGGCGTTATGAAGGTTTGGATCAAACTCCTTTCCCAGAGCCTCTATGGGTTTTACTCCCAGGTTTTCAAGCTCCGTTATCAGCTGCTTGTAGATCTTGTTCATTCCCTCGCAGAAACCGGTCTGCTTGTCTTCCTCGGATACGGTGTCAAGACCTCTTTCAAAATTGTCTATGACAGGAAGGATCTTTTCGATCACGGATCTTGCACCCATCTCGTACATGGAGGATTTCTCCTTGTCCGTACGTTTTCTGAAGTTTTCAAATTCGGCCATCTGCCTTTTTACTCTGTCGTTTAATTCTTCGATCAGTTCGTCTTTTTTATCTTTTTTGTCCTTTTTCTTCTTGCCGAATTTTTTTCTGTCTTCTTTCTGATCTGTATCACCCGATCCGTCATCCGTATCGGCTGCGGCATCATCCGTTTCACCCGGAGCATCCTCCGAAGCTATGTCATCAACGCTTTCTTCGGAAGTCTTTCCTGCATCCTCCGAAGCTTTTTCAGACTCTCCGGTCTGTTCTCCAAAATCCTCCGGGGCGGTGCCGTCCGCGCTTTCCTTTACGGACTCTGTATCCCCTGTTTCTTTATTTAATGTCTCTTCATCGATGTCAGACATATCAAACTGCTCCTTTCATGAGTTTTATTCTTTTCTCCGGTACATTTCATCAAGCTGGCTCGTGAGGGATTTAAGGGTATCCACTACCTTGTCGTAATCCATACGCTTCGGACCTATGATACCTATCGTTCCCTGCATGCCTTCCTCGAGCTCGTAGGTTGCGGTCACGACGCTGCAATCCTTCATGTTCTTTACCGGGGATTCCTCACCGATATATATCTGAATGCCCCTGCTGTTCTCATCGCTGTTTGAGAGGGTATCATATACGATCTCCGACAGCTGTTTCTTTTCTTCAAACGCGGTTATTATCTCGCTTGCCTTCTCATTATCTGCAAGCTCCGGATATTTGAAGATGTTGTTCGCACCGCTTGTATATATCTCGAGATCCTCATCACCCTTTATGGCCTCGGCAACGGCATCCACAACGTCCGAGATGAACTGGCTGTGAATACCGGCCTGTTCCTTCATCTTTGCTATCATCCCGAGGTTGATCTCGTCGATGGAAAGGCCGTTCATGCAGGTGTTGAGCATTATGTTGAGCTTAAGCATCGTCTCATCGTCAATGGGCTCAGCCACATCCAGGATATGATTCTTGATGATGTTTCCCTCTACCACGATGACGACCACTATCTGCTTGTCCGACATCCGCGACAGCTGTATGAATTTAAGCTTGTTGCGGTGATACTGCGGGGCGGAGATCATGGCGGCATAGTTGGTATTGGCTGAAAGAGACTTTGCCATCTGCTTTAAGACTCTTTCGATCTTGTCCGCTTTTTCAACGAGGATATCCTTCATCTCATTTACTTCGCGTTCCTTATCCTCCATCAGGCGGTCCACATAGAATCTGTAGCCCTTGTCCGAGGGAATACGGCCGGCCGAAGTGTGGGGCTGCATGATATACCCCATATCCTCAAGGTCGGACATCTCATTCCTGATGGTAGCGGAGCTTAAGTTAAGATCCGAATACTTGGAGATCGTCCTTGAACCCACAGGTTCGCCGGTTTCCAGGTAAGTCTTTATGATCGCATACAGGATAGCTTTTTTTCTCTCACTCAGTTCCACCTGATCACATCCTTTTCGAATTGTTAGCACTCATCTCGAAAGAGTGCTAACATCTAACTAATAAAATATCACCCCATTCCGATTCTGTCAACACATAAAATATCTTCCTTGCAAGATTAAACCGTAGTAAAAAGAAAAAGGATGCATCCGAAAACTGATCGGATACACCCTTAAAATCATTTTATTGTCGGCAAAAGTGTCGGCAAATATCTATTTCATTTCCTGAAATGCCCTAAATTTCGGCACTCTCAGCTTAAGATCGAAAATCCCAGCGTTTTTCCGTCATTAACAAACATTCTTACGGTCTCTAAGGACAGCTGTGTCAGATCTTTTCCGAGATTCGGAAGCTTTGCAAGTATGGCATTGGTAACAGTGATTATATCCGTGCCGCACTGATCGGCCTGGATGATGTTATATACTTCCCTGCAGCTTGCCCAGAGAGACATGGTGCCCGGTTTTTCATGACAGATCTTTGTAGCCTCTTTCATGATGGGAACCGCATCAACACCGGTATCAAGGATCCTTCCCGCAAATACGGATACGATATTCTGCGTTCCTTCCTTAAATGCATCAACGGTAGCACGTACCTGATCGAGTGTCAGGATGGCGGTTACATTGAGCTTAAGGCCGTCAGCGGAAAGCTTCTTTATAAGGGGGATGGAAGACTCTCCCTTTGAATTGGTAATGGGTATCTTTACAAATACATTATCACCCAGAGCGGCTATCACCCTTGCCTCTTTCTCCATTGTTTCAAAATCATCCGCAAATACCTCAAGTGAAAGAGGAAGATCGGGGATCTCCTTCAGGGCTTCTTTTGCAAAGCTGACATAATCCTTTACCCCTGCCTTCTTCATGAGTGTGGGATTTGTCGTAAAACCTTTTACATATCCCTTCCTGTACTCTTCCTTCATGCCCTCGATGTCAGCACCGTCAGCATATACCGTTACCTTCAGATCTTCAAATTTCATACCGTTTCCACCCTTTCTATTATTTATTATTTCCTCTCATAATCCGTATTTCGGGTTTTGCGCGCCATGGCACCGTGGATAAGCGAAATCTTATTTAAAGTGCATTGACCATCAGATGCCAGATAACACCCTGCCAGCCCTCGGCATGGGGAGTGATCCTTTTATCATTGACCACAGGTATCAGGATACAGGCATCCGAAACCTCCTTCGAATAGCCTCCGGTCCTTGATACTATGGATATTACCTTTGAGTTGTTTTCCTTGCCAAGCTTAAGGGCATTTACTATGTTAAGGGAGGTCGTCTCACTGCCGCCGCCGACGGAGAATACCATTATGGTGTCCTTCTCATTTATCCTTGAGGTCTTAAGCCACTCAGAAAAGGTTGTTTCCCAGCCTTCATCATTTGTTCTTGCGGTAAGCTCGGAAACATTGTCCGTGGGAGCATAGGTCTCGATCTTTCCGATCTTTCGGAAATCATTCACCGCATGCGAAGCATTTGCAGCACTTCCGCCGACACCGAGGATAAAGAGCCTTCCGCCCTTATCTCTTGTCTCCCTGAGTATCTCTATTCCCTTCTTAATCTGTTCCCTGTCAACGGTTTCGACTATCTTCTTTGTTTCCTCCAGATAGCTGTCGATGTAATCCTTATCCATTTCTTCCCTCCTGTTTTATATTCTGTCTGTCAACCGGCTCTCATTCCACGGCCTCTGCTGCCCTTAAGATGTCGGCAGCCGTAAGATCCGGTTCTTTATCGCAAAGTTTTTTGCAGGCATCACATTTGAGATCCCCTATGAATACCGTCTTTGTGCCTGCTGCCTTTCCCGCGAGTATATCACTGATGGAATCCCCGATCATATATGAGGAAGCCGTATCTATATTATACTTTTTTACGGCTCTCATGATAAGCCCCGGTTTCGGTTTTCTGCAGTCACATTCCTTTATAAGAAAGGTTTCCTTTGTATACGGCTGCATCTTAGGATAATGGGGGCACATGTATACCCCTTCTATATCTATGCCTTCATCCTTTGCGGCATTAACAAACGCCGTATTTATGTCATAAAGAGCGGAAAGCCTCGATTTTCCCTTTGCGGCACCGGGCTGGTTGGTGACTATGAAGATGAGATAACCCTTGTCCTTAAAGATCTTAAGAGCCTCAAAAACATTGGGCAGCAGCCTGAATTCCTCTTTTTTCTGGGGCGAATCCAGCTGCTCCGTATCCTCATTGTACACTATTTCATTGATGACACCGTCCCTGTCAAGAAAGACGGCCCTGTTTTTTGTATTAAATCTCTTATTTACGTAGTCCTTAAATTCGGAGAGGGCTTTCGGACTTCCTATCTCATAGAATCGCCTGGTGACTTCGTGGGCGGCCAGTTTGCCCTTTTTACTCAGCTCATTCTGGATTATGGCCACATCAAACCGTCTGTCCCCGCTGTATTCTTCAAACAGGCTTCTTTCGTAAACACAGACCCCGTAATCGATATATTCCATTTCGGGGACCACGTTCATTTTGTCATAAAGGACTATTTTTCCATCCTTTGCTATGACATTGCTTTTGTCAAAGCTGTTATTGTTTTTCAGGATGGTCATCAAAGCCCTGTATCCTGCGGCCTTCCCGGCAAAATATCTGTAAACGGTCTCCTCATAGTCGATATCCATAAAGGAATCGCCGTAGGTTACAAGGAAATCCTCTTCCAGAAGGTCAAGAGCTCTCTTTATGGCTCCCCCCGTTCCCAGAAGCTCCTCACCGTCATAGCAGTAGGTTATGGTTATTCCCTGATCCTTCCCGTCACCGTAATATTCCTCGATCATATCGGCTTTGTATCCGATGAGGAAGAGGAATTTCCTAAAGCCTGCCTCTTTTAGCAGTCTCAGTTCATAATCAAAGAAGGGATGACCATCCACATCCACAAGGGATTTGGGACAGGCCGCGGTATATTCCTTAAGCCTCGTTCCGAGACCGCCCATCAAAACAACGACCTGCAGATCGCTCAGATTACCGGTATATGGCCTGTTATCCGTCATAATACCTTGGCTCCCTCCATCTCAAAGCGGAACCTGACTTCTTCCATTCCGGCCTCAGTAAGTGCTCTTCTGAGACGGCTCTTGTCCTTTGCATAGAACATTAAGAATCCGCCGCCGCCGGCGCCTATCATCTTTCCGCCGAGAGCACCGTTTTTCAATGCAAGATCATACCATTCATCTATCCTTGCATTGCTCATACCGCCGGATCTTTTTTTCTTATATTCCCAATGAACATTCATGATATCGGCAAAGGTGTCAAGATCGCCCTTTTCAAAGGCATCCCGGCTCCTGAGCCCCAGTTCCTTGACATAATCAAGATTCTTTATCATGTCTTCGTTATGGTTCTTGCTCTTTTCATCCTGCTCTTTCAGAATGCTGCCCGCAGAACGGGAAAAACCGGTAAAAAACAGGCAGAGATTGTCCTCAAGATTATAAAGTGTCTCCTTTGAGATGCGCAGAGGATCCACCCATACATAACCGTCTTTATGGAAATCCATGCAGGTGATGCCGCCGTATGCTGCGATATACTGATCCTGCTTGCCTATTGGCTCCTTAAGCCTTACCATCTCTATCTCGCAGGCTTCCTCCGCAAGGGTCCTGGTACTGACTATGTTCCCCTGCATGGTATGAAGGGCACGCAAAAGCGCAGTGGTGAAACTGCTCGAAGATCCGAGTCCGGTTCCGGCAGGGATATCGGCCATTGAACATATCTCAATATGGGGATCCTTCCAGTCAAGGAGCCTGAGAGCCTCTCTTATGATCGGATGCTCGATCTCATCTATCTCCTGAGCCTTTTCGAATTTTGAATACTTTAAAAGATACCCTCTGTCAAAGGTCTGATGAAGTGTGATATATACGTATTTGTCTATGGCTGCGGATATTAAAAAGCCTTCTCTTTCCTCATAATAGGAGGGAAGATCCGTTCCGCCTCCTCCAAGAGATATCCTTAAGGGACTTCTTGCAACTATCATATATTTCCTCCTGTCAGTCTCTTGCCTTAAATACCCAGGGATTAGAGGTTAAATATTCAACGGTCTTTATGACGCCCTCTTCGATGGTGGCCTTAGGTTCCCAGCCGAGGGATCTGACCTTTTTGGTATCCAGATATATGAAGGGATTATCGCCTATCCATCCTCTCTCTCCCCCTGCATAGGAAAGCTTCGGGGTAACATTTAACTTCTTTGATATCCATCCAACGGAATCATTGACTTCACAGTATTCATCCGTTCCGAGATTATAGATGTTGACCTTTTCATCCGCCTTTGTGATAACGGTGAGGATCGCCTCGAGACAGTCCTTTACGTAAAGATAGGATTTCCTCTGTTTTCCGTTTCCGAGAATGTATAACTGAGTGGGATCGTCCTTTAATTTTTTGCAGAAGTCAAAAACATGACCATGAGTATATCTCTCCCCAAGGATCGATACGAACCTGAAGATATATACCTTAAAATCAAAGCCCTCCGCATATGCGGCAAGCAGGCCTTCGCAGGCAAGCTTCGATGCGCCGTAAAGAGAGGTCTGAATGGGAAAAGGTGCATCCTCCGGTGTGGGTATCACCGCTGCTTCACCGTAAACCGAACCGGTGGAAGAAAAGCCTATCCTTTTGATCCCGTTTGCCCTCATGGCCTCTAAGACATTGTAAGTAGCAATGGTATTCTGTTCCAGATCCTTCCTCGGGTGTTCGGTTCCCATCCTTACATCGGCGTTTGCCGCAAAATGGAAAACAAATTCACAGCCCTTCATGGCTTCCCTGAGCTTATCCTCATCCAGGGTATCGCCCTCCACAAGGGTAAATCTCTCATTCTTAAGCGCTTCCTCAAGAAACTCCCTTCTTCCGGTAGAGAAATTATCGTAGACAACTACCTCATTACCGGGCTCCGAAAGAAGCCTGTCAACCATATTGGAGCCAATAAAACCGGCTCCCCCAGTCACAAAATACTTCATAGCAAATACCTGTTCCTTTGATAAAATTGTATATTACTGTCAAAAGGTTCATGCAATGAAATTGCATGAACTCTTTGCACAATAGATCGTTCTGCCAGGTTCACCCGGCGAAACGATCTTTGTGCAAAAGTCAATGTCAGCTTCGCTGACATGACCTTTTGACACTTTTTATCGTATCAACAATCCTTAACCATAGGCATCATAATCTGCCTCCTCCTGTACTCTTGCCAGGAAGAGCCTTGCATCCCTCTGGAATTCCTCCTTGTTGTACTGTAAATATCCTATCTGGACTTCCACCCTTATGGGATGTGATGATATATCCGCGAAGGTCTCGGGTTTTTCCATATTTCTCCTTACACGGTCATAAACGGAGCTGCAGCCTTTCCTGTCCGTTGTAAGGATTATGGCAAGGGTTCCGTTATCGTCTATGGCATATACTCTGTCTTCGAGTCGTACCGTATGTACCACTACCTTTGATATCTTTATCAGCACCTGTTCGTACTGGGATGGCTTCAGCACCTTTTTCAGTTCTTCGTGATATTTAAGCTTGATGACCATCAGGGATATGGCCTGATTGTTTCTTTCGGCAAAGGATACCTGGGTCTGCATGTCCATGAACATGCTCCTTAGGTTATACAGATTGGTGAGAGGGTCTATCATTACAAGCTCTTCAACCTGCCTCTTAAGGAGAGCATTTTCTATGATCATCTTATTCTGGCCGTTTACATACAGGACACAGCCGACGACGGTAAGACCCGGGATCACTATCCACAGAAAAGATACGGGCTCGATCATCATTCCCTGGCTGAATACCATGAAGATCTTAATGCCCAGAAACGAAACCGTGGCGAGACCGGCAAGTATCACCGCAAGTGTGATAAATCCCAGTGAAGCTATCGCCGCGATGAGAAATGACGCTATCACCATTATGAGGTTTTCGGTAAATGAATACTCATCACCGAGAGAAAGCACTATGGCGCTCAGAAACAGGGCGGCCAGCATGATGCTGATACCGACGTCATGCTGCAGTTTACCTGCATATTTCTTTTCTTTCATTATCCTCTCCCAAACAGATACGGCACTTACGTATGACTATTCGTTTTTGATCCTCTTTTCCACTATATATCTCGGTCTTTCCTTGACCTCCATATATATCTTTCCTATATACTGTCCCACAAGCCCCAGGGAAAACATGAGGGCTCCGCCTATGAACCAGAGAGACCAGATGATCGTTGTCCATCCTCTTACAACATTTCCCGACAGATAGGAGCACAGCGCATATATGGCAGCGAAAACGGCTGCGATTATCATCGCCACACCCGCTCCCATGATAAAGTTCATGGGCTTTATGCTGAAGGAGGTTATCCCCTCAAAAGCAAAGGATATCATCTTTTTCAGGGTGTATTTGGACTCACCGGCCAGCCTTTCTTTTCTTGCATAATAAACGCAGTCGCTCTTAAAACCGATGGTGGGAACTATTCCCCTTAAAAAGAGATTTCTTTCCTTATACCCGGAAAGAGCCTCAAGGGCGCGGCGGCTCATGAGCCTGTAGTCCGCATGGTTATATACACTCTTTGTGCCCATCATTTTCATTATCTTATAAAAACCCTGGGCTGTAAAACGCTTGAAAAAAGAATCGGTCTTCCTCTCGGATCTGACACCGTATACTATGTCATTTCCCGACTCGAATTTTACTATCATTTCTTCTATGACGGATATATCATCCTGAAGATCGGCATCTATCGAAACCGCGGCATCGACCTCATCCCTTATGGTCATAAGCCCGGCAAAAAGGGCATTCTGATGACCAACATTGCCCGCAAGCTTCAGGCCCTGTACATACTGCTTTTCCCGATTGAACCTGTCTATGATCTCCCAGGTCTTATCCCTGCTGCCGTCATCAACATAGATCACAAAACTGTCCCTGCTTATCCTGTCTTTTTCAATAAGGCCAGTGATAAGCGTTTCAAGCTTCTCAACGGTGTCCGAAAGCACCTCTTCTTCGTTATAGCAGGGAACCACTATTCCAAGCTTAATCATATATCCATCCTTTTTATATATGGGATATTATTGACCGTAAATCAAAAACAACCGATCTTTACCGGCTGTTTCAGATGACAAAAAGACTTCCGGGGATCACTTTCCGCCGAGATATTCGGCTATTCCTTCAATGGCCTTATCCTCGTCCGCACCCTCAGCCGATACTATGACCTTGTCACCGGCAGACAGCACGAGGGTCATCATTCCCATGATACTCTTTGCATTCACTCTTTTATCACCGGACTGAATGTAGATGCTGCTCTCATACTGACTTGCAACCTGAACGAGTAAAGCTATGGGTCTTGCTTCCAATCCGTTCTCAAGCCTGATCTCGACTTCCTCTTTTTTCATAATCCTGACTCCTTTAAAAATATTCACTCACTTAAATTGCCGGTTTTCCGCTATTTTAAGTATCTTTCTCAGTCTATGGTTAACTCCGGATTTTCCGACCTTCGGATCGCTCATCTCACCCAGTTCCTTAAGGGATACATCCGGATATTTAAGCCTCAATTCTGCTATTTCCCTGACTTCCTTCGGAAGCTCCTTATATTCCGGGAGAGTCATTGCATATTCGATGGCTTCCTTCTGTTTTATGGCTGCCTCCACGGTCTTGTTGATATTTGCCGTATCGCAGTTGACCTTTCTGTTTACGGAATTATAAACATCCTTGAGGATCCTGACGTTTTCATAATCCATAAGGGCCACATGGGCTTCCATCACATTGAGGGCATCCACGACCTTGCCGCCCTCCTTGATATATGCCACATAGCTGCCTTTTCTGATAACGGTCTTTGCATTTATATCAAAGCACTGAAAAAGCTCAGTGATCCTGTCAGCTTTTTTCCCATCCCTGCAGACGATCTCCAGATGATAGGATTTTTCCGGGTCGCTCACCGAGCCTGCTGCAATGAATGCGCCTCTCAGATATGCCCTTTTACAGCAGTTTTTCTGCAAAAGAAGATCTCCCGACAGGACATTTCCCACTTTTCTCTCATCCTCTTCGGACAGTTTCAGCGAAAAAAAACGCTTCCCCTGATCGTTTCTTTCCGAAAGCCCATACTCATTCATCTTAAATGTTTTTTCAAATAATGTAAAGCACTTCCTTGCCACCGCCTCGTTGTCGGTGCTTATCAGAAGGTTCCCCATATCCCCGCCGTATTCTATGAGAGCCGACAGCTCCGCAAGGGCACAGTGCCTGGAGGGACTTATATGCTTACACAGCTCTTCCTTGACCTTTTTCGAGAATGACATCATTTCAGTAAATCCCTGTGAGTGATCTTGAATCCGTATTCCTCATGAATGCTGATCCTGTCATAAAAAGCATTGGCAAGAGTGACGCTTCTGTGTTTCCCGCCCGTACATCCGATGGCTATCACCAGCCTGTTCTTTCCCTCGAGAATGTAATTCGGCAGGAGGAAAGTCACCATGTCATCAAGCTTGTCAAGAAAATCTCCTGCCTCTTCAAAGCCCATTACGTAATTCCTTACTTCGTCATCATTTCCGTTCTTTCCCCTGAGCTCGTCAAGATAATAGGGGTTTGGCAGAAACCTGACGTCAAATACAAGATCCGCATCCTGGGGTATCCCGTATTTAAAGCCGAAGGACTCTATGGTTACAAAAAGGCTCTTGTAGTTCTCATTATTGACAAATATCTTCTCAAGCTCCGCCCTTAATTCCCTGGTGAGCAGCATGCTGGTATCTATTATGTAGTCGGAAGCTTTTTTAATATCCGCCAGCTTCTCCCTCTCTCTCTTTATCCCTTCCTCCATGCTGCCGAGTCCCGCGAGAGGATGGACCCTTCTGGTCTCTTTATACCGTTTTATCAGGATATCGTCCCGGGATTCCAGAAAGATGACCTCATAATCGACTCCCATTTCCCTCATGCTCTTAAGGATCCCCGAAAGCTCGCTGAAATTGCTGGATGTCCTGACATCCACTCCTATGGCGGCCTTCTCCATTTCACTTCCCGGGGTTGTGATAAACTCGGAAAACATGGGGATCATGGGCACGGGAAGATTGTCCACGCAGTAATATCCGAAATCTTCAAGCATCTTAAGCGTCGTACTTTTTCCCGCACCGGACATTCCGGTAACTATCACAAATCTCATAGATAAACCTCTTTTAAAACAACCCGATAAGGATCCTACAGGATGATCACCTCGGGCTCTAACATTACACCCTGTTTTTCCTTAACTATCCTCTGCACATCCCCTATAAGGGTGATGATATCCGCGGCCGTTGCGCCGCCTTTGTTTATAACAAAACCGCAGTGCTTTTCGGATACACAGGCTCCGCCGACACTGTAGCCCTTAAGTCCCGAATCCTCTATGAGCTTCCCCGCAAAATATCCCTCCGGCCTCTTAAAGGTGCTTCCGGCGCTGGGATATTCAAGGGGCTGTTTAGATACCCTTTTTTCCTTTAATTCCTCGATCTTTTCCCATATGCTGTCCCGGTCTCCCTTTTTAAGAAGGAAGTCAGCCCTTAGCACTATCAGGTCATTATGTCTTATTATGCTGTCCCTGTAGCCGAATCCCATCTCTTCCGCTGTCCTTGTGCAGATATCCCCCGTGTTTATATCAAGAAGGGTCACGGTCTTTACAACATCCTTCATTTCACCGCCATAGGCTCCCGCATTCATCACCATGGCGCCGCCGACTGTGCCGGGAATTCCCGATGCAAATTCAAGCCCCGTAAGTGCTTCATTTGCACTCTTTATCGAAACATTTATAAGAGATGCCGCCGCACCCGCACTCACGACATAATAACCGGGATCCTCCGCGGGTTTTATGGTGATATCCGAAAAACTTCCCGAAAGCTTAAGGATGCAGCCCTCATAGCCCTCATCGTGCACAAGGAGATTGCTGCCGTTTCCTAAAAGGAAAAACCTTTCGTCATTTTCCCTAAGCACCTTAAGACAGTACAGAAGCTCCGGAGTATCGCAGACCTCGATAAAACAGGAGACAGGACCCCCCACCCTGAAGGTAGTGTGTCCTGCCATCATCTCGTCGGATTTTATTCTGCTGCCGTCTATCTTTTTACCTAACTTAAAAAACGTATCTTCTTTCAATACAATATACATCCTTTTATAGAAGCTACCTGATCACAAGCTTTACTGCGCCGTAGATCCCCGCATCATTTCCAAGGGTCGCCAGAGCAAATTTAACGTCCCTGTTTGAGTGGAAAACGTATTTTTTATAGGGTTCCTCGATGTACTTAAAGAGGATCTCCCCGGCCTTTGATACGCCGCCGCCTATAACGAAGATCTCGGGATTTGTGACACAGGCAATGGCCGCAAGTCCCTTTCCGAGATATACTCCGAACTCTTCTGCGATCTCATCCGCAAGCCTGTCTCCCGCCTTGACCGCATCAAATATGCTCTTTGCGCTGACTTCGCCGTTTCTTAACATGCTGTCCTCACCGGTGGAGGCAAGCTTTCTTTTTGCAAGCCTTACTATTCCCGTGGCAGAGGCATACTGCTCAAGGCAGCCCTTATTGCCGCATCCGCAGGTATCATCTTCATCATCCTCAACATGGATATGACCTATCTCACCGCCGGCACCCATGGAGCCCGTAAGGATCTTTCCGTCCGTAATGATCCCACCGCCTACTCCGGTTCCCAGGGTTATCAGAACCATGTCCTTATAACCCTTTCCGCCGCCTTTCCACATTTCTCCGAGAGCCGCAACATTTGCATCATTTCCTGCCTCTACCGGAACATTTAAAAGATCACTTAACTGTTTTGCGATGTTTATTATTCCCCAACCCAGATTTGCGGCCCTGTGAACCACGCCGTCCTTGTTTATGGGGCCGGGAGCGCCCATTCCGACACCGGTAACATCCTTTATATCAATGCTTTTCTCGCTTATCTTTGCCTTTATGGTTTCCGCGATATCCGGGATTATGGCTTCTCCGTTATTTTCCGTCCTTGTGGGTATCTCCCATTTTTCCAGCAGTTCGCCCTGTGTATCGAAAAGACCCAGCTTGACCGTGGTCCCTCCTATATCAACACCGAAACAGTATCCCATCACTCTTCCTCCTCTTCTCTTTTTCTCATGGACTGCTGAACCCTGTTATAGAGCTCCTGAGCCGCATTATATCCCATCATCTTCTGTCTGTGGTTAACCGCTGCGGATTCACAGATGATGGCAAGGTTTCTTCCCGGTCTTATGGGGATGTTATGGCAGACCACCTTGTTACCGAGATACTCGGTATATTCCTCTTCAAGTCCTATCCTGTCATAGTCCTTATCCCTGTCCCATTCCTCAAGTCTAATGACAAGGTCGATGTTCTGGGTCTCCTTGACGCAGGAAACACCGAATAGCATCTTAACGTCCACTATGCCTATGCCCCTTAACTCTATCAGATGCTTGGTGATATCCGGTGCCGAGCCTACGAGGGTGTCATCACTTACCTTTCTTATCTCAACCACGTCATCGGTAACAAGTCTGTGTCCTCTCTTTATGAGTTCCAGGGCCGCCTCCGATTTACCTATTCCGCTTTCACCGGTTATCAGGAGTCCCTCGCCGTATACATCAACCAGAACCCCGTGTACCGAGATGCAGGGAGCAAGCTTTACATTCAGCCATTTGATGACCTCCGCCATGAGATTGGAGGTCTCGAGGGAGGAAACCAGCACGGGAACACCCTTTGATCTTGCAAGCCCTAAAAATATATCCCCGGGCTTTAAATCCCTTGCAAAAATAAAGCAGGGCGTATCCTCCGTCATTACCGCTTCATATCTCTGCTTACGCTGCTCGGGCGTAAGGGATCCGAGATAAGAATACTCTACAAAACCGATTATCTGCACACGGGTCGCATCATAATTCTCGAGAAAACCCGCAAGCTGTATAGCCGGACGGTTTATGTCGGGCTTTGTGATCTTTTTCTTTTTTATGTCTATCTCGGGAGTAAGATCCGTAAGATTAAACTTTTCTATCAATTCCTTAACCGCAACTGTCTGAGCCATATATGCCTCCTGCCCCCTTTATGTATTCTACCGTCAATTATACAATATTCATCCGTCAAAAACATCTTATTGATGAAAAAAACCGTAAACCGCCCTGGCGGTTCTTTCGTCCATGGAGGGAACCTTCTTTAGCTCCTCCACGGTTGCGTTTTTAATATCCTCGATGGACTCGTAATGATGCATCAGGGCCCTGCGTCTCTTCACGCCGATGCCCTTTATATCATCAAGGATCGAATGAACCTGAGTCCCTTTCCTTAAATGTCTGTGATATTCGATGGCAAATCTGTGGGCCTCATCCTGTATCCTGGTGATCAGCTTAAACCCTTCCGAATCTTTATCTATGGGTATCTCAACATCCCTGTAATAAAGTCCCCTTGTCCTGTGGTTATCATCCTTGACCATTCCGCATACGGGAATATCAAGATCAAGCTCTTCCATTACCTTAAGAGCCATGTGGACCTGGCCCTTTCCGCCGTCCATCATTATAAGATCGGGGAATCTTGAAAACCTGTCCGGACCGTCTTTTAAGCCTTCCTTTTTTTCCTCCGCTTCCATAAGGCCATGCATAAACCGTCTGCTTAGGACCTCATAGAGGGAGGCGTAATCATCGGGTCCCTCCACTGTCTTTATCTTAAACTTTCTGTAGTCGTTTCTCTTGGGCTTTCCGTTCTCGTATACCACCATGGAGCCCACGGAATCATAGCCGCTGATATTCGATATATCATAGGCTTCCATCCTGACTATGTCCGAAAGCCCCAGAAGTTTTGATATTTCCCTTACGGCACCCTTTGTCCTCTTCTCTTCGGTCTTAACCTTTTCAAGATCCTGCTTTAATACTATCTCCGCATTCCTCTCGGCAAGCTCTATAAGCTTCTCCTTCTTACCCTTCACGGGGGTCAGGATATGCACCCTGCTGCCTCTCTTCTGCGAAAGCCATTCCCCGATGACCTCCGGATCCTCAACGGAAACGGGGATCAGAAGCTCCTTCGGGATATAGGGGGTTCCCGCATAGAACTGCAGAATGAAATCGCGTATGAGATCCGCATCCTCCGCATCATATACATTGCCCATGTAATGATGCTCCCGTCCAATGATCTTTCCGCCCCTTACATAGAATACCTGGATGATGACGGAATCCGCCTCCCTTGCCATGGCTATGATATCCTTATCGTCCGAGGCACTGTCTGTTATCCTCTGCTTCTGGGTCACCTGACTGACACTGTTTAACAGATTCCTGTATTCGATGGCTTTTTCATAATCAAGGGCTTCCGATGCGCTCTGCATCCTTTCCTTAAGATCATTTATCAGGGGCCTGAAATTGCCGTTAAGAAAATCCAGGGCGCCTCTCAGCATATCCCGGTACTCTTCTTTGGTCACGGCACCGATGCAGGGAGCCTTACAGCGCCCCATGTGATAGTAGAGACAGGTGCCCCTGGGATCCCCGGGATTTCCGGAGGCTTCATCTCCCATATCCCCGCCGCCCTTAGAAGACGCATTAGCGCTTATCTTCTTCCCGCAGGGTCTTATGCCGTAGAGCTTCTGCAAAAGCTCTATGGTGTCCTTTACGGCATTTGCGGAGGTAAAGGGACCGAAATACCTTGCATTATCCTTTTTTACCTGTCTGGTCATATAGATCCTCGGATAATCCTCGTTCACGGAGACCTTGATATAAGGATAGGTCTTGTCATCCTTAAGAAGGGTATTGTATTTCGGCTGATGTTCCTTTATAAGATTGTTCTCAAGGACTAAAGCCTCAAGCTCGGAACCCGTTACAACATACTCAAACCAGGATATGTGCTCCACCATCTGCCTGATCTTTGCCGTCTTGCTGGTGCTCTCCCTGAAATAGGAACGCACGCGGTTTTTTAGCACCACGGCCTTACCCACATAGATGATGACATCATCCTCATCATGCATTATATAAACCCCGGGATTATCGGGAAGTTTTTTCAGTTCTTCTTCAATGTTAAAGGTCTTTTTATCCATAGGTCCATCATATCATGAACCACATGGGATCTGCCATGCAAAAAAAAGAAGAACCCTACCATTCCGCTAAGGCGGAGATGGAAGGGCCCCCCTCTTGAATAATGGATTTATAAGAGACGAAATAATGAAAAAAAAGTCTTTTTTTACAGGCTCAGGCCTTTGTCTTGGGACGGTTGTTTAAGATCTCGAATACTACCGCTGCAAGCAGTACCACGCCCTTAACGACCTTCTGCCAGTTCATGTCGATACTCATGATGGACATACCGAGGTTTATCACACCTATAAGAGTAGCACCGACAACCATTCCGAATACGCTTCCGGATCCGCCGTAAGCACTGACACCGCCGACTATGCAGGCAGAGATGGCATCAAGCTCGTAGTTCTGTCCTATGAAAGCGTTTGCCGTCGACATCTTGGCAAGTGATGTCCAGCCTGCCACAACCGATAAGAACTGCATGTTGAGGTAGGCAAAGAAGAGCACGAGCCTTGTATCGATACCTGAAAGCCTTGTAGCCTCCATGTTGCCGCCCATTGCGTAGAAATATCTTCCGAGAACGGTCTTTGAAGCTATAAAATCATATACAAGCAGCACAACCGCAACCCATATGAGCATCAGAGGGATACCGAGGGCGATCTTGTCAACTGCTCCCGCATATTTGATCGCAAAGAGCATGATGATCAGGGAGATGATAACGCATCTTGTTATAAGTGCACCTATGTGCTCTGTTTCATATCCCTTCTTTAACTTGGTTGCCCTGTCCCTGATCTGTAAAAATACAAACAGGGCGCAGCATATGATACCTATGGGAATACAAAGAGCCTTGGGTATATGACCGTTAAACAGGTTCTTGAAGCCGTTGATGGAGTTTACCGAAATAGATGCAGTCGTGGAAGCTGCGGTAACTATCATTGTTCCCAGTCCTCTGAATGCAAGGAATCCGCTCAGGGTAGCGATCCAGGGAGGGATGTTCAAATATGCTATGAACCAGCCGAGCACCGCACCGATGAGGCATCCCACAAGTACCATGGCAAGCATGGCGATGGGAACGGGCCAGCCCTTGTTTACCAGAAGATAAGCACCGATAGCGTCCACCAGGCAGACGGTAGCACCTACGGAAAGGTCGATGTTACCCTTTATCAGCATACACATGAACATTCCGGTTGCTATGATATATACATAAGCGTTCTGTGTGATCAGTGCTTCAAAATTCATTGCGGAAAGTATCTGTCCTTTTGTTGTGAAATAGAAGAAAATAACAACAAGGACCAGAACGATCTGCATAGTATGTTCTTTAAAAATCTTACCTACTTTTTCCATATCTTTATCCTTCCTATGTTATTTTTTCTCTTTCTTTGACAGAACATCAAAGACTACAGCGCCAAGAAGAACCAGACCCTTTACAACCTTCTGAAGGTTAGCGTCCACGCTGCACAGAACCATACCCTGGTTGATTACACCGGTTAAAAGAGCACCGATTATAACTCCGGGAACGGTTCCGATACCGCCGTATGCGGAAGCTCCACCGATGAAGCAGGCGCCGATGGCATCCATTTCATAGCCCTGACCGAAGGTGGGCTGTGCGCCCTGGAATCTTGCTATGGTAAGAGTTCCGGCAAGACCGGCCAAAAGACCCATGAATGAATAAGCAAAGAAATAAATCTTCTTTAAGTTGACACCGGAAAGCTGAGCAGCCTTTTTATTTCCGCCTACAGCATAAAGATCACGGCCTATTACCGTTTTCTGGGTAACATATCCGAAGATGAGTACCACTAAGAGAACCCATATGAGTGAAGTGGGGATTCCCTTGTACTTTGCAAGCTTATAGGTTAAGTACAGAACAACAAAGGATATCACTGCCATCTTCATGAGATCCATTATGAAGGGAGCTGTTTCGTATCCTCTCTTTTTGGTATTGATCCTTCCATAGAGCGTCATGACAACGAAAACGATAACTCCGATGATACCCACTGCCATACAGGTCAGATTTATGGACTCGCCATGGAAGAAATCGGGAATATAACATTCCGCGCCGCCGCCGAAGGTATTAAGGAATGCAACCTCTTTGGTAAGACTCATGGCCTGTCCCTTGAGCACTACATTCGAAAGACCTCTGAAAGCGTACATGCCTGCCAGAGTGGCAATGAAAGGAGGAACGTTTACGAATGCGATCCAGAAGCCCTGCCACATACCGATGAGCAGTCCTATAAGGAGCATTATGATGAAGGCGAAAACAATGTTCACATCCTTGTCAAGTACAACACCGCCCACGGCACCCGCAAAACATACAACGGAGCCAACGGCAAGGTCGATGTTACCGCCCGTTAATATGCACAGAAGCATTCCGGTTCCGAGAACGAATACATATGCGTTCTGTGACAGCAGGTTATTGATATTCTGAGGGATCAGGATAGCCTTGTCCGTGAGTACGTAAAACAGAAGTATCACGAGAACAAGAATGATCGCCATCGCATATTTTTTTAATACACCCATTATCTTTGAATTTGCCATTGTCAATCACCCCTTCCCGATCTCATGATGCATGCCATTATGGATTCCTGGCTTGCCTCTTCCTGCTTCAGTTCGCCCACGAATTTTCCTTCATTCATGACATAGATCCTGTCACTCATTCCTATGGTCTCGGGAAGCTCCGAAGAGATCATTACCACGGATTTTCCTGCCTTTACGAGGTCATTGATGATACAGTAGATCTCGTACTTGGAACCTACATCGATACTACGGGTAGGCTCGTCAAGCAGCAGTACATCCGGTGCTGCAAACATCCACTTGGCAAGAAGGACCTTCTGCTGGTTACCGCCGGAAAGGTTTCCGACATTCTGTTCAACGGAGGGAGTCTTTGTCTTAAGCTTGTCCTTGTACTCCACCGCAACCTTATATTCCTTATCCTTGTCTATGATGCTCCTTGAGCTGACTTCCTCAAGATTAGCAAGAGTTGTATTTATCTTGATGGGATTGTTGAGCACCAGGCCGTTACCCTTACGGTCCTCGGTAACGTAAGCCAGCTTATTTTTGATGGCTTCCTTTGCGTTTTTCAGATTAACGGTTTTCCCGTTTAAGGTCATGGTGCCGGTGATCCCCGTTCCATAGGATTTACCGAAGATACTCATTGCAAGCTCGGTACGTCCTGCGCCCATCAGACCGTAGATGCCGACAACCTCGCCCTTACGTACATTGAATGAAACATTGTCAACAACCTTCTTCTCGGGATAAAGAGGATGATAAACACTCCAGTTCTTTACCTCAAGGTTGATGTCACCTATTTCCACATCATGTCTCTTCGGGAAACGGTCGGTGATCTCACGGCCAACCATTCCCTTTATTATCCTGTCTTCCGAAATCTCCTGAACTGCCTTGTCGAGGGTCTCTATGGTGGAGCCGTCACGGATAACCGTGATCTTGTCGGCTACATAGGAAACCTCATTCAGCTTATGAGATATTATTATCGAAGTTAACCCGTTCTCTTTCTTGAAACGGAGAAGAAGATCGAGCAGTGCTCTTGAATCCTTTTCGTTAAGTGAAGAGGTGGGCTCGTCAAGGATAAGGAGCTTCGCATTCTTGGCAAGAGCCTTGGCTATCTCGACAAGCTGCTGCTTACCGGTACCAAGCTCTTTTACAAGAGTCCTGGAACTGTCCGAAAGTCCTACCATCTTCAGATATTTATCGGCTTCACCGTAGGTTTCGTTCCAGTCAATGGCTGCTGCCTTTCCTCTTTCATTTCCGAGGAACATGTTCTCACCGATCGACATGTACGGAATAAGGGCAAGCTCCTGATGGATTATTACTATTCCCTTTTCCTCGGAATCCTTTATCTTATTGAATTTGCAGATCTCACCGTTATAGATGATATCTCCTTCGTATGTACCATAGGGGTATATCCCGCTCAGTACATTCATCAGAGTCGATTTCCCCGCACCGTTCTCACCGACCAGAGCGTGGATCTCTCCTTCCTCTACCTGTAAATTAACGTTATCAAGTGCCTTTACACCGGGGAAGGTTTTGGTTATGTTTTTCATTTCAAGAATTATCTTGGCCAAAATATATCCCTCCTAAAAATCCATTATCGTTTTCCTTAGCCGGGCAGGGGAAAGATCCCGCCCTTACCTAACAAACAGGCGGGTTATCTGCCCGCCTGTCTATTAATCTTTATAGCCTGCGACGAATCATATTCATCGTTAACTATATGTTGTTGTAAATCTCAGATTACTGAAGATCAGCCTCTGTGTAGTATCCGCTGTCGATAAGAAGCTCTTTGTAGTTGTTGATATCAGCAAATACAGGCTCGCAAAGGTATGAAGGAATAACTCCGGTGCCGTTGTCATAGGTCTCGGTATCGTTAACTTCAACTTCCTCACCGTTAAGGATCTGGGTAACCATCTTAACAACCTGCTCAGCAAGTGTACGTGTATCCTTGAAGATTGACATTGACTGCTTGCCGTCGATCATGTTCTTAACGTTTGCGATATCACAGTCCTGACCGGTAACGATAGGATATTCTCCTGTGTAGTTAGCTGCTAAAGCGTTCTCAACACCAAGTGCTGTAGAGTCGTTTGAGCAAAGTGCGATGTCAAGGTTTGTTCCGTCTGCATAATAGGTTGAAAGGATGTTCTCCATTCTTGACTGAGCTGTCTCAGTTGCCCATGAAGCTGTTGCAACGTCCTTGAATTCCTGCTGGCCTGACTTGATCTCGATCTTGCCTGCCTCGATGTAAGGCTTAAGAAGATCCATAGCACCATTGTAGAAGAACTGAGCGTTGTTATCACCGGGATCACCTGCTGTAACTTCCATTGTGAAAGGTCCCTCAGCATTGTCAAGATCCAGAGTATCGATGATGTACTGGCCCTGCTTTGTTCCTACCATGTAGTTATCAAATGTAGCATAGTAGCTGACTGCATCTGTCTGCATGATCAGACGGTCATAAGCGATAACAGGGATTCCTGCTGCCTTGGCTGTCTCAAGAACTGTTCCGAGTGACTCACCGTCGATGGAAGCGATAACTAAAACGCTGCATCCGCCGTTGATCATGTTCTCGATCTGTGAAACCTGAGTCTCAACCGAGTTTGAAGCATACTGAAGGTCAACTTCGAAGCCTGCTGCCTCGAGCTTTTCCTGCATGTTGGAACCATCCTGATTCCATCTCTGAAGGTCCTTTGTAGGCATTGCTACACCAACCTTAACGCCTGTAGCCTCAGCTTCTGCTGCGGGCTCTTCTGCTGTCTCTTCAGCAGGAGCTGCGTCTTCCTGAGTCTCCTCAGCTGCGGGTGCCTCTGCGGTAGCAACGGGTGCTGCGCCTGCGCAACCTGCAAGAAGAGATGCTGTCATTGCTGTTGCAAGTAAGAATGATAATACTTTCTTTGACATTTTTTGTCCTCCCTTGAATTTTTTCGGATAACCCTGTGTTACCCGACTACGTTTCATATATTATCACCCCTTTTTCTATAAAGACTTGTCTCTTTCTTCAAATTTTTATGATGATAAAAATGAAGATATAAAAAAAATAGCACAATCTTGTCATCACCATGACAAAATTGTGCTGATATATCACCGGATGCCCGGATAAGTGCGCCTTAACATCACTGGATGTTAAGGTATATCTCGTTTTTCTGATGATATTTACCGGTTATAACCTCGTCCATGTTCTCTTTGGTCACCGCTATGGGATTAAGTTTTTCATAGGGAACATCATAGGTTCCGTCATTAAAAGTCTCTTTAAGTCCCAGAGGCACACCCTGTGCCATGTCGATGGCACGCTCGGCAGCTCTTATGGCAAGCTTTTCCACCGGTTTGTATACGGTCATATACTGCATCCCTTCCACGATCCTCTGGCAGGCCTCAAGATCCGCATCCTGTCCCACCACGCAGACCTTGCCTCCGAGCCTGTGCTCTATGAGAGCCCTTATGGCATTCGCCGCCAGGTTGTCGTTTCCGCACATTATGGCATCGGGTATCTTTCCCGTTTTTAAATATTCATCGGTCACATCAAATCCGTTCTCCGCAACCCAGCCCTCGGAAAATTCGGCGTAATCCACCCTGATCCTTGTGGTGGAAAGGATCCTTTCGAATCCGTCCTGCACCATCTGGACATTGTAATCCGTGGGGGAACCCTTTATCTGAATGATGGTGCCTTCATTGCCTATGCTTTTCTTGATGTATTCCGCCATAAGCTCTCCGACCCTTTCATTGTCGACGGAGAGAAAAAGATCCGCATTGACATTTCTGATGGGCCTGTCATAGGCAATGATCTTGATCCCCTCCTTTTTCGCATCGGAGATTACATCCTTAAGAGCCAGGTCATCGATTGATATGACCACTATCACATCTACCTTCTTATCTATAAAGTATCTGATCTGTTTGATCTGTTCCTCCACGATCCCGTTTGCGTTCTGGACATTGACCTCGGCCCCCAACTCCTGGGCCTTTGAAACAAACAGATCCCTTTCCCTTGACCATCTTTCAATAAGAAGGGAATCTATTGACAGACCTATCTGTATGCTGTCGCTTTCCTGGGAAGGTTTTTCGGCGTTTGCGATGCTCCCCGCGCTGCATCCTAAAAGGGAACAAGCCGTAATAAGCGAAA
>JAIKZD010000017.1 GCA_024682555.1 Lachnospiraceae bacterium | reverse complement strand
TGTATACTTCGATATATCTAACGTCGGAAAGTACTTCTTAAAATAACTATACATCTCATCTGACATCACAGTACCAGGATGACTGATCCATCCATAATCTATCACTGCATCACTGTCATGATGTACAAAAACAAATGCCACAAGGCCATTTACAATATAGTTTTGATCCGTTTCTGTCGGTCCGGGCGTACGAAGCCACCAGTTGGGATTCTCCGCCTCAGGATCCGGAACCAGGGAATCTGTCTTCAGAATACCCTGGGGCAGTTTTTCAGCTTCAGCTTCCGACAGCAGCCAGAAAGTTGCATCCTCTGCCGCGGCACCCCTGACACTATTTGCATCAAAGCCATTAGTATACTTTAATCCTCCGCCACCCTTCAATACTCTTGGAAGGATTGCTTTTGTCTGTGCATCTGAATTCCATGCACGTATTTTGGATTCAATGTCCCTTCTTATTTCTGAAACCTTATATTCATTAGTACCGGCTTGGGTCCAGTCGTTCCACCGGCTTCTTCCAAATGCATTGCCGTTCTCATAAAGAAGCGTAACCGTCCCTTGTCTGTACAGGTTTTCGCTCACACCGTTCCTGTTATTATATCGAAGAATATTATTATTTCCGTCCCGGCCTTCATAGGCGATAACTTCCCATGTCTGGTCTAAGTATCGAAGCTTCTGGGCGTTATCAAGTCCTGCCTTCTTTTGCAGGGCGCCGGCTCCGGCTACCATCTGCGGAAGGCTTCCCGATGGGAGGGAAAGAAGGTTAATACCGGTGCATTTTACAGAACCTATCCTGTCTTCTTTCGGTTCAGCCTGCTTCCTGTTCTTGGGATCCGGAGCAGGTATCTCAAAGAGCCCGGATGTCAGCTCAGTACGCATCAAAACAGTATCATTGGCTGGCGAACCTACAAGGTTAAATATCCTCTCCCCGAAACACAAGATCCTGTCACCATCCTCCAGCTTTCCGGACAGATTGATACTTGCCTCGCCATCCGGTGTGGAGGAATCATCTACCTCGCAGATCCTGCCGTAGTATTTTATCACTCCGTCCGGTCCCTGGATCATAGCGGAAACATACTCTTTTAAATGGTTCATCTCTGAATGAGTGGGGACGGGGGCACCCTCGTACTTTACGGTAATGGAATCCGTCGCCTTGTCATACTCCGAGGATGTGATCTTAAAGTTCTTATGACCCTCAAGTCCCTCTACCCTTCCGTCATCATAAAGGGACAGTGTCCAGTCATTGTCCGGTGTTGAATTAACTTCTATAAGAGAATCCGGTCCGATTGCACCGGATTCCTTGCCACCCTTAGTGGCAAAAGTAAAACAGATGGCATCCTTCTTCAAATTTATGGCATGGCGGGATACTCCCGAAGCGCTATAGGTTCCGCCATAATCGATACCCGTTTCGGAATCACTTGTATATACAAAAGCCACCTCATCGTCAGAGTATCCCGGTGTACGAAGCCACCAAGGGTTATTCCCATTACGGATCTCGTCAGGCAGTTTTGAAGCTTCTGCCTCCGAAAGGGGCCAGAGATAAGCATCCCTTACATCCGCACCCTTGATCTTGTTGGAATCATAGGATCCTTCCGTCTCCGACATCGGCCGGTTAGCATCTTGACCTTTAAGGTCACGGGGGATCACAGCACTGATCTCAGAGGGATACAGCCCATTGTACAGATCAAGATAGGATTTTAGAAATGAAGCAGAATAATCATTTACCCCGTTTTTAAAACTTGCAGAAGCATCCAGCGCAAAGCTGTAGGCGCAGGGCCAGTCACTGCCCTTATACAATAGCGTAATAGTCCCCTCATCATAGAGGTTCTCTTCATCCCCCTCTGCGTTAATATAAGAAAGAGTATTTCCCTCTCCGTCCTTGCCGTCATAAGCTATAACAGACCACTCGTTTCTCTCGTTTTTATTCCTCGGATCATTCAGATCGATATACTTTCCAAAATATCTGACAGTTTGTGCACCTGAGAGCCCGGCATTCTTTTTAAGGACCTCCGCTCCCAAATTCATCCCCAAAACCAATCCGTGATCATTATCGGCCCGCATAGGAACCGAGACCTGCGGCATCATGGAAAAAATAAGCACCACGATCATTACCGGCACTACCTTTCGTAAAAGGTCTCTTTTCATGACAATCATACTCCTTCCTCCCGCAGGATATCCTGCCTCGGATTATTTCAATTTATTATTTGTTATGGTAAGCTTCTTTACTATTCCGGACCGTGACTCGATCGTTATCTGTGCCTTCCCTTTTTTCTTCTTTACGTTGATCACAAATGATTTTTTTGTGATATTTGTCACCGATACAACTTTAGTATCACTGCTTACCACTTTCTTTATCGTATCGTTTACCAGCTTCGGGGTGATGGTCCATTTAGTTCCCCCCTTAGCCTTTTTAAAATTTGAAGCTGTAACGGTCATATTACAGACAT
>JAIKZD010000139.1 GCA_024682555.1 Lachnospiraceae bacterium | reverse complement strand
CTTCGGATCGTAATAATCACTCCGGATGGCTGTTCCGTTTGTGATGGATCCTATGGATTCACCCGTAGCCGCATCAGTCCAGGTCTGCCCATCGGAACCCGGGAGTGAAAACTCAACCGCCGAGCGGTTCTCGACTCTGCGAAAGCCGTCGCAGTAACGAAATGCATACTTCCCGATCGTCGTTACACCGTTTCCGATCGTAAGGTTTCCGCTAAAGCCGGTACAGCCTGCAAATGTCCCCTCCTCGATCGACTTTACACTGTCCGGGATTGTCAGACTTCCCGTAAAGCCGGTGCATTCTTGGAATGCATGCCCCCCGATCTCCTTTACACTGTCCGGGATTGTCAGGCTTCCCGTAAAGCCGCTGCAACCAACAAATGCATTCACCCTGATCGTCGTTACACTGTCAGGGATCCTCAGGCTTCCGTTAAAGCCGCTGCAGCCATGAAATGCATCATCCCCGATCTCCTGTACACTGTTTCCGATCGTCAGACTCCCGCTAAATCCGTAGCAACCAAAAAATGCCCCAAACCCGATCGCTGTTACACTGTCAGGGATCCTCAGGCTTCCGGTAAAACCGCCGCAGCCTTGAAATGCATTATTCCAGATCGTCTGTACACTGTTTCCGATCGTCAGACTTCCCGTAAAACCGGTGCAACAATAGAATGCATAATCCCCAATCGTCGTTACACCGTTTCCGATCGTCAGGTTTCCCGTAAAACCGCTACAGTTCCTAAATGCTGAATCCCCGATCACCGTCACCCGCTTCCCGCCGATCCTATCCGGGATTACCAGCTCTCCGCGGGGGTCCCTTTCGTATCCGGTGATCGCAAGGGTGCCATCGTCAAGTTCTTCATATTTCAAAAGATAAGAAGCGTTCTCATAGGGTTTATAAGTTCCGGTATCTCCCGCTCCCAGCAGTTCATCTTCATCTTCCTGTTCTGCATATTCTATGATCCCGGATCCCTCTGCTTCAGATGCCTCGGATACAGTCACTTCTTCTTCGGTTTCTCCCACCTCTGTTAAAGGCGTTTCTTCCGGCCCGGATCCTTCAGATACAGGCGCAGGTGGCACTTCATCCTCCTTCTGTTCCTCACCCAAAGAGAACCCGTCTTCACCGCTGCTCTTTACCGGTATATCCGTTTCTTCCTCACCGATTACCTCCGCCAAGTCTGCTTCATCCTCACCGCTCATCTCCGTCATAACCGCGTCTTCCGAACCGCTTACCTCCGATATGTCCGTCTCACCCGCCATGACAGAACTTACAGGCCCGTTACAGACCATGCCAAGACAGATCACTAATGCTGCAATACTTTTTATGATTCTCTTCATCATGCCACACCTCCGAAACAAGCGGCAGAACGCGAAAAAAGGTACAAATTGATTATACAACAATGTGACAGAATCTGCATAGTATAAGACACTCTACGATCACTGCAAGGAGCCTAAAGCTGCCTTCCCGTGTACTGTTCTTCGCAGTATTTGCAGCGGTATACCTCCTTTGCTTCATCCGTAAGTATAAAGATGTGAGGAAGTTCCTGCTCTATGGAGGTTATGCATCTGGGATTTTTGCATTTGATAACGTTTGTGATCTGTTCCGGGAGCTTAAGCTCCTTTTTCTCCACGATCTCTCCGTCCTTTATCACGTTCACCGTGATGTTATGATCGATAAACCCGAGGATATCCAGATCCAGCATATTGATATCGCATTCCACCTTCAGGATATCCTTACGGCCCATTTTATTGCTTCTTGCGTTTTTGATTATGGCAACGGTTATATCATCGATCTTGTCAAGCTTCATATCATGATAAAGCTGCAGTGAGGTTCCTGCCTTTATGTGATCGAGGACAAAGCCTTCTTCTATTTTTCCTACATTTAACACCTGTTTTTCCTCCTTAATCCTGATATCGTCATACAAGCTCAAGCAGCGTCAGTATCAGGGCCATCCTTATATATACCCCGTACTGTACCTGCTCAAAGTACTTTGCCCTGCTGTCGCTGTCCACCTCTACGGAGATCTCGTTTACCCTCGGAAGAGGATGCAGGACCATCATGTCTTTCTTTGCCAGAGCCATCTTTTCTTTGTTGAGTATGTAGTAATCCTTCAGACGTACATAATCTTCTTCATTGAAGAAACGTTCTCTCTGAACCCTTGTCATATACAGGATATCCAGTTTGCCCATCACATCCTCGAGTCTTGATACCTCCTCGAATTCGGCATTGTTCTTTACAAGTACGTCTTCCTTGATATAGCCGGGGATCTTAAGCTCCGTGGGGGATATGAAGACGAATTTTACATTTTTGTATCTCACCAGGGCATTGACCAGGGAGTGAACGGTACGGCCGAACTTAAGATCGCCGCAGAGCCCGATGGTGATATTGTCAAAGCTGCCTTTAAGTGCATGTATTGTCATCAGGTCCGTGAGTGTCTGGGTGGGGTGCTGGTGTCCGCCGTCCCCGGCATTTATGACGGGTATGGATGATTTGGATGCCGCAACCAGGGCAGCTCCCTCCTTGGGATGTCTGATGGCGCAGATATCGGCATAACAGGATATTATCCTTATGGTATCCGATACGCTCTCTCCCTTTGCGGCAGATGAGGAGTCGGCGCTTGCAAAGCCAAGGACCTGTCCGCCGAGTCTGATCATCGCAGACTCAAAGCTCAGTCTTGTTCGTGTGCTCGGCTCATAGAAGCAGGTGGCAAGGATCTTTCCGTCGCAGAGATGGGAATACTTTTCGGGATCCTTCTCAATGTCATCTGCAAGCTGCATCAGCCTTTCAAGTTCATCCACGGTGAAGTCGAGCGGGTTCATTAAGTGTCTCATTTATTACTCCTTTTCTTTTTATATTTAAAAAAAGGGGCGAAGAAAAAACTTCGCCCCCTTAAGGTCATTTATATGTCAGAAGATCGGATACCGTTTTACGTTTCGGAACCTCCGGCGACTCATCGGGATGTCCGATACAGATGATATTGACAAGCTCCCTGTCATCAGGGATCTCAAGAACATCCGAAAGCGAATCGTCAAATATTCCCATGATAACGGTTCCCAATCCGTATTCATGAGCCGCGAGACAGAAGGTCTGGTTTGCGATCCCCGCATCAAACATCTGCCAGGTATCCTTTCTCGAGGTGGTAAATGATCCGTCACGCTCATATCCGCATCTGTTCTTTAAAACGGTCACTGCGATGAGCATCGGAGCCGCCTCCATCGTGCCGCGATTATAGGTAAAACCGGTGGTACATTCGGATGCGATCTTTGCTTTCAGATCCTTATCCTCTATAGCGATATAACGAACCACCTGGGTGTTCTTCCATGAGGGTGAATAAGAAGCAAGCTCGATTATCTTCTCCAGAGTCTCGTGGGATACGGGTTCAGCCGTAAATTTCCTTATACTGCGGCGTCCTTTGATACAATCCTTTACGTCCATAGTTTCCTCCTTTTCAGCGGTCTATAAAAAAGTATACCCCAACATTTATGGGTTCGCAAGAAAAATCCCAGCACCACTGTAAGCCGGGTTCTGTATCTGACGGTCATCTATCTGAGCCTGCCGTTACCGGCAGGCTTTAGCGATCTACCTGAGGACATGACGGGCAGCCATATGGTCCTCTGTTTGATCTTGCTTCGGATGGGGTTTACATGGCATACACCGTTACCGGCATATCGGTGGTCTCTTACACCGCCTTTCCACCCTTACACCCTGCATAACGGGTTTCCCCGCCTGCAAAATGCGGTTTATTTCTGTTGCACTATCCTTGGAGTCGCCTCCACCGGACGTTATCCGGCATCCTGCCCTGCGAAGCCCGGACTTTCCTCATGAAAGTTAAGGTCTGGCGCCTTGGGCGCGTCCTTTTTTTCATGCGACCGTCTGTGATACTGGGATCATTTCCTGATCATACGGGGAACATCGATCCCCCGACAAATTCCCGTATGATTGAGTTGTTCGGAAGATGCTCGCTGGTGACGCCCACAAAGTATTCAAGGAACTTGAGCAGTCTCTTTGCTTCCTGATATTCCGAATCTTCTTTTCCTATGGCAAACAGCAGCGGTTCCGCAAACTGCTTTAATACCGAAAGCTCATAGATCAGTGCCGAATTGAACATTGCATCTGCGGATTCCTGGAAGGGGAAGATGTTCTCTTCCTCACCTCTTCTTACCGAGCCCCACATTGCAAGGGTATTCCTGGCTGAGGTTCCCCTTGTCCTGTTATCTCTCACCATCCTCCTTATGAGTCTTCCGTCTGTTGTGGCTATCCTGTTATGCTCATCCACATTAAGGGTCGTGAGTGCGCTTATATATACCTTATACTTACTCTCTTTTGGAAGGGCATAGCTCATTTTCTCATTGAGGCCGTGTATCCCTTCAATGACAAGGATCTCATCCTCCGAAAGCTCTTTGAAATCTCCCTTGTATTCCCTCTTTCCGGTCTTAAAGTTAAAGGTGGGAAGTTCCACCCTCTCTCCTTTCAGAAGAGCCGTCATGTCATCATTGAAGCCTTTTATATCAAGAGCCTCGAGACATTCGAAATTATAATTTCCGTCTTCGTCAAGAGGGGTGTCCTCCCTGTTCTTAAAATAATTATCAAGAGCGATGGGGTGAGGTCTCATGCCGTGAGCCCTGAGCTGGACGCTTAATCTGTGGGAGAAGGTGGTCTTTCCCGAGGATGAAGGTCCCGCTATCATGACAAACTTGACGCCTTTTCTTGCGACTATATCCTGGGCGATACTGGCTATCTTACTCTCCTGCATTGCCTCCTGCACGAGGATAAGGTTGTTTATATTATCATTGCAGATATATTCGTTAAGGTCGCCCACGGTCATGATACCCAGATTATCAGCCCATTCCGTTGATTCCCTCATGGTCCTGTACAGTTTTTCCTGGGGTACAAAGGGTGCCACAACGGTGGGTTCCTTCCTTGCGGGAAGACACAGCATGAATCCGTCGTCATAGGTGACCAGTTCATAGGCCGTAACATATCCCGTTGAGGGTACCATGTATCCGTAATAATAATCGTTATACCCGTCAAGGGTATACACATTGACTTTTGAAGCCCTTCTGTAACGGAACAGCTTTTCCTTGTCCGTCATGTTATGGCTCTTAAAGAGCTCGATGGCATCGGCTATGTCCATGGATCTCTTTTCGATGGGAAGATCGGCTTTTACAAGCTCATCCATTCTTTCCTTAACCTTTTTGACAAGCTCGTCATTAAGGGTAAAATCTCCCTTCGTACTGCAGAAATAACCCTTGCCCATTGAGAATTCGATCTTGAACTTTTTGATCTTATCTTCCCCGACAACATCGGAAAAAGCCTTTACGAGGATCAGACAGGCACTCCTCTTATAGGTCTGGTATCCTATCTGGTCGATGAGGGTCACAAAGGATATATTGCAGTCCTTCTTTACCTTTTTGATCAGCTCGTTTAGTTTTCCGTCTGCATAGGCGAGTATGATCCTGTGATCGTATCCGCTCTGGAAATCCTTTGCTATCTCCTCATAGGTGGTGCCTTTTTCATACTCCTTTTCAACATCTCCTACCGTAACCCTTACCTTTTCATCATTCATGATCCTTCCCCTTTCTGTGTTTTTCTTTTATTCTCTCTTATATGGTAAACGGATTTCCGAAATCCTGCCCGGCCGGATCCCGTTAAAGCAGATCCTGCCGCACGGTTCTACTGAAGTATCCTGTCTATCTCCACCGGGTTTCTTTCTTCCATCATGGCGATGGCTTCTTCGTTATGCAGGATATCCTTTTTCACTTCATCTATCCTGTCATCTATCCTCTCTAAGTTTCCTCTCTCCTCCTGCTTTCCCGACGTAAGGGATCCGGCTATCTCATCCCTTTTGCCTTCAAGCCCGGCAAGAAGTTCCTTAAGGCTTTTTTTCTGAAGATATAAAAACTGGAGGAGCACGGGATTTCTTTCCTTAAGCAGGATCTTCCCGTATCTGAAATATATCTCCCTGTCCCAGTCCATCATACCGTGCCTGGCTTTCATTACGGGATAGAACTTATCATCCTCGAAGACCATGTTCTCGGAAATGATCTTAAATCCGCTATCCTTTAGAAAATGCCTTACCATCGCTATTTCCGACTGGGGCTGTAAAATGAGTTCTTCGGTCTTTTCAATAAACTCCGGGGATCCCTTTATTATCTCCGTCATCAGGGGACCGCCCATGCCCGCCATTACAACGCTTTCCGCAGATCCGGGCTTAAGCGCCTTTAAGCCGTCACTTAAGACGGTCTTTATCCGGGAGGAACAGCCGCTTTCCTTAATGTTCACAATGGCGTGGTCTAAGGGACCTTTGCCTATGTCCGCAGCATATACAAAGGGAGCTATGTCCTTTTCCACAAGATATATGGCAAGAAAACCGTGATCGCAGCCCACATCGCAGACACCGTTTCCGGGCGTGACCATGGCAGCAACCGCCGCCAGCCTTTCTGACAGCTTCATCCTGTTTCCTTTCAATCCAGATAATCCTTAAGCTTCTTGGATCTGCTGGGATGCCTTAACTTACGGAGTGCCTTGGCTTCTATCTGTCTTATCCTCTCACGGGTAACGTTAAATACCTTTCCCACTTCTTCGAGGGTCCTTGCTCTTCCGTCATTTAAACCGAACCGCAGCTCAAGCACCTTCTGCTCCCTCTCCGTAAGGGTGCTCAATACCTCATCAAGCTGCTCTTTTAAAAGGGTAAATGCAGCGGCTTCGGCAGGCACCGGAACCTGTTCGTCCTGAATGAAATCCCCAAGATGTGAATCCTCTTCCTCACCTATGGGAGTTTCAAGGGACACCGGCTCCTGGGAGATCTTAAGTATATCCCTTACTCTCTCAACGGGAAGATTCATCTCTTTTGCCGTTTCCTCGGGGGTGGGTTCACGTCCCAGTTCCTGAAGGAGCTGCCTGTTGACCCTTGTCAGCTTGTTTATGGTTTCCACCATATGTACGGGGATCCTTATGGTCCTTGCCTGATCCGCAATTGCTCTTGTGATGGCCTGTCTGATCCACCAGGTTGCATAGGTTGAAAACTTATATCCCTTGGTATAGTCAAATTTTTCCACGGCCTTAATAAGACCCAGATTTCCTTCCTGGATAAGGTCAAGGAACAGCATGCCTCTTCCCACATACCTCTTTGCAATACTGACAACGAGACGGAGATTTGCTTCCGCAAGACGTTTCTTGGCTTCTTCGTCGCCCTTCTCCATCCTCTTTGCAAGCTCGATCTCTTCTTCACCTGTAAGAAGGGGCACCTTGCCTATCTCCTTAAGATACATCCTTACGGGATCCTCAACGCTGACGCCCTCCGGAACCGAAAGATCTATGTTTTCCACATCGATCTCCTCTTCCTCGGAAAGAATGATGTCCTCATCGTCATCATCCTCGGGAAGCATGGCATCCTCTGCCGTCATCTGCAGAAGATCTATTCCGTTCTGCTCAAGGGTGTCATAGATCTTTTCATAGTTTTCCTCGGTAAGCTCCATATCACCGAAGATTTCCTGTATATCCGCATTTTCTACGACATTTTTCTTCTTTTTCCCCTGCTTGATAAGCTCATTGAGCTTTTCTTCCAGTTGTGCCTGCAGATTCTCATCCATATTTTTTCTTCCTCTCTGTTATATGATTTATTTTTCTCATAAAAGACGTTTTCCGGCAAACTCCGCTTTCAGGCCTTCGACCCTTTTCTTTCTCTCTATGGCTGCCAGAATGCCGCCGGAATCTCCGGACCCCGGCAAAGGATCCGAAAGGATCTTTATTATCAGGTCCTTAAGCGCTCTGTCCTTATCTGCGGGATCATCGGGAACATCCGGGGTGGAATTAAGCACATCCGCTGCCTCCCGCTGCCTTTCCTCATCCTCGTATCTGCTTATGAGCAGGGCGGGATTCAGCTTTTTTTCCTCAAGCATCCGATAGATCCCTTCGGCAAGTTCCCTGCAGAATCCATCGGAATAATCGTCGGGCTTCACATACTGCCTTACGATATCATAGAGGGCTTTATCATCGCAAAGCCAGGTCAACAGGTTCTTCTGAACCTTTAAGCACCCTCTCTCGATCTCTTTTTTGGGATTTAACTGCCCGGGTCTTTCATATACCCTGATATTCTCCGCACGAACAGCCTGTTTTTTGACCATATCATTCAGACTGTCCTCACTTATATGATACTTATCGGCCACAGCCTCCAGATAGTTGTCTCTGGTGATGGCATCCGGAAGCTGCAATAGCCTCTGGGCGATATTTTTATAAAACTTTGTCTTGTCATCGGGATCCTTTAAGTCAAAATCCCTTTCATCCATCCTTATCTCATAGAAGAAGGCATTTTCCGCATCTTCCATCCTTTTTTCCAGTTCTTCGGATCCGAGATTTTTAATGAATTCATCCGGATCCTTATAAGGATTCAGATCAATGACCCTGCACTTAAGCCCGGTATCCCGAAGGATCGGTATGGCCCTTAATGCCGCTTTTATCCCCGCCTCATCCGAATCGTAACAGACAAATACTTCATCCGCGTATCTTTTGATCAGGTTGGCCTGGGCAACCGTAAGGGCTGTTCCCAGCGAGGCAACGGTCTGGTTAAAACCGGCCTGATGCATGGTGATAACATCCATATAGCCCTCACAGATTATGAGATTGTTCTTTTTACAGGATCTTGCAAAATTAAGTCCGTAAAGATTCCGGCCCTTGTCAAATACCACGGTCTCCGGAGAATTTAAGTACTTGGGCTCCCCGTCTCCCATTACCCTTCCTCCGAAGCCTATGATCCTGTTCTGTATATCCATTATGGGAAAGATGACCCTGTTCCAGAACTTGTCAAGAAAACCCTTTTTGGGATCGGCATTGAAAAGTCCCGACTGTTTTAATACCTCATCATCAAAGCCTTTACCCTTTAAATATCCATAGACATTGTTGGTTCCCGTCTTAGCATATCCGAGTCCGAAATTCTTTATCGTCTCCTCCGAAAGTCCTCTGTTCGTCAAATAGTCATGGGCTCTTTTTCCCGCTTCCTGTCTGAGCATGTAAAAATAGAACTTACCCGCCTCTCTGTTGATCTCAAGTATGCGGCTTCGAAGTGATTCCTTTTCCCTCTGCTCCTTTGATTCCACAGGCTTGGGGAGGGTCATTCCCGACCTTTCGGCCAGATATTCTATGGCTTCGGTAAAGGAAAAATTCTCCATGTTCATGACGAAGGTTATGACGCTTCCGCCTGCCCCGCAGCCGAAACAGTGATAGATCTGCTTTGACGGCGAAACGGAGAATGAACCTGTCTTCTCACTGTGAAAAGGGCATAATCCGAAGTAATTGCTCCCCTTTCTGGTAAGCTTTACATGGGAAGAAACAACATCAAGGATGTCATTTCTTCTGCATATCTCATCTATTATCTCCTGTGAATAATGCATTTAAACCATCCTTAATATGCCCAGCTTTTCGGCATGTACAGATCGTCAAAGACCGATATCGCATACCGGTCGGACATTGATGACACATAATCGCAGACAACCCTGTCCTTACTCTCGCCGTTCTCGTTCATAAGCCGTTTGTATTCCTCCGGCATCCTGTCAAACTCCCTGAGGAAATACTCATAAAGATTCTCAACCAGCTTTTCCGCCTTTACCTCCTCCTGCTTGACGATGGGGTTGGTATAGACATTGTCGAACATAAACAGCCGAAGCTCTGTCATCGCTTCATGTATCTCTTTGGACATCCCGATCTCGGGTTTTCCCGAGCTGAAGGTGATAACGTCATGGATCATGGTGTCAAGGCGCCTCGTGGTGGTCTTTCCGAGGGTGTTTCGAAGCTCCTTCGGAAGATCCTCCTCCGTAAGCACCCCGGCTCTGAGTGCATCATCCATGTCGTGATGGATATATGCTATCTTATCCGAAAGCCTTACGATCTTTCCTTCCAGGGTTGAAGGCATGGAATGGGTCTGGTGATTAAGTATCCCGTCCCTTACCTCCCAGGTAAGATTCAGGCCCTTACCGTCCTTTTCAAGTACCTCAACGACCCTTTTTGACTGTACGTTATGCTTGAAGCCCTGCATGCAGCATCTGTCCAGAGCTCTTTCCCCCGCATGTCCGAAGGGGGTATGTCCCAGATCGTGTCCCAGAGCAATGGCCTCGGTAAGATCCTCATTGAGCCTTAGGGCCTTTGCTATCGTCCTTGCGTTCTGTGACACCTCTAAGGTATGGGTAAGCCTTGTCCTGTAATGATCTCCTTCGGGAGTCAGAAAGACCTGGGTCTTATCCTTGAGCCTTCTGAAACTCTTGCTGTGCAGTATCCTGTCCCTGTCTCTCTGAAAAACAGGCCTTATATCGCACTCCTCCTCAGGGACATCCCGTCCCTTTGAATTTACGCTGAGAGTTGCATAAGGACTTAAATATTCTTTTTCGTGTTGTTCAACCAATTCCCGTATCAGCATATCGCCACTATCGTCCCTTCAAACTGTCCGGTCTCTATTATTTATATACGAAATCAAAACCGATAATCCTCTTTAATTTTCCGGATAAGCTTAAGGATAAGGATAAACAGGGCTATGGCCGGGAAAGAACCGGAAAGGTCAATGAAAACATCCCTTACGGAGCCGCTTCTTTCGGGTACGGACAGCTGATACAGCTCATCCGATACCGACACGATAAAACAGAAGCACAGAGAAAAGAGCATCAAGGCCCTGTCCTTAAGTTTTCTGAAAAAAAGGAAAACAGAGGAAAACAGTCCTAAAAGAGCATATTCAAACACATGGGCCGCCTTCCTTACAAGGGGTTCAAATCTTAAGGCCGCATATGGATCGGTAATGACCCCCGTATCAAAAGAAGAAGTGTCCCTGTAAATGATCCTTCTCAGAAAACCGATAAGCTTCTCCGACACTATCAGGCTGAGTTTTGAGGACTCATCCCCGGTATCCGCGGAAAATCCGAAGATCATAAAGACCGAAAGGATCACCGGCAGAAGCTCTATCATAAACAGACAGGTGTTCTTTAACACCTGCCCGTTATCCTGTCTGTTATTTATTCCGTTTTTTTCCCTGATCATTTAATACTCCGACTCCGTACCGGAAAGAGACAGTTCTCCCGAAAGTCCCGATCGGGCCGTTATTTAATACTGCTCTCCCTGTATATGATATCATCTCTTCCCGGACCGTTTGAGATCATGGTGATGGGAAATCCGATGTGTCTTTCGATAAACTCTATATAGTTCCTGCAGTTCTTTGGCAGTCTGTCATATTCACGGATCCCTCGTATGTCTTCCTTCCATCCCGGCAGTACTTCAAGCACGGGCTTTGCCTTTTCAAGCTTCCAGGTTACCGGGAAGTCCTCCGTGACCTCACCGTCTATCTCATATCCGACGCATACCGGGATCTCATCAAGATACCCGAGAACATCCAGCACCGTAAAGGCCACATCCGTGGCTCCCTGCATCCTGCAGCCGTATTTTGATGCGACGCAGTCAAACCATCCCATTCTCCTGGGACGTCCCGTGGTGGCTCCGTACTCTCCGCCGTCGCCTCCGCGTCTTCTCAGTTCATCCGCCTCATCTCCGAATATCTCGGAAACAAAGGCACCTGCTCCTACCGCCGAAGAATAAGCCTTGCATACCGTGATCACCTTTTTGATCTCATAAGGCGGCAGTCCCGCTCCTATGGCTCCGAAGGCTGCCAGCGTGGAAGAAGAAGTTACCATGGGATATATCCCGTGATCCGGATCCTTTAATGAGCCAAGCTGCCCCTCAAGAAGGATCTTTTTATCCTCTTTTACGGCTTTGTAAAGATAAGCCGAGGTATCGCAGATGTAAGGCTCCACCTTTTCTTTGTACTCCATCATGGTCTTAAAGAGCTCTTCCTCATCCAGGGGATCCTTATGATAGAGATCGGTTAACATAACATTTTTGATCTCGCATACCCTGCGGATCTTGTCCCTTAAGGAACCCTCATCCATGAAAAGCTCGCTTACCTGGAAGCCGATCTTTGCATATTTGTCGGAATAAAAAGGTGCTATGCCCGATTTCGTGGAACCGAAGGACTGCCCCTTAAGCCTCTCCTCTTCATAGGCATCAAAGGCGATATGATAGGGCATCACCAGCTGACACCTGTCCGAAATGAGAAGCTTCGGTTTCGGAACTCCCTTTGACATGATGTCCTTTATCTCATTGAAGAGTATGTCAACATTGAGTGCGACACCGTTTCCTATTATGTTAACCATATTCTGATAGAACACTCCGGAAGGAAGTGTGTGCAGCGCAAATTTTCCGTAATTGTTGACGATGGTATGACCCGCATTCGCTCCGCCCTGAAAACGAATGACTATGTCCGCATCACCCGCAAGCATATCGGTGATCTTGCCTTTTCCCTCATCACCCCAGTTGGCACCTACGATCGCTTTAACCATAATATTTCCTCCTCAAACATAAAAACAAACCATTAAGTTCAGACGTTTATCTGCGAGCTTACTCCCAACAGATCACGGTTCTCCGAAAGCACCGGATCCACATATTCACGCAGATATCTCTCAACCTGTATTTCGGATCTTCCGGTATATTTCTTCGGATCCATTATCTCTTCAAGCGCCTCTTTCGTGACACCGAATTCCTCATCATCCGCTATGAGATCCAGAAGATTATTCTCAAGGCCTTTCTTTTTGACGTTCTCACCCGCCTGCATTGAAAGCTTTCTGATCTTTTCATGCATATCCTGACGGCTGGCACCGTTCTTGACCGCATCCATCATTATGTTCTCGGTGGCCATAAAGGGAAGCTCACTCATCAGATGTCTGTTTATTACCCTGTCATTTACCACAAGGCCCGTTACAACATTTATGCAAAGATCCAGGATCCCGTCCGCAGCCAGAAATCCCTCCGGTATTGAGAGCCTCTTGTTTGCCGAATCATCCAGGGTTCTCTCAAACCACTGTGTGGCCGAGGTTATGGCGGGATTCAGCGCGTCTATCATCACATATCTGGCAAGTGAAGCGATCCTTTCACTCCTCATGGGGTTTCGCTTATAGGCCATGGCCGAGGATCCGATCTGATTCTTTTCGAAGGGTTCCTCTACCTCCTTTAAATGCTGCAGAAGCCTGATGTCGTTTGACATCTTATGTGCACTTGCGGCAATGGCTGCAAGGACGTTGGCAACCCTTGTATCCACCTTCCTCGAATAGGTCTGGCCGCTTACGGGGAAGCATTCCCTGAATCCCATTTTCTGTGCTATCATGGGATCTATCCTGTCGATCTTTTCCTGATCCCCATCAAAGAGCTCAAGGAAACTTGCCTGTGTTCCCGTGGTTCCCTTTGAGCCGAGAAGCTTCATGGAACCGAGGACAAAATCAAGCTCTTCCAGATCCAGCATGAATTCGTTTATCCAGAGGGTCGCCCGCTTTCCGACGGTTGTGGGCTGTGCCGGCTGAAAATGCGTGAAGGCAAGGGTGGGAAGAGCCTTGTAGGTATCCGCAAATCCCCTGAGCCTGTCTATAACATTAAGAAGCTTTTTCCTCACAAGCCTGAGAGCCTCGGTCATCACTATAATGTCCGTATTATCACCCACATAGCAGGAGGTGGCTCCCAGATGTATTATGCCTGCTGCCTTCGGGCACTGAACGCCATAGGCATATACATGGCTCATGACATCATGACGGACTTCTTTTTCCCGTTTTTTTGCAACATCATAATTGATGTCTTCACTGTGGCTTTTAAGCTCGTCTATCATCTCCTGTGTGATGACGGGCTTTCCGTTTTCCGAAAGACCCAGTTCCATCTCGGTCTCGGCAAGTGCTATCCACAGCCTTCTCCATGTCTTAAACTTCATATCCTGCGAGAAGATATACTGCATCTCAGGACTTGCATAACGCTCCGACAAAGGGCTTATATATCTGTCCGTATCCATCAAAGCTCCTTTCTTCCCGTTAACAGTTCATATGCCTGTCTGTACTTTTCTATGGTCTTATCAACTGTTTCCCCGGGAAGCTTCCATCCCGCGTCCTTATTGGCTTTCAGATAATCCCTTGCAAACTGTTTGTCAAAGGAGGGCTGGGATTTGCCGGGTTCATAACCTTCCCTGGGCCAAAATCTCGAAGAATCGGGAGTCAGCATCTCATCACCGAGGATGATCTCTCCATCCGGCGAAAGACCGAACTCAAACTTTGTATCCGCTATGATTATTCCCTTTGAAAGGGCATAATCCGCACATTTCTTATAAAGGGCAATGGTATATTCCTTAAGCTTCTGCGCATATTCCGGTCCCTTCCCGGGAAACCTTTTTTCAAGGTAACTGACGCTCTGCTCAAAGGAGATATTTTCATCATGGTCACCGATCTCTGCCTTGGTAGAGGGAGTGTATATGGGTTCGGGAAGCTTCTCCGATTCCTTAAGTCCCTCCGGGAGCTTTATGGAACATACCGTTCCGTCTTTTTTATAGCTCTCCCATCCCGATCCGGTGATATAGCCTCTTACTATGCACTCTACGGGGAGCATATCAAGCTTCCTTACTAACATGCTGCGTCCCTTAAACCGGTCATTTCTGAAAAACTCCGGCATATCCTTCACATCCGTGCTGATCATGTGATTCTTTACGATATCCTCGGTCATCGAAAACCAGAACTCAGACATCTTATTTAAGATCACGCCCTTGTCCGTGACCTCGTTGTCAAGTATCACATCAAAACAGCTTATCCTGTCGGTGGCTACCAGTATCAGGTTCTCTCCCACATCATAGATCTCCCTGACCTTTCCCTCTTTTATGGGCTTATATTCCGTCATAGCTTCCTCCTTCTGTAAAAACACCCCGTAATGCTATCATTTTTTATCTCATAAATCAACATGTACCGGACGCCCCGCCTACTCATACTGGGATACGATGGCAAGTATCTCCCTTGCATACTGGGGATAATCCTTGACAAGCCTCTCGATCTCCTTCTTGGAATTATCCAGGTTATAGCTGTTGAAATCCATTCCCTTTTTAAGGCGCTGTTTCTGGATTATCAGGCTGTGCCTCATCTCCGTCATCTCATCCTCATCGGTTAAAAGAGTGGGCTGATACACAAAGACCGAGGGCTCCTTCACCCCGTGTTTTCTCAGTGCGTTTAGAAGATCGATCCTTGCCTTCTCCATCTGTTTTGCCACTTCCTCTGAATGATTCCTGGCCTTTTTTTCCTCAAGGAATTTTTCCCACATATATCTCAGTTCATAGGAACTGTTGACATTGTATTTGGAATAATAATAATCGATCAGGTTTGTTGCGTTCACATATTTGACCTTGGCCTTGTTCTGAAGGACTATGGCCCTGTTAAGCTTTCTTTCAGCCCTTTCCTGTTCGCTCCTTGCATTTTGGTATATCACAAACACTGCGGTAAGTCCCAGGGCAAGAACCGCAAGCAGGCCGATTATCCCAAGCCTCACATCCATATGCAGGGTATTCTGCAGAAACAGAAGCAGAGCAAAGATCAGCACACAAATGACTACCAGAAGGAGACACACTGTCTTTGAGTTGACCGCCCGCCTGCTTTCTTCCTTTCTCTGATATGCAAGGGCTCCCTTCTCGCCTTCAAGAAGGTTTAAGTCCCTCTTGATCTTCATCTGGTTCATTTCGCTCTCGGTGAGCCTGTCAAGAGCCTCGGGCATGATGCCGTCCGTCTCGTAACGCTGCATTTCCCTGTACTGTGCCTCGGATATCTTGCTCACGGGCCTTTTGTACTTTTTTTCCGCTTCTTCGATATCTATGATCTTATCGGCACCTGCCACAAGCCTGTCAAGCTCGGGCTCCGAAAGCCCGGTTATGAGCTCTATATCACTCAGATGCTCCATCACCACCGTATATTCAAGCTTCTGCTCTTCTATATCCTTTGAGCAGGCAGTCATCTGCTCACAGTGGTCCCTTACGAATCTCTCCCGGTCCCTGTAATCCATCACGTTCATGTTCTCTCTCTTGAGAGAAACGGAGCTTAAAACCTCCGTCATGGCCTCGGCGGATTCACCCGTCTTGAGATCCTTCAGGAAAAAATCATCATTTTCATATTCATCCTCGTCAAAGCCGAGGGTCTTTTTGATCCAGTCGAAAAACTTCATAAATGCTGTCCCGTGTTTAATGCTGTCCCTTGACTATTTACCTATCATCATGCTTCTCTTGTATTCCTGCTTCCACTCTTCAAGAGTCCTGTCCACAAGTCTGTAATACTCCGAGACTTTTCCGGAGGTCTTTTTTTCCTTAAGCTCCTCAAGTCTCTTAAGCCTTTCCGAACCTTCCCCGGGCTCGCTGTACTTATTAACGTTTTCCTCCACGGCATCCACCACATCATCATCAAAGCCGTGCCGCAAAACAAGCCTGTCATACTGTTCCTTCTTAAGCATCACCCTCATGGCGGTCAGGTATTCGATCAGGGATCTTTTTTCATGGGAAATGCCATAGGCCTCGTAGTAGCATTCCGAAGCCCTCTCAAGCAGAAACAGCCTTGCATAGGCAGTGCCCATGTTGTGAAGTATCTGTGCGTAGAGCTCATCATCATGGAACCCGTTTCCCTTATCCTCCTGATCCATCCTGTCAAGGATATACCGGTATTCCTCAAGGGCGTGCATATATCTTCCGGCACGCAGCATATTGTCGCCCCGTATCTTATGCTTTCTTCCCTTATCCATTCCGGCATTATCCACAAGGATCTGTCTTACGTCGCGAAGTTCCTCCTTAGTGCAGTAGGGATAGGACTCAAGTATAGCCGAAACAAACTCCCCTGTGCTTGTGCCCTCATTAAGCATCTCCTTAAGCTGCTCCCCAAGCTCGGGCATACCCGCTTCATAGATGAGAAAATCACAGAGTTTCTCATCCTTCACATCCTCGTCTATAAGATAGGCGTCTGTAGACAGCAGATAACACAGCTCCTCGATGGAATAGATGTTAACGCCGAAGGGGACGAAGAAATATGGATTTTTTGCAAGTGCATGATGGCACAGTATCATATCCGTCATAGGTGATCATTTCCCCTTAAGTGTATCATTGCTTTCTATATCAAGGGTTTCCTCCCATTTAAGGCCGCTTGAGGGAAAGATATCCCCGAATCCCATATCCCAGGCGGTAGCCTTTAAGGCGGTCTCGGAGCTGAATTCTATCCTGAGCCTTATCCTGGTGGCTTTCATCGGTCTTTCCGGCAGTCCGTCAAGCACCATCCTTAAGTTCTTTTTATCCTTTCCGTTAAGGGGAGTAATGATCATCATGATCTCATTCCCTTCCCTTAAGAGCATCTCTATGGTCTTTCCGGCTTCGAACCAGTTCTCGCCGCCGTCGGCCACAGCGATATACTCCTCGTTTCCGTTTCTCTCCATTATGATGCCGAGATTGAATTTGAGCTTGTCCTTTCCCAGGAAGACAAAATCCGACAGATAGGAGGAATTCACCGCCCTGTCCCTTGCAAAGAAGCATGCGCCCTTTGCATAGAGATTCTTTCCCTGGAAGACCCTTCTTCCCATGCACATGTATTTGACGGTCTTGTTTAGGTATCCGGGATCGAAGCCCTCTCCCAGCAGATAAACGGTGCTTATGCTCTTTCCGACAAAGAATCCGTGGATCTTCACCAGCACGTCCTCGTCAAATTCCTCTATGTCTTCGGGCTTCGGCGAACTGCCCAGCATGATGTCCGGCATCCTTATTTCTTCAAACTCAAACTCCTCCATCAGTCCGACCTTCGGAGTAGTATTTTTGTTTATCCTGAAATCCTGACCGTGAAGGCCCTTTCCGCTGTAGTCAAAGACAAAAACATCCTTTTCCCACAGCTCCTCGGGCTGGTGGATCATGTACTGGTATATACTGTCGGCGTAGGTGTTATAGCGGATCCTGTCCCTGTTTAAGGGCAGGGCAGAAGCAACCTTGTCAAGAAGCTCAATGGTCTTTTCATCAAGCACATCCACAGTGATCACTAAGGAAACGATCTGCTCAGGGTCTGCGGAGAGGGACAACTCCGTCAGGGTCCTTCTGACAAAGAGGACCAGAAGATCCGAGGCATCATAAGCCTGCCCCTCCACCTCATATTTACCGCCGGCTCGTGCCACACCGAGAAGCTTTGTTGCGAGCATTCCGGAGCCTTTTTTCGCAACCTCCTCCGCATCGTTTCCATAGTACCACTGGCTGACACCCTTTCGTTTGCATACGACAGTAGGGATACCGAGTTTTCTCTCGCTGCCCTCTTTTGCCACCGACATCGGTGCTTCCCTGTTCAGTTCGGAATAGCTGATCTGTGTGACCGTGTCATTAAGGTCATACCCGACCACATATCTTTTTTCGTTCATTTATCCGGCCTGTAAGTGTTATATGATCGTAAAGGCGTGCTCCGCAAAATAATCGGCTTCGGCGTATTCCTCCATCAGCCTGAACACCGTCTCATCATCCTGAAGCGTGGTTGCCACCACCATATCATTTAAGAGATTATATCTTGAAGTATCCTCCGAAAAATTGGTCTCGGATATGCTTATGGCATCGCTGAAGGTGAGCCGCTGCTGCCCGTCGCTCTCATCCATTATGTAATACTGCAGGTTTTCACCGAAAAACAGGACGAATTCCTTGGAGAATATGCCTCCAAAGAGGGGTGTCATCTCCTCGGTAACGTAATGCTCCTTCTCCTGCTCGCTCTGTTCTATGATGTAATGCAGAAATACCCTGTGGGAAGGATCGCTCCTGTATTCTATTATGGTCTTGTCCTCGTAGGAAGCAAGCTCGGGAACAAGGTCCCTGTAAGAGGCAAAGAATCTGTAATGACAGTTCTTATGCAGATACTCAAGCAGGAATTCCCTGAGCATATCCTTGATCCGCTCGCTCCTTTTCCTTGCCTTGTCGGCTTCACCGTGATCCGGAGTCTTCCCGGACTTTTCGGATTCCGTATCCTTTTTGCGGATGGCGGAATTATCCGCCGCATAGTACTTAAGAAGTGCCAGTTTTCCGGCATCGTTTAAAGTCTCGCCCCTTCTGTAGTTCTTTATTAGATGATAGAAGACCCGGTCATCCGTGACCCTTTCCCTTGCAAAATAATCATAAGCCTGATAGGAAAGATAGGAAAGCTCCACATCGGTCCTTGATCCTTCCTTTACATACTCCTCGAAAAGCTCTGATTTTTCCCCGATGGTGGTGCCCGTATACATCATCTGTATCAGCAGTTTTTCCCGAAGCTCCTGGCATTCCACTTCCATCTGGGAAGCGGCCTTCCACAGGTTTCTCATTTCCTTGGTTAGTCCCTCGAAATGCCCGGTAAGATATCTTATGGTCAGAATATCATACTTGCCGTTAACAAAGGCATAGTAGGCAAATTTGATGAGCATGGGATCCGCGGTCTCGTCTTTTCTTGCTATCATGTGTGAACAGATCTTCACGCAGATCTTCGACACTATCTCTTCGGCGCCGTATATGGTAATGAGCTCATATGCCCTGTCATACATTCCCCTTCTTACCATATGATCGATAAGTTCCGCCCGGTCTCTTGCGCTTAATTTCTTAGGATCTAAGTTTATTATATATTCGTCGAGAGCCGAGAGCATGTTGTTGTCGGAATAGTACCTTATAAGCCCCATCCTGATATCTTCCTTGTAGCTCTCCCTTATCTCGTCGGAATCGGTCAGTTCCCTGAAATAGTCCACGTTCTCATGATCTATGACAACATATCTGTGTCTGAGATTGCATACATAGAGGGCAAAACCCGGATCGTTTGTCACGTGATCCTGAACGACCCTTATAAACAGGGCATCTTCCATTACCCTGTGAAAATCCCTGTTTTCGGCAACATATCTGTTTCCCTTTTTGTCCTCATAGAAGGCGGTGAACTCTCTCGTATATATGACGGGATAGGCATATCCCCTTTCGACCGGATACTCTCTTTCCTTTTTAAGGGCCTCTTCGATGATCACTACCTTTACGATGCTTTCATCCTTTACCGCCACTTCATGTGAAAGAAGGATCCGCACAAAATGTCTTGCAAGCTCGGGTTTTATCAGCTGCACGAACAGGGCATCCTCATAGATCACGGAAAGCTCCCTGTTCATATGCTCTTCCTCGATCTGGGAAACGGCAAAGGCGATCATCTTTTCCCTGTTTGATTCATAGAGAGAGGGATTCTGCGCTTTATGCTCTATCAGATTGGCATACAGAAGAGCCATCTTCTCATATCCGAGATCATTTCGGAACCCGAAATACAGTATGACGGGTTTCAGGATCAGTTTGTCATAGTCAAAGGGAATGGAATACATGTAATACTCATAGAGCCTTGTGATATTGACGTCCTTCTCCACGCCGAGGCTGTACCATTTAAAGTACACTTTATCGGTCATGTTGTTCTTGATGAGAAGCGAGCAGATGGTCTCCACGATCTTATCATTCCCCGTGAGGTCGTAAGCCTTTTCCATCACCTCTATGAGAAGCTTTGAAGGTGTCTTTACCCTTCCCGCAAGGTATATCAGCTGGTTTAACAGCTCCCTGTCAAGTATGAAATGCCTGAGGGCAAAGTTTATCACCTGAAGTTCGAACCCCGTCAGTTTGTTGAGGGAGGCGGGATTGGCGGTGAAGTAATTATATGCCTCCACATAGAGTATGGGACTGGAGCAGGATCTTTTAAACTGTTCCTCTATAAGGCTGATCTTTTTGGGTGAATTATTGGACAGTTCCTCGTCAAGATATATTAAGATCCAGAGTATGAAAGGACTCTTGCACCTGTAATTGTATATCTTTTCGATCTCGGCACAGACTTCATTGACAAAGTTTTCCTCCCTGCTGTACAGGGTGCAGAGATATCTGAAATAACAGTATGTTTCATCTCCTCTGTCCGTAATGTTCATTTCCGCCGCCACATGTTCCAGTATCCATTTGGCCTCGGTGACCCTTCCCTCAACGAGCAGAAGCTGGGTCTGATACAGTCTCGAAATAGGGTTCTTTACGTTAACTGAGTTCATCCTCTCCACGATGCGCATGGAATCCTTTACCCAGGTGCCGGAGTTGATCTGCTTGGTCCTGAAGGAAAGATAGAGCTGCATGAGCCTGACGGTAAGATTCTGCATCTCACGTCGTACGATCTTTGCCTGGGCGTCGCTTTCCCTGTAGGAGGCGATTATCTCTATCTCAAGCTCTTTTCCCTCGGCGGATGTTAACTTTATCTTCCCGTAGTTTTTCCCCGCATGGAGCTTTTCTTCCCTCAGATAGAAGGTAAGCAGATAAATATTCCCGAGAAAATCTTCCGCCGTGATCCTTTCCTTATCGAGCTCGATGAAAGGCACATCCGCGGAAACCGTAATATCTATATAGCCCCAGGTACTCTTTTTTACCGATATCTCGCATTTGAGGTCCGAACCCACATTCAGAAACTCATAGGTACTCCGCTCGGTCTTAAACCCGATCTTCTGCTTTTTTCTGATGGCCCTTAAAAACAGTTCCACGTTCAGCTCATTTCCGGGGATCATTGAATAACCCCTGTATTTATCGAAATGGATCCTGTCATTACCCTCAAATATGTATTTGAATTCGTCCGAATAAAAAAGATTTACCGCTTCCTTCCATTCCATCTGTGCGGCATTGGAAAAATGAAACAGATTCTTGACCTTACCGTAGCTTGTTTTTGATATGCTTCTCACTATCGAAAAGACAAAGGGGATATAATACTCCCCCGCATCCGATACTATCTGTATATCGCCCTTTATGACCGAGCCGGGTTCAAGTCCGGTGGAGTCGAAACCGTATTTCACCTCGGCATGGGCTGCCTCAAATTCACCTGTCATGCAGACGAGACGCATGCAGGAGGTAAAAACCCTTCCGTGAACTTCGCGCCCGCCTTTGCTGTTTATCTCAAAGGATCCGTCGAAAACATCGTTTACCGGGATCTCCGCTTCGATTTTCTGCACGGAAAATAAGAGTTTTTCGCTGTCATGATCGAAAAACCCGTTTTTCAGTCTGTCGACAATTCCGTACCAGTCCCTCAAAACACTCAATCCCTTCTGAACAGATCCCTTGTATATACCTTATCCGCCACGTCATCAAGCACGCTGTCATACCTGTTTGCTATGATCGCGTCGCAGATACGTTTGAATTCATCAATATCATTCACTATCCTGCTGCCGAAAAAAGTGGTCCCGTCTTCAAGTGAGGGTTCATAGACCACAACTGTGGCTCCTTTTGCCTTTATCCTCTTCATTACCCCCTGAATGGAGCTCTGCCTGAAATTATCGGAATTCGATTTCATGGTGAGCCTGAACACGCCTATGGTGCAGTTCATCTCAAGATTCTTCCGGTAATCTCCTTTATTGTAATAATCATAATATCCGGCCTTCGAAAGTACCCTGTCGGCTATGAAATCCTTTCTGGTCCTGTTGGAATCGACTATGGCCTGTATGAGATTCTGGGGAACCGTATCATAATTGGCCAAAAGCTGCTTGGTATCCTTGGGAAGACAGTAACCCCCGTATCCGAAGGAGGGGTTGTTGTAAAGCTGTCCTATCCTCGGATCCAGGCAGACACCCTCGATTATCTTCTTTGTATCCAGTCCCTTCATCTCGGCATAGGTGTCAAGTTCGTTAAAATAGGACACCCTGAGGGCAAGATATGTATTCGCAAAAAGCTTGACCGCTTCCGCCTCCGTAAGACCCATGATGAGGACATCGATGTTTTCCTTGAGTGCGCCTTCCTTAAGCAGTGAGGCAAAATCCTCTGCGGCTTTTTCAAGCCTTTCATCTCCCACTACGGTACCCACTATTATCCTTGAGGGATAGAGGTTGTCGTATAAAGCCTTTGATTCCCTCAAAAACTCGGGGCTGAAAAGGATGTTGTCACACCCGTATTCCTTTCTGATCCTCTCGGTGTATCCCACGGGTATGGTGGACTTTATCACCATTATCGCCTCAGGGGCATATTCCATGACAAGCTTTATCACTGCCTCCACCGCCGTGGTATCGAAAAAATTAAGATTCGAGTCATAATTGGTGGGGGTGGCTATGACCACATAGTCGGCGCCTTCGTATGCCTTTTTTGTATCAAGGGTGGCCGTAAGGTCAAGTTCTTTGTTTGCAAGGTAATCCTCTATCTCGGGATCCGCTATGGGTGATCTTCTGTTATTGATCATCTCCACCTTCTCCGGTATTATGTCAACCGCCCATACCTCATTATGCTGGGCAAGAAGGGTCGCTATGGACATCCCCACATATCCCGTTCCCGCTATGGCTATCTTACGCTTCTTTTCCATTATCCTGCTCCTATCTTCCCTTAAGCATTGCAGGGATAGTCTTAAATAAAATCTTGATATCAAGCGGAATGGACCAGTTGTCTATGTACTCTATATCCAGTGCCACTATATCATCGAAATCCTTTATGTCATTCCTGCCCGATACCTGCCAGAGCCCGGTAAGCCCCGGTCTGAAACTCAGCCTCTTTTTATGATTGAGACTGTATTTACGGAATTCGTCCATCGTCGGAGGTCTTGTTCCCACAAGAGACATATCGCCCTTTAATACATTTATGAACTGCGGAAACTCATCTATGGAGGTCTTTCGCATGAAAGCGCCGACCTTTGTTATCCTCGGGTCATTATCGAGCTTAAAGACCGGACCGCTTAGCTCATTCTTCTCCGAAAGCTCCTTCTGTTCCCTTTCCGCGCCCTGGTACATGGATCTGAACTTGATGATCTTAAATACCCTTCCGTTTCGTCCTATCCTCTCCTGTGTAAAGAAAACAGGCCCCTTGGAATCGATCTTAATAAGCGGGGCAAATATAAGGGTCAGTACAAAGAGAATAATGCAGCCCAGGATACCTCCCAGTATATCCATTAATCTCTTTATGATGAGAAAGCCCACCGAGGTGATCTGATTGGCATAGGTCACCATATACAGGTTTTCAGTCCGTCTGAACATAACATGTCTTCCGCCCTTGAACCTCGGAATGTTTACCTCGTAATGTATCGTGATGCCGGTCTTTGAGATCTCATCGATTGAGGCTATGATCTTTTCGGTCCTGCCCTGTGACCCTATGACGATCTCATCAAGGGATGCGTTTCTGCAGTAATCCACGATACCGTCTATACTTACCGGAACCTTATATTCCCGGCCGTTTATTTCCATGACACCGCCTTTTATACCGCTGTCATATTTTATATCGCTGTCATCATAGGGGACCACCCCCTCTATGATATCCTGGAAATTCCTTTCGGTATCATGATCCTTGATATAGGTAGCGATAAAATCGCGGTCTCCCACAACGATCAGGCTCTTTTCCTGCAGAAGCCTTAAATATACCTTCGGGATCAGTTTCTTAAGGCACAGGTGGATCGCCCACATAAGTACACAGTCTATGATCAGAAAATATATAATCGAAAGTCTTGAAAAAAGATAGTAGTTCCTCAGGAAAAAAGAAAAGATCGCACAGCCCGCGATTATGATGATATTGTTCTTAATGACACTTATCATCTCCATCAAAAGGCCCCTGATATAAAAGTCCTGGTTGCCATTCACAATGAGATTTGAACACACAAAAAAAACAACCATGGGTGCAAGATTGACCGCATACCTCGATCTGCCGCCATAGGACGCCAAAAAAGCCCCGTCACGGATATACATCGCAATTCCAAGGCTTATCATTATGGCTATGATATCACAGCCTAATATCAGTAAATTCTGAAGACCCGACCTTCGCCTGTACATACTGATATTTTATCACATAAGGCAGGTTTTAAAAACTATTTATGTCAGTTTTCCGTTCGGGGTTTTCCGTTCGGGCCGGCTGTTAAGGATGCAGGAGTAACTCTTCCTCCGTTCGCATCAGGGCTTATGGTGTATGTTACGGACGCATCGTTTGCATTATCGGAAGTTCCGTGATCTGCATCCCGGTATGGTACTAAATTCATCAGACTCCGGGTTTAGTATGCTTTCCCCCACGAATTCGGACTTCCGGGTGCGATCCTGCAGGCAGCCAGTAAAACTTCGGAGGTATATCCTTGACTGCAAAAAAAGCCCCGCGGAGTTACGGCAGTGTTCATAAGACAGTAACGCAAAATGAGCACTGTCGCGGTGGATTGGCAAAAAAAGAAGAAGTCTGAAAGGAACATACCTTCCAGGCGTTGGGGGGCAACCATATCAACCACAACATTAATGGTAGGAACGTTTGGTTGGATAAAAGACAGTACTCAGTCACTGAACACAAGCGTATCCGCATCGCTGAACCATGCCCTTACACCGTCATCGGTTACAAGCACCCACATCCCGTCATCTGTCCGGCTCCAATCAACATTCCGGTCAATATAACGGCCGCCTCCGTACTTTCCCGGATGAGCTCCCTGATCATGTCTTAAAATATAATCATGTTTGCGTATTTTTGAATCATCATCCGCATAGATATGAATATTAAACCATTTCTCGGGATCCCTGAAACTGAAGCTGTAACCCTCACCCGTTTCCTTCACCATGAGTTCATCAACGCTGTTTGTGTAATACTCCTTCTGCTTTATCTCACCGTCACGGCATTCATCGCTTATGTATTCAGCCGTATATTCAACATAAAAATCCTCACAGGGTTTTCTTTCCATGCGTTCATAGACTGTATACCATCCCAGTGCCGAAACCGTCACATTATCCTGATAAATGTAAAAAGATCTGAAATTTATTCCCTTCTCTTTCTTCAGTTCCGTAAAGTACGCCATGTCATAAGGCTTCAGATCGATATCATCCGGAATGCTGAGATTGCCTCCCACATTGATCATTGGTCTGTTACCGGGATCTCTGATAAACTCATCAAGGATCGAAACGGCTTCATCGCTTAAGACCACCCGGCTCTGTGATCCTTCCTCGAAAAAATCTTTTTTTGCTGACTTTCCGCTGTCATCCTCAGTGATCTCAAAGCCCGCCTGTTCAAGCGCAAGAACGGTCTCACCCGGCATGAAATACGCGCTGCCGTAATCTTTATATATCTCTTCATTTCCATATCCGCTCTGGCTTAAAAAGCTGTTGTCCACATCCGAAAGAGTACATTCATCCGCACGGTCCGAAAGGCCGAGAAACTCAAGGATATAGGATCCAAGGAAGTCGTTTAATATATTCGCATCAGTCGTAAGATATACTTCATTTTCATCTGTTTCTATCTCATAGATCCTCTTCTCATCCCCTACGGTGAATTCGCCAAAAACACTGTCGGTAAGATATTGGGGACCGCTTGGGATATAATTTATATAAACATAGGCAGAAGTAACCTTAGCTCCCTCGATATGCGCATCAAGCCAGTCCTGCATGAGTTCTTTGCCTTTATCTTCCATCTCCTGTACATCGGCTTCCTCATACTGGGGGCCGTGACAGCTTGAAGCTCCGGACAAAAGCAGAAAGCACAATATCATTACCATGCATGTTGTAAGTTTTTTCATATCAATTCTCCTTTTTCTATCATCACCGGTTCCCATAGAGTTTTGACATCTCCTTAAGTTCTTTTCGTATCTCCTCTCTGATATCCTCATTCAGGATCTCCACACTGCAGCCGTACTGCATGGCCCAGTGCACGATCATATAGGGTTGAACGACCCTCCAAATTTGGAGGGTCGTATATGTCCAAGTCCCGTTTTTTAGTGTCGGGTCCCTCCCGGCGATACACTAATTTTGCGTCCTAGGCTCGTTTTTAGTGTCGGATTTCTCCTGGCGATACACTAATTTCGCGCCCTAGCCGCGTTTTTAGTGTCAGGTCTCTCCCAGCGATACACTAATTTTGCGTCCAAGTCGTGTTTTTAGTGTCAGGTCTCTCCTGCCTATACACTAATATTGCGTCCAAGTCCCGTTTTTAGTGTCGGATTTCTCCTGGCGATACACTAATTTCGCGCCCTAGTCCCGTTTTTAGTGTCAGGTCTTTCCCGGCGATACACTAATTTCGCGCCCTAGCTGCGTTTTTAGTGTCAGGTCTCTCCCAGCGATACACTAATTTTGCGTCCTAGGCTCGTTTTTAGTGTCAGGTCTCTCCTGCCTATAC
>JAIKZD010000138.1 GCA_024682555.1 Lachnospiraceae bacterium | reverse complement strand
CTTCGGATCGTAATAATCACTCCGGATGGCTGTTCCGTTTGTGATGGATCCTATGGATTCACCCGTAGCCGCATCAGTCCAGGTCTGCCCATCGGAACCCGGGAGTGAAAACTCAACCGCCGAGCGGTTCTCGACTCTGCGGAAGCCGTTGCAGTTATCAAATACACGATCCCCGATCGTCGTTACACCATTTCCGATCGTAAGGTTTCCGCTAAAGCCGCTGCATTCACTAAATGCACCATTCCCGATCGTTGTTACACCGTTTCCGATCGTAAGGTTTCCGCTAAAGCCGCTGCAGTAAGAAAATGCTAGGTTCTCGATCGTCGTTACACTGTCCGGGATCGTCAGGTTCCCGCTAAAGCCGGTACAACCTGCAAATGCCTGATACCCGATCGTCGTTACACTGTCCGGAATCGTCAAGTTCCCGCTAAAGCCGCTGCACCCTCCAAATGCATTATTCCCGATCGTGATTACACTGTCCGGGATCCTCAGGCTTCCACTAAAGTCGCTGCAGCACAAAAATGCATGCTCCCCGATCGTCGTTACACTGTTTCCGATCGTCAGGCTTCCCGTAAAGCCTTCGCAGTACCAAAATGCACTATCCCCGATCATCGTCACACTGTCCCCGATCGTCAGGCTTCCGCTAAAGCCCCTGCAATTATAAAATGCTTGGCTCTCGATCGTCGTTACACTGTCAGGAATCGTCAGACTTCCGCTAAAGCCCCTGCAACCATAAAATGCCTCTTCCCCGATCGTCGTTACACCGTTTCCGATTGTCAGACTTCCATTAAACCTGGTACAGTACTCAAATGCTCCCTCCCCGATCGTTGTCACACTGTCAGGAATTGTCAGGCTTCCACTAAACCAGCATTCCTCAAATGCACCATTCCCGATCGTAGTAACATTGTCCCCGATCGTCAGGCTTCCCTTAAAGCCTTCGCAACCATAGAATGCACGATCCCCAATCGTCGTTACACTGTCAGGGATCGTCAGGCTTCCCGTAAAGCCGTTGCAGCCACAGAATGCCTCATCCCCGATCATCGTCACCCGCTTCCCGCCGATCTTATCCGGGATTACCAGCTCTCCGCGGGGGGCCCCGTCGTATCCGGTGATCCGGAGGGTGCCATCGTCAAGTTCTTCATATTTCAAAAGATACGAAGCATTCTCATAGGGTTTATAAGTTCCGGTATCTCCCGCTCCCAGCAGTTCATCTTCATCTTCCTGTTCTGCATATTCTATGATCCCGGATCCTTCTGCCTCCTCTGCATCGGACACAGACAGTTCATCCGCTTCTGATCCCTCTGTTTCAGATACCTCGGATACAGTCACTTCTTCTTCGGTTTCTCCCGCCTCTGTTACAGGCGTTTCTTCCTCAACGATTACCTCCGCCAAATCTGCTTCATCCTCACCGCTTATCTCCGCCGTAACCGCATCTTCCGAACCGCTTACCTCCGGTATGTCCGTCTCACCCGCCATGACAGAACTTACAGGTCCGTTACAGACCATGCCAAGACAGATCACTAATGCTTCGATACTTTTTACGATTTTCTTCATCATGCCACACCTCCGAAACAAGCGGCCGAACGCGAAAAAAGCTACAGATTGATTATACAACAATGTGACAGAATCTGTACAGTAAAAGGAAAGCGCATATCCCCAAAAACAAGGGACGGTTCTTCATCCTGCCTTCGCAGGACAAAGAACCGTCCCTTTTGTCTTATCAGCAATACAGAAGAACCGTCCCCCTGTCTTAGTTGTTATATTTACGTTTTCTGGCCGCTTCGGACTTTTTCTTACGCTTTACGCTGGGCTTCTCGTAATGCTCTCTCTTACGGATTTCCTGCTGTATACCGGCCTTAGCGCAGTTTCTCTTAAACCTTCTTAAAGCACTGTCCAGAGATTCGTTCTCTTTTAATACTACATTTGACATCCAATTTCCCTCCCTTCAGCTCCCTACCGTGTGTAAACACTGAAGGATTATTTGATATCACGGACTTTATTGAAAACCCGTGAACACCGTCACTAATTATAGCATAAATCGGGCAACCGTCAACATTTTTTTACCTTTTTCTCATCCCTTTCCAAGGATATCCAGAAGATGGCTGAAATATTCCGGAACCGGAGCCTCCGTTATGATCCTCTCTCCCGTTACCGGATGCTCAAATCCAAGGATCCTTGCATGAAGAGTCTGGCCCTGCAGGTTATAGGGCGATCTGTGACCGGAATACAGTGCATCCCCCAAAAGAGGATGACTGATGGAGGCCATATGTACACGGATCTGATGTGTTCTTCCTGTTTCAAGGATGCATCTTATATATGTATAATCTCCGAAACGCTCAATAACTTCGTAATGGGTCACGGCTTCCCTGCCGCCTGCCGGATCCACGGCCATACGCTTTCTGTCCTTTCTATCCCTTCCTATGGGAGCGGAAACGGTTCCCCGGTCCTCTTTGATATTTCCGTGGACTATGGCAATGTATTCACGGTCTATGCTGTGTTCTTTGAGCTGTTTCGCTATGGATTCGTGTGCTCTGTCATTCTTGCAGGCGATTATTGCCCCGGTGGTGTCCCTGTCAATACGGTGCACTATACCCGGACGCAGTACTCCGTTTATACCTGACAGATCCCTGCAGTGAAACATGAGGGCGTTTACCAGGGTGCCGCTGTAATGACCGGGTGCCGGATGAACCACCATTCCCTTTGGTTTGTTCACAACGATCACATCCGTATCTTCATACAGGATATCAAGCTCTATATCCTCGGGCACGATCTTTGGGATAACGGCATCATATACACTGAACCTGACCTCGTCCCCTTCCTTCACAATGGAGCTTGCCTTGCATTTTTTCCCGTTTATGCTTACAAGGGAATCCTTGATCAGTCTCTGTATATAGGCTCTCGACAATTCCCCGTAATTCTCGCTAAGGCACTTATCTATCCTGAGCATGGCGGAATCGCTGTCCACCCTGAAAGTATATTCCTGCACTTTTTCGGATCAATCCCCTTTTATCTCGTTTTCAGCCGGGCCTTTTTTCCCCGGTTTTATATATCCCTCCAGCTCTTTTATATCATCCTCGGAAAGTCTGAACAGCACAAGGATGGCAAGTATCACCACCGAGCATGAAACATACATGTCTGCCACATTAAAGATCGGGAAATTAATGAGACTGAAATATATAAAATCGATAACGTAATTAAGCACAAGTCTGTCGATCATGTTTCCGATACCGCCCGCGGCCGTAAATATGAGAAGTATCCTTAACAGACCGAATTTCTTTACCGGCGGGATCTTTATAAGCATATAAAAAACCGCCGCCACCACCACAAAAGTGATGATAAGGAAAAATACCCTCTGACCCTGTAAAATACCGAAAGCCGCTCCCCTGTTTCCGCCGGGAAGATAATACAGCTGCAGAACATTCTTTATGATATCAAAGGGTTCATCATCCTTAAGGTATCTGACAGCCAGCTTTTTGGTGATCTGATCGATGGCTATGAGAAACATGAAAAGTATCAGGTCATATACCAGATGCTTTCTGTCCGGCTTGTCCATCAGTTTATTCCTCCTTATATATCAGTTCTTCAATGGCGGATCTCATCTCATCCTCCGTGACCGTTCTGTCAACAAAGGCCTTTCCGGTTTTCTTAAGGAGTATGAATTTAAGGCCCTGTCCGTCATTTTTCTTATCTGAACGGGTATAGGACAATATCTTTGAAACATCCGCATCTTCAATTGATATGGGTAACGAGAAAGGAACGAACATATCCCGGATCTCGTAGTATTCCTCGGTTGACAAAAGTCCTCTCTTAAATGAAATGAAGGAAGCCGCAATACAGCCGAGAGCCACACATTCTCCGTGGCTCATGCTGAAATCATAATACTTTTCAAGAGCATGTCCCAGGGTGTGTCCGAAATTAAGCAGTGCTCTCTCTCCCTGTTCGAAGGGATCCTTCTCGATCACGGATTTTTTGATGTTAAGACTGTTACTTATCATACCCCTGACATATTCAGGTTCTCTTGCCATGATTTCTCCGAAGTTTCCTATCATCCATTCATAAAACCAGGCGCTCTTGATAAGCCCAGATTTTAACACCTCCGCGATACCCGATGAGTAATCCCTGTCGGGAAGCGTATTTAAGACAGATATGTTTATATATACAAGCTTCGGCATATAAAAAGCACCAACCATGTTCTTATATTCATTAAGATCCACGCCGGTCTTTCCGCCGATGCTTGAATCGACCTGGGACAACAGGGTGGTCGGCAGCTGAACAAAATCAATACCCCTTAAATATGTTGCCGCGGTAAAGCCTGCCATATCACCGCAAACTCCGCCGCCGAGAGCTATGATAACATCCTGTCTGTTAAATTTGTTTTCGATAAGAAAGATATAGGCATCCTTTATGGTATCAAGATTTTTGGAATTCTCGCCTGCCTCACATGAAAAGATATGAACCTCCTCAAACACCTTCAAAAGGATGTCCCTTACCTCATTCCCATAGATATCCCTGACATTCGAATCGGTAAAAAGGCAGGCCCTTTTCCTTCCGGGAAGGATGGCGCCGAGTTCGCTTTCAAGGCCGGAAAAGTCATCGCTTATGAGTATATCATAGCATTTTTTATTATTCAGCTTTATCTCTATTCTGTCCGTATCCATCATCTCTCCGAAAGAATCCCTTTATTTCTCCAAAAAAAACCCTTCCGCCGGACGGAAGGGATTGTTTTAAAATCTGTTCTGCAGTGCCGCCGCTGTTGGCGCATCAAACGCTCCGAGAAGCTCCTGCAGATCGCCTGACACATCCACACTTTTTGGTGTGATGATAAATATATGTTTTGAGATCATCTGAAGATTTCCGCCTATGGCATATGTGGAACCCGAGGCAAAATCAATGATCCTCTGTGCCACGTCCATGTCAAGGCCTTCCATATTGAGAACCACCGTGCAGTTGTCAAGCAGTGTATCCGTTATCTCTCTTGACTCATCAACACTTGTGGGCTTTACTACCACAACGGAATTACCGCTTGAAGTGGTTTTGGCTCCTTTCCTGCCTGAAGATATGCTCCGGGGTTTTCTGGTACTCTTAACATCATCATCGAAATCATCATCAAGAGTAGCGCTCTTTACGGATTTCTTATAGGGTTTCTTATGAGTACTGTCGTAATCATCCTCTTCATCAAGGAAGTCGTCATCTTCGTAATCGTCATTGACTTTCAGTGAATCAAGAAACTTATCAAAAAATGCCATAACAATCTCCTCTTTTCAATTATTTATAAACCCGCTCCCCAAACAGTGATGTCCCTATGCGTACGTAATCGGCCCCCTCTTTTATTGCCGCATAATAGTCTCCGGACATACCCATAGACAGACAATCCATAGATACATTATCAATGTTTTTTTGTGTTATGTCAACAGATAATTGCTTCATTTTACAAAAAATGGGGGAATTCTCGCTTTCATCCTCAACATATGGTGCCACCGTCATCAGTCCCCTGACGGTAATCCCCTCAAGTTTTGCTGCCTCGGTTATCAAAGGGAGCGCTTCCTCCTCCGAAACCCCGAACTTGCTTTCCTCTCCGGCCATGTTCACCTCTATGAGTATGGGAACGGTCACGTTTTTCTTTACCGCTTCCTTTGAGATCTCCTTTGCAAGCCTCAGGGAATCAACGCTGTGTATCATGTATACTTTGTCGATTATGTATTTTACCTTATTGGTCTGAAGATGGCCTATCAGATGCCACCTGATGTCACCCGGAAGTCTGTCGTATTTTTCCAGAAGCTCCTGTACCCGATTTTCGCCGAAATCACGGATCCCCAGATCATAGACTTCCTTTATCATCTCAACGGGCTTGGTCTTTGAGACGGCGATCAGGGTAACATCCTCTCTTTTTCTCCCGGATTCTTCGCATGCTTTTTCGATTCTTTTTTCTATCTCAAGAAGATTGTCCTTTATCATAAGCTATTCCTCTTTCTTAAAGCTCTGCTCATAGATCAGATCATTCTCCTTCACCGTGCTTCCGTCAAGGACTATATGATCATATACCGAAAGACCGTATTCCGTATTGGATTTCACGATGGAGTATTCCTCGTTCTGATATAATATCGTTATCTGTTTAAAATCCGCATAGCCTTTATTGATATTATATACTCCTATAAGTGTACCCTGCTTGCTTATGGGGTATTTTTCCCCTCCCGAGGGATCCACCACATAATCTCCGATGTTAAATGCGCCTTCATCCACATAGTATTCATCCTCTGTCTGATTGTATATGGTGGTCTCCACAAACTCGCTTGACAGGGTTCCGTCTTCACCGTAGGTCTCCCTCAAAAATCCCTTCTGATCGCTGTTTCCGCCGGAATCCGTACAGTATCTTATGGGGATCAGGTAAAAGGCTTTTTCCACAATGGCGGAGTTGGGGATCTTAAGGCCCTGTTCGGCATTTGAAAGCAGCTCTATATCCAGATATCTGTCTGTTGCAAAGGTTATCATGGAATTATTGAGATCAAGCTTTGCAAAGATCGCTCCGTCCTGCCTCAGTATGGAAACATAAGCCCAGGAAGTGTAGTTGTTTCTTAAAAACCTGACTTCAACAACGCTTTTGTCTTCAAGTTCCCTGCATTTTTCCTCGTCTATCTGAATGATTATGGACCAGTCTTCGTTTGTGACCAGCTTATATGCCATATCACCTTCGGCAATAAGATCGTTACTGTGATACTGTTTCTTTTCATAATTGTCACGCACAAGCATATCCTGCGTGACCATATCGGCCGTAACGGTTTCGAATCCGTCATGGGAATAGACAACGATCCCGGAATCCTGAGAATATCCGAAATCAACGGAATCCGAAAGATTTGAGGCCGTCAGCGCATCGATGCTTGATAAGACCTTATAATTCGCAAGCTTTAATACGGTACCTTCTATATCAAACTTAAAATCATAGGTATCTATAAAGCTTTCGGGATAAAAGCCTGCGGAAAACCCGGATATCTGAGATCTTAATTCATCCATGTCCTCATTGGAGAGCTCTATATCGTTACTCCCGCTGTCATTCAGCATTTCCGAGATCTCACCGGATGAATCAACGGTATACACCATGGAACCCTTGGGTATCTTTTCCCCCTCTCTTGCAAAATAATTGATATATCCGGAATAAACGGCAGGATATTCGGTCTCCTCGCGAAGCACCAGTCCCGTGTATGTATTGTTTACGGCAAGAGAGCCGAGAGAAACCTCATAAGGTGTTATGGGCTCGCTCCTTACATAGGAAACAACGATAACGATGATGTACACAAATACGACCCCGAATATGATATATCCGGGATTGATATTTATGGGTGATCTGTATCTGACCACTTTGCCTTTTCTTTTTTTCCTTCTTCTGTTTACATTCCCCGTATCGTTTCCTGCCATGTGACCCCTGCCGCCATATCAATGAAAAAGCCTCGAAACCGAGGCTTTTTGATCTATCAGTTGAACTGTCAGGCAGTTTCTATAAAGAAACTATAACCATCTGTCTTAAATTCTCCGGTAATTCCGATTCGTTTAAAGAAATGCTGATTATAAAATCCACCGTGAACTGATCCGAGATCTTTTCCATCTTTCCTATCAGCTCGGCGAGCTTATCCGTCGTCTTAACATATGCGACATCCATGAAACTGTCAAAATACATCTGAGAAAGATCGTGATCCTGGGATACTATGCCGCATACAAAGCCCACAAATTCATCCGTATTATTAAGCGGATATTCAGATGCATTGATAAGACGTATCTTATTTTTTAACTCATACATATGTTTGGAATTCTTATCAAGATATACAATGTTTCCCATGGTGGTCGAAACGGCATTGTTCACATGCTCAAGCAGATGCTTGGTCTTTCCTTTGCCCTTTTCACCGACAATTAACTGTATCATTGCTATATCCCTCCTTAATCATGATCTTTTTATTATTATACGAAAAACATCCGAGGTTTTCAATTAGAATCGTTCACTGCCCGGTCAGCCGGGATATGGAAGAAAGAAGCCAGGACATCTGGTCATACAGCCCCTCCCTGTCATCCGCCTTGAGAACACAGGATATATAGGGCCTTTGATTCTCATCATAGGACAGGATTATGAGGCACGAACCTGCCGCATCCGTAGTTCCCGTCTTTCCGCCGATGACCCTTATGCCCTGAGGCATCTCTCTGCTGCCCGAAAGATAGGCGTTGGTGTTTTTGATGCTCAGTGACTTTGATGCACCCGACATATCGGTATAAGTGAGATCGTAGCTGTCCTTATTGATTATCTCAATAAATTTCTCATATTTTACGGCTTCTTTGAATATCAGATAGAGATCATACACCGTGGTGTAATGCTCCTCGGCAGTGAGCCCGTGGGGATTTACAAAATGCGTATTGGTGGCCCCCAGTGCCAGAGCTTCCTTATTCATCAGGTTTGCAAATTCCTCAACTGATCCGGATATATATTCAGCCACCATCACCGCGGCATCATTTGCCGAATACAGTAACAGGGCATGGAGGGCTTCCTCCAGGGTCATCCTGTCTCCTTCATGAAGGGGGATCATCTGCGCACCCGACTCGGTGAGCACAACATTCTTGGAGGCTATCAGCACATCCTCAAGCCTGCCGTACTTCAGTGCGATCATAGCCGTCATGGTCTTGGTGAGACTTGCGGGATTCAGCCTTTCATTGGCATTTTTGGCAAGCAGCGTTCTTTTATCCGTCAGATCAAAAAGACCCGAGGCTTCCGAACGGGACAGATCCACGCCTTCTATGATGTCGCCGTTTACCACACAGATGTCACGGGCAAAAGCGGGAGCCGTATTTTCACCGTAATCATTCTTAAATGTATATGCCGAAATGGTTGTGTTTACGTCATAAGCATTCTCGATCTCCCTGCCGCAGCCCGACAAGAGAAGGGAAAATACGGCAAGAAAAAGGATGCTCACCTTACTTGTACATCTCACGCCACTCCATATCTCCTCTGTCAAGGGATTTGATCAACAGCTCGGCGGTTGCCAGGTTGGTTGCAAGCGGAATATTGTGCATATCGCAAAGCCTTACGATATAGCCTATGTCCGGCTCATGGGATTTCTGTGTAAGAGGATCTCTTAAAAAAATGACAAGATCGATCTCATTCTGTTCGATCTGTGCGCCTATCTGCTGTTCACCCCCCAAATGACCGGCCAAGAACTTGTGGATAGTAAGATTCGTGACTTCTTCTATCAGACGTCCCGTTGTGCCGGTGGCAAACAGATCATTTTTGCTTAGGATCCCCTTGTAAGCTATGCAAAAATTCTGCATGAGCTTTTTCTTGGAATCATGAGCTATAAGCCCGATGTTCATGTGTAACCTCCTCCTGAAATGACCGAAAAGTCACATCATATAAAATCTGCGGACTGCAGTTTTACGTTCAATACAATACCTATACCGATGAACAGACTGACAAGAGAGGTCTGTCCGTAACTGAAAAACGGCAGAGGCAGACCGGTATCCGGCAAAAGCATCGTCGTGACGCCGATGTTTATAAAGGTCTGAAACCCCACAAGACCCGCCATCCCTCCGGCAATGATCATCCCCGAAGTGTCGGCGGCCCTTCCCGCCACAAAAATACACTGGAGAACGATCAGAAATAACAGGATTATTATACCACAACAACCGATAAAACCCAATTCCTCCCCCGCAATGGAAAAAATAAAATCCGTCTGGGCTTCCGAAATAAAATTTCCGTTCTTAACGGAACCTATGACATTATTGTTGAGACCCTTTCCGGTTAACTGCCCCGAGCCTATGGCCGTTATGGAATTGAGCTGCTGATAGGCTTCCGTGGAAGCATACTGGTCGGGCTGCAGCCAGGCAAGTATCCTCTTCTGCTGATAATCGTTCAGTATGGTCTGATCAGGCTGCATGACGATATTCAGAAAAAGTATGACAAGAGGGATTATTATGGCTATGGCCGGAATAATGATCTTAAAGCTCAGTCCTCCTATGAGCATGATGGTGGCAAAGATGGCAACTATCATTAAGGAGGTTGAAAGATCCGGCTGGTCAAATATCAGGTAAAAAGGCGGCAGTATCAGAAGAACACAGGCGATCACTATCCTGAAGGTATTGATGTTGTCCCTGTGCCTCATGATAAACTGGGCATAAAACAGGATCAGGAGTATCTTAACCACCTCCGAAGGCTGGAATCTGATCCCGAAAACCGTAAACCATCTTGCCGCTCCGCTGACCGTGGCCCCGTAAAGCCTTACCGCGATGAGCAGTGCTATCGAAACCGCATAGAGTATCCAGTAAAACTTAAGTATAAAATGATAATCTATCAGTGACAGGATGAACATGAAAACAAGGCCGATCACAAGACCCTGGATCTGCTTTGCCTGAACACCCTCCTTGGCACTTCCGATGAGAAGAACGCCGATGATTGAGGCGATTATGCAGGTTATGACCAGAAAGAAGCCATATCTCCTAAAGTTATATTTCTCGAAAATGTTCACTTAAATGACCTCAAATGCTGAGCATATCAATGGTATCCGGATTTATCTCTTCCGCGTAGAGTTCACCGTCCCTGTAAAAAACGATCTTGGGTATGGTCTTTGACTTGAAAAGCCCTCTTTTTGCGAAAATATTCATCACATGATCGGCAATACTTATCTTTACCGGTCTAAGATCAAGAGCGACAACAAAGGATGCTTCATTTCCCTCTGCCCCTGCCCTTGCAGTCCCATAGAGAGTGCCGAGGATGATGATATTTCCGGAGGATATTACCTCCGCTCCGGGATTCACATCCCCGAGTATTATCAGATCGGTATCCGATTCTATCACCTCCGAGGCGCGTATGGGCCCCTTGTAAAACCTTGAGAGCATCTTTTCCTGATCGCCGACAAATCTTGAACCTGCTTTTATATACTGCTGGTTCTTCTCATCATCGTTCCCGACTATGCATAAAACCGTGAGTTCCGAGTTGTCTGCTATGGCATCCGCAAGAAGCCTCTCCTCCTCTTCCATCAGCACTCTTCCGCTGAAGGAAATGACAAGCTTGGCCTTCCCGAAGAATTTGGATGATTCACGGAATTTGCGTCCGAGAGCCAGATACAGTTCGTCAAAGGGTATGTCCGGATCTAGGATCACGGAAAGACCGTTCGGAAAATTTTTGATCATTACAGGGTTCTTCATTATTTTTCTCTCCTCGTTTAATTGATTATCCAAAAACCGCAAAGAACGGGGCCGTCCCTTCCGGGTATTAATCCTCGATGACCTCCGTGGTATTGGTGGAGGCAACACCGCTGAGCAGTGAGTCTTCATCTTCAAGTTTAAAATAATACTTAAAAACATCCGATGCAAGTGAAGCGGCATTGGCGGAAGTATATCCGTAGGCTATTCGTATTGCAAGGGATATTTCCGGGTCCTCATAGGGAGCATATCCCAGAAACAGCGCGTGGTTTGTACGGGAACGCGACGACTGGGCTGTTCCCGTCTTTCCGGCTACAGGAATATCAAGGTCCTTTAAGGACTTAGTCTTAAGCGCCACCAGTCTCATGCCGCTCTTCACCGCATGCCAGGTGCTCCCCTGGATATCCACTATGTTCCGAAGCCCCGGCTTCACGGTTTTTATAAGTTTTCCGTTGCTTTCGGTGATCTTTGACAGCAGTGTCAGGTTATAGCATATGCCGCCGTTTGCTATGGTATTGGCATATCTTGCAAGCCCGATGGTGGTATAGTTATGGGATCCCTGTCCTATGGCGGAGTCGATGGGCAGAGTGTCCGAGAATTTCGGTTCGTTCTCTTCCATTTCTATCCCGGTTTTTTCCGTAAGGCCGAACTGATCCGCATATATCCTCAGATGATCAAGACCCTGTTTTTCATTATATTTGGTGGTCATCAGATTTGTGGCCAGTCTGTAACCGACCTCATAAAAGAAGGAGTTACAGGAATTCTCTATGGCGTGGGTCACATCCAGATGACCATGGGCAGCGGGATAAGCCCAGCAGGTCTTTTCCACATCCAGGCTCTCAATGACATACTTTCCGTCGCATCTTATGGTTTCCCCTATGTTGATGACACCTTCCTCAAGTCCGGTTATCGCACTTATCATCTTGAAGGTGGATCCCGGCGCAGTCATCTGCTGTGTGGCATTGTTATACATGGGGCTTGCCAGATCGGACATAAGCCTTGAGTAGTATTCGGAATCTATGGTATTTGTAAGCCTGTTGGCATCAAATCCCGGATAGGTCACAAGGGAGAGAACCTCACCTTCCATGTTCATGATAACACAGGATCCGGAACAGGGATCCAGAGCTAACTGGGCCGGAGTTATCTCGATGTTTGCGATCTTGTTTATGATGAAATCATAGGGTGTTCTGGCTCCGCTTTCCACATCATTTTTTTCACGTGAAGTGGCATAGATAACGTTCTGTTCAAAAAGGATCATGCATATCTGCCTGCCGGTGATCATATTATCCCGGATCATGTATTTATACATTTTTTTCGAAAAGGCATTATCGTTGCGGAGCTCGTTCAGTATATATCCCACCAGTTTTTCATATACCTCCCCGGTATCGGCATACTGGTCGCTTTTGTTGAACTTCGTTATATCCACCCAGTTTTTGGAGAGACAGTAATTCAGGTATTCCTTCAGGGAAATGGTCTCATCTATGGCCCAGGCTATATACATCGGATCTTCCTTGTCAACCTCCGAAGAGATTATGACACCGAGGTTTGATGAATTCAGATGCTGTACGATATAACTCTCATATACCTGATATTCCACCGGCAGATCCTTATAGGGAGTCGCGGTATTTAAAAGCTCATCCTTAAGATAATCAAGTACCGACGCCTGCTTCTGTTTGAAGGCATCAAGCACCTCTTTTTCGTAGGTATGGACATTCGGACTTTCGAATCTTTTGATATCTATGACATTATTGTTTATCAGTGCAAAATATACATCATCGACGGGGATCATCATGAGTGAAGCCTTTACCACGGAATTGTCGTATTCCTTCATGTTCACTATCTTGGAAACAAGGATACCCGCAAGCTTCTGTTCCAGCATGTTATATACGGCTCTCTGCAGGTCCGCATCTATGGACAGATAGACATCATTTCCGGCTACCGGATCGATATGGGTGGAGGTTTCAAGGATCTTTCCCACATTGTCCGTGAAGACCACATCCTTGCCCTTGGTGCCCTGCAGATACTCCTCCATGGTCTTTTCCACACCGGCCTTGCCCACGGTATCGGTAATGGTATAATCATGGTCCGAATCCTTAAGTTCCTCAAGATCCTCCACGGAGGCATTTCCCACATATCCGAGAATGTGAGCCATGTATCTGGAATCGCTATACCTTCTTAACAGTTTTTCCGAGATGTCAACTCCCTGCAGATCGGGCTTGTTTTCCATCACCGCCGCAACGGTCTCTTCCGAAACATCATCGGCTATGACCGTGGCCAGATACTTCTGATAACTGGTCATGGACATGGAATACCTGACCCTTAATACCTTTATTATCTCTTCGGGAGTCAGCCCCTTTCCGGGAACGAAATTCTTTTTCCCGTCCTTTGTATATTCATATTCACCTATACCGTATTTATCCGTGCTGCAGAGATACTCTATGACCTCGGCGGGTGTCGAATTCTTTTCCCTGATGCTCAGATCATTGATATCCTTGTATCCGTATATGTCCGCCAGGAAACGCTGCAGCCTGGTGCCCTGAATGGTATACTCATAAGCCCCGTCAGCGTTTAAGAGGATATTAAAATCATTTATGACCTCATCCCCGTGATCCTCGATTATCCTTACGGTATTAAGGATCGTCCTGTTCAGGGAAGCGTTCTTCTGTGCGGAAGACTCGTAATTATCCTCTATTGTGACGGAATACGCCATCTCGTTATAGGCAAGCAGCTTTCCGTTCCTGTCATAGATGTTTCCCCTGGCGGCATTTAGGGTGATCTCCTTTTTAATGGTCAGGGTAAAATTATTCAGATACTCCTCTCCATGGATGATCTGCAGTACAAAGAGCCTCCTGATGAGGATAAAGAAAAGTACCACTATAACGGCAAGCAGGATGAAAAGCCTTGAAAGTATTGTGTTTTTCAGGAATTCCTTTATTTCACCAAACAACCTTTGCTAACTCCTTTTTTCATGCATCTCAAGCCACTCATTGATAAACAGTATTCCCCTGTATACCACCAGCGTAGCTACTATGGTATAGACTATCTCCGGCAGGATAACATGCAGGAAATAGTATCCGAAATGAAGCCTTCCCCTTAACATGAACAGGAAGACATAGCACAGGATACAGTATACGATCTCGCTGGCTGATATAAGGATGATGGGAAGCTTGATGTCTTCGGGATAAAAAATCGTTTTGAACAATCCGTTCAGATACCCCAAAAACATATAGATCAGAGCATAGAAACCGATAATGTCGCCGAAGAAGATATCCGCCAGAAGTCCGCAGAAAAAGCCTATGATCATCCCTTCCTTCCGCCCTCTCATGAATCCGAAGGAGGATGTAAGGATGATCATTATGTTCGGTGAAATGCCGGCTATGGCAAATGCCATAAAGACCGTGCTCTGTAATATAAATGCCACTCCTATCATAAGGATGACCACTATATATCTGCGCATAAAAACCCCTATTTGGTCCGCTTGAGTTCCTTCACGATCAGTACCGTGTTCAGATGTTTGAAATCCACTGCCGGGGTAAGATATCCCGATTTTGTCAGATTATTCGAATCATTGTTTATCTGGGTTATATACCCTACGGTAATATTGGGAAGATACTTGTCCGAAATGGTTGAAGTGACTATCTGATCTCCCTGCACGACTTTGTTGTCCTTATCCTCAAGCTGGGAAAACCTGATATACCCTTCCCTCATCAGTTCAAGATCTCCCGAAACTATCACATTATCGGAGGTTGACATGACCATCCCCGAAAGATTGGAATTATCATCGATTATGGATCTGACCGTAGCCCAGTTGGGTCCCACCTCCGTCACGATGCCCACGAGACCCGATCCTGCCATGACGTTCATATCAACGGCTATCCCGTCTTCCGTCCCTTTATCCACCAGAAACGAAGAAAACCAGTTGCCGGTATCCTTTGCGATGACTCTCGCTCCGGTTTTCTCGTAATCCGAATATTTTTCATTGAGTTCAAAAAGAACACGGAGCTCCGAAAGCTCATATTTATCGGCCTGAAGATCGTTTATTGCGATGGCCTGCTCGTCAACCTTAAGCTTAAGCTCTTCATTTTCCTTCTGGAGCTCTTTCATTTTTCTCAGATTGTCAGCCCTGTCAAAAAGCCAGCTTCCGGCTTTGCTGATGCCCTTCTGAAAGGGTACCACCATGTAGCCCGCCGCCGAATTGATGGGTGCCTTGAACAGATCCGTGGCAAAGGACAGGATCATCATCACAACGCAGATCACTGACAATATCAAAAGTACATACCTGCTTGGTATGCTTATCTTTTTTTTATGATTTCCAGCCATCCCGACCTCTTATCAATCAAGTTCATACAGTGAATAAGCCGAATCCTTCAGCTTGTCGTTATTAATGATCTGACTGAGTCCATAGGCAACGGAGCCTTCCCCGTTTGCCGAGAAATTGACCCTGAGTCCGGTACTTCTTGCTATGAGCTCATGCAGATTTCCTATGGATGCGGACCCTCCCGTAAGGAAAATACCCGTCTTGTAGATATCCGCCGCAAGCTCGGGGGGAGTCCTTTCAAGGATCACCCTGACATTATCGATTATGGTCGCAAAATGCTCCGACATTGATTTTTCCACAAGATTTGTGGGGATATTCCTCTCAACGGGCAGACCGGTAACTATGTCCCTGCCGTATACAACGGCATCGGAATTGGTTGCCTTAAGTTCCGGAAGGGCGATCTTTACCCTCTCCGAAGTCTTCATGCCTATCATGAGGTTGTATTCCTTACGGATTATGTTTCTGATGGAATCATCAAACTTTTTGCCTCCAAGCTTTATAAGCCTGCTGAGCACGATACCGCCCAATGAGATTATTGAGATCTCGGTGGTTTCATAGCCGATGTTCACCACCAGGACTCCCGGTGAATTTCTCACATCCACATTCAGTCCGATGGCATCGGCTATGGCCTTTTCTACGATGTATATTTTCTTTGCCCTGACGTTACTGTCCTTTACCAGATCATAAAATGCCCTTTTTTCAACATCAGTGATATCCGTGGGCACGGAAATATAGAAATCCGCATTTCTGAGATTTCCGTCCATTTCATCGAGGATGAAATTCCTAAGCAGTACCTGCATATTGTGGATATCCGCTATCACACCGTTGATAAGGGGATATGATACGACGATATTGGAGGGAGCCTTTTCATACATGGTGAAAGCCTCGTCCCCGTAGGCAAAGATATTATGCCTGTTCTGTATCGCTATTATATTCTTGTGTGAAGATATGGTTTCACGAAAACCGTTATAAATCTTTATATTATAGGTACCCAGATCGATACCGAATGCATTTACAGACAAATTTCCACCTCAGCCGGTCAACATTGATCCAAGGAAACAGATCATCTGATATATCCGGATCCGCGCATGCTCACAAAAGAGCCCCCTCCGATGATCAAATGATCGATCAGCTTTATATCCATCAGTTCACCCGCCTTTTTAACCTTGTCGGTTACCAGGATATCATTTTCCGATGGTGAAGGATCACCGCCCGGATGATTATGCAGGAGAACTATACCGACAGCCGAGTTAAGCAGTGCGATCTTATATATCTCCCTTGTGGAGATAAGTGACCTGTTCACGGTACCCTTTGTCAGGATCTCATCCGTGATATACCTGTTGGCGCCGTTTAAGCAGACAACCCTCACCTCTTCGTGATCCAGGTAGCACATTTCATCCATGAACATGGCAGCTATGCTCTGCGGGTTATTCAGATTTACTTTATCATCTATCGCCGGCCTGTTCAGCCTTCTGGATATTTCAGCTATACATTTAAGAGTTATGGCCTTTACTTCACCGATCCCGCGGATCCGCAAAAGTTCCCTTGTTGATTTTGATAAAAGTGCCGAGAGACTCCGGCTGCCGTCGGGAAGACTTAAGACCTCTCTGGAGATATCGATCCCCGTACAGCCCGATGCCCCCGTTCTCAAAAAAACCGCAAGCAGCTCACAGTCACTCAAAACCTCCGGGCCGAAACGAAGACACTTCTCATAAGGTCTCTCATCGGCCGGCAGATCCTTGATCCTTTGTTTTTTTCTGTTATCCAAATATCATCCTCCGTTAAGGGACATGCAGATGGATGGATATCCGGTCAGCCGCAAACGGGATCCGCCCGTTTCCATTCAAGAATAATAGCACAAAAAGGGGCAAATAACAATTATCCATCCCCCTGTTAATAAAAATTTATGATATGATTTATTTATGAACAACGAAGATGAGCTCAGACTTAAACGGGACAGGATAAACAGAAGCATACAGAAGACCTATCACAAAGCCCTGTACACGAAATTTGTGCAGGCCGTATCCGATTACGGGCTGATAGAGGAAGGGGATTCCATTGCAGTATGTATCTCCGGAGGAAAAGATTCCATGTGTATGGCAAAACTCTTTCAGGAGATAAAAAGGCATAACAAGTTTCCCTTTGAGGTCAGGTATCTTGTTATGGATCCGGGCTACAGCACGCCTAACAGGGATCTGATACTGCATAATGCAGAGCTTTTAGACATCCCGCTGACCGTATTTGATTCGCAGATATTTGATACGGTATATAAGATCGACAGATCCCCCTGCTATCTCTGCGCAAGGATGCGCAGGGGACATCTCTATGCAAAAGCAAAGGAATACGGCTGCAACAAGATAGCTCTGGGGCATCATTTTGATGACGTTATCTCAACCCTCCTGATGGGCATGTTTTACAGCGGCCAGTATGAGGCCATGATGCCAAAACTTAAGAGCACGAATTTTGAGGGTATGGAACTTATCCGGCCCATGTATTACATAAAGGAATCCGATATCATCAAATGGGCGGGATATAACGGCTTAACCTTTCTTCAGTGTGCCTGCCGCTTCAGTGAGCAGGCAGCCCGTGAAAACAGCGAGGATGAAAGCATCTCAAAAAGGATCGAAACAAGAAAGCTCATCGAGGAGCTCCGGAAATCCAATCCCTATATCGAGGATAATATATTTGCGGCCATGTCAAATGTAACTCTCAACAAGCTTCTGGGATTTAAGTATAAGAATTCAAGATACGGTTTTCTTGATCATTATGATGATGACCTTGACATAGCGGTAAGAAAAAGCTCCTCCGCCTCGTCAAGTCTCGAATAACAGTCGATCGTAAAGGTTATGTTTCCGTCTATCTCATAGAAATAGAATCCGCTGACTATGGCAAGACATCTGCCCTGTTCATCAAAAACAGGCGATCCGCTCTGCCCTTCCACGCTGCATCTCTCAAAGGCAAGATAATATCTGTCGGGAAAATTCCCGTCGGAAAGCCTGTTTACTTCGGTTCCCACAAAGGATGTCTCGGATAAAAGATCCGACTTTCCGTACCAGTAATTGGACAGTATCACCGCCGGATTCCCTTTCCTCAGAGTGCTGTAATGTGAAGGCAGATAGTTGACCTCCTTGAGATTTAACAGAATATCCAGGGGAATGGCACAGCTGTCAACGGTAAACATCCCGAGATCGGAGTCCTCATTATCGGACACATAGATATCGATATCGGTATTAAGTGTCGTACCGTCATAAAATGTGATACTCACATCCGCATCCTGCAGATTCGAAAGGACATGCTTGGCCGACAGAAAATAAACTTTTTCCGGTGTAATCCTGTATACGGCAGCCTCCCCGGTATAGTAATCATAACTGCTTTCGGGCTTAAGATCGGAACCGTAGATATTTACCGAGGTCGTATCCGTTAAGGAAATGACTTCTTTCATGTCCGGTTTTTCAAGCAGGTCATAATCAAATCTTTTCAGACTCTTAATGATGGAAAAATGATCATAAAAGAGCTCATACTCACCTCTCTCCTGTTCTCCTTTGGTGAGTCCGCATACCGCCTCGAAATACCGCTCTGCACTGTCCTTATAATCGTTAAGCGCCAGAAGATATCCGCAGGCTTTTTCATAATCCTTTTCCTCTAATAAGGCCAGAGCCTTTTGGTAGTTACACTCCTGTATAAGTGCGGCAGAGTCTCTGTACTCTCTGAGATCTTCAAATATTTCCTTTGCTTCGTCAAAACGGCTGGCCTGCATCATGGTGATACCCGAAAGATAGGTATACTCCGTAATGAGCTCCGTGTTGTCTTCGAGGGCCTCTATCCTGTCAAGCAGGGCTATCGCCTCGGTATAGTTTCCCATGGAAGCCATCACGTTTGAACGCATATGGATGTTCATGGGATATAACCACATAACGGAAAAAAAAGCCAGAGCAGCCATGATGACCGTTTCGGCTGCAAGAAGGATCAGGTCCTTCTTTTGCATATCATATTTCAGATAAAACGGGGATGTCCCCTCCCTGTCACTAAACATCTAGAAGACCTGCATCCTTCATGGACTGGATTGATTTCATTATCCCATACTTTGCATGGGGGAAGGTAAGCCCTCCCTGAAAATAAACCGAATAGGGCTCCTTAAGCGGACCGTCGGCGGAAAGCTCTATGGAGGATCCGGAAATAAACGCACCCGCGGCCATGATGACCTTCGAATCATAACCCGGCATATCCCAGGGTTCGGGCGTCACAAAGGAATCTATGGGTGCCGCAGCCTGTATCCCTTTACAGAATGCGATAAGCCCCTCACCCGATCCGAGGGTGACGGCCTGTATTATATCATGTCTCTCTTCCCTGCCGTCGGGCAGAACGGGAAAGCCCAGCCTCTCATACGCATTTGCGGCAAAAATGGCGCCCTTAAGGGCCGCAGCCGTGACAACGGGTGCAAGGAACAGTCCCTGATAAAAGCTTCTGAGCACATCAAGAGATGCCCCGACTTCACTTCCGAGTCCCGGAGTGGTCAGTCTTACTGCGGCATTCTCTATGCATTCTTTTTTTCCCACTATATATCCGCCTATGGGTGCAAGTCCCCCGCCCGGATTTTTAATAAGGGATCCGACTATCATGTCGGCACCTGCTTCAAGAGGTTCCCTTCTCTCTACAAATTCGCCGTAGCAGTTGTCTACCATACAGATAATGTCCGGTTTAATACCCTTTATATAACGGATCAGTTCACCGATCTCATCAACGGAAAACGAAGGTCTTACCTGATATCCCTTTGACCTCTGGATGGTGACGAGCTTTGTTCTTTCGTTTATGGCTTCCTTAATGCCCTTAAGATCAAATCCGTTGTCTTCTTTAAGATCAACCTGTCTGTAGGTGATCCCGTACTCCTTAAGGGAGCCTTTTGAATCCCTTATCCCTATGACTTCCTCCAGGGTATCATAGGGTTTTCCCACGGGAGATAACAGTTCATCACCGGGTCTTAAATTTGAGGACAGCGCGATCGCAAGCGCATGGGTACCGCAGGTTATCTGCGGTCTTACCAGAGCCGCCTCTCCCTTAAACAGTGCCGCATAAACCTTCTCGAGGGTATCTCTTCCGATATCGTTGTATCCGTATCCCGTACTCCCGTAAAGACAGGCTTCCGAAACGCGGTTTGACTGAAAGGCCTTAAGTACCTTGAGCTGGTTGTATTCCGCCGTTTCATCTATCTTTTCGAACCGCTCTTTCAGGTCTGAAAGGATTTTTTTGCAGAAATCCGCTACGCTCCCGTCTATATCAAGTTCTCTGTATAATTCTTCTATTTCCATTCTTCCACCTTTCAGAGCTTTCCAAGGATGAATCCGATTATTTTTTCATCATCATACTGAAATTCCTCTTTGTTTATCATGATCACATCCTTTTCATGCCGAAACCAGGTCAGCTGTCTTTTTGCATAATGTCTTGAATTCTTTTTTATCAGTTCCTTTGCATCGGACAGGCTTATCTCTCCGTCAAAATAAGACAGAAGCTCCCTGTATCCTATCCCCTGCATCGAGGTATGGCCGGTATTTAAGCCCCGCTCTTTAAGGGCCCTGACTTCATCGCAGAGTCCCTGTTCAAACATTATATCCACTCTCTCATCTATGCGTTTATACAGTTCCTCTCTCGGCATATTAAGGACAAAATATCTGAAATCATAATCGGAGGTCTTTTCCCTCTGAATCCTGTTATGCTCGGACAGAAGTTCCCCGGTATCGTGATGATACTCAAGTGCTCTCATGACGCGTCTGACATTATTCTCATGAACGATATCCGCATATCCCGGATCGGTCTCCCTAAGCATTTTATAGAGATAACCGGCTCCCTTTTCTTTTAGCAGCCTGTCAAGCTCAGCCCTGTATCCGCCGTCGCCTTCCTTTTCTTCAAAATCCACATCATATAAGAGTGCCTGAATGTAAAAACCGGTTCCCCCCGCAATGATGGGAAGCTTTCCGCAGGCATATATCTCATCACAGGCCCGTGCGGCAAGTTCCTTGAATCTGTATACGTTGAACTCTTCTTCCGGTTCAAGTATGTCTATGAGGTGATGTTTTATCCCGCACATCTCGCTGTCCGTGATCTTTGCGGATCCGATATTCAGATGTCTGTATACCTGCATTGAATCGGCAGAGATTATCTCACCGTCCGTTTTTTTTGCAAGCTTTACGGCTGTCCCGCTTTTACCCGAAGCGGTAGGCCCGGTGATTATGATCAGTTTCTTTTTCATAAATCTTTTTTATACGATCCTTTTAAACATTTTATCTATATCGGATCTGGTAAATCGTATTATGACCGGTCTTCCGTGGGGACAATGATAGGGCTCATCAAGCGTCATCAGCTCATCGATGAGAACTTCTGCCTCCCTGTCGGAGATCTTCTGATTGCCTTTGATCGCTCCCTTGCAGGATATGGTGGCTATCCTGTGTAAAACCTCCGAAAGATCCTCCGATATATGCTCCCTTTCCAGAAGGTCCATCAGATCATGAAAATATTCATCCGCCGTTATCCCCCAAAGCTGTACGGGAACGGCCCGCAGGGAATACTCGTTTCCGCCGAAATATTCCACCTCAAATCCGCATTTGTTCAGATATTCCATATACTTTTCCAAAACCCCCTCTTCGGCTTTGGAAAGTGATACTATCACCGGGGGATTTAAATACTGGGAACATATATTGCCTTCATGCATCTGCTTTACCAGCCGCTCATACCGTATCTTTTCATGGGCGGCGTGCTGGTCTATCATATACAGTTCGTTTTCATACTCCACAAGGATATAGGTATCAAAAAGCCTGCCTATGAGCCTGTGTCTTTTTCTTGCATCGGGAGTCAGAAAAGCTTCCTTGTCAAGCAGGCTCTCCTGCTCAAAATTATCCAGACCCTCAAATTCCTTCATCACAGGATCTGCGGCAGGGGCTGAAGCCCCCTGTTTCTGATCTTCAGGGAAGGTATTAATGTCCGCATATTTCTCCGTATCATACCCGGGATCCTTCTCTCTGAGCTGTTCTTCCTTCCGGTTATATTCTTCACCCCGGTTATATTCTTCTCTTTTGTTATAATCTTCCCTTTGGTCCTGTTTTTCCCATCCCGGCTGTGCTTCCTTTCTCAGCTGTTCTTTCGCACCGGTTTCAAAGGGTTCCGGGATCGCATCGGATATGGCCGGAGGGGCTTCCTCCTCCCCTATTCTTGGTATCATCTCCTGTTTCTTAAGTACTTCTCTTATGGAAGTCACAAGAAACTCATACAGTTCTCCCGAATTGATGAACCTTATCTCCATCTTGGAGGGGTGTACGTTTACATCGATCAGTTCCGGGGGTATGTCAAAATACAAAAGGACAAAGGGAAATCTGTGAAGCATCAGATATGGCTTATAGGCCTCATCCAGGGCCCTCTGTATCAGCGTGCTCTTAATATATCTTTTATTGACAAAATAGATCTCGAGATTACGGTTGCTCCTGCACAGGACCGGCTTCCCCACATAACCCGTGATCTTCACATCTTCGTTTGCGGCATTAAAAGGGATCATGTTCTCAAGGACATCTTTTCCGAAGAGGGAATAGAGCGAATCCGCTGTCTTTCCCGTTTTGTAGGACTGCAGCTTCACGTTTCCGTTGATCATTAGCTTAAATGCAATGCCCGAATTTGACAAAAGCGCCTTTTCCATATATTCGGCGATATAGGTTCCCTCTGTCTGCGGTGTCTTTAAGAATTTTCTTCTTGCGGGGGTATTATAAAATAGATTTCTGACAATAAATGTAGTTCCCGTGGGAACTCCCGCCTCATCAAATACAGTCTCTCTCGAACCTTCGATACAGTACCGGATCCCGGTAAGCTCATCCTCCGTTTTGGTAAAAAGCTCCACCTGGGATACCGCGGCGATGCTTGAGAGTGCTTCCCCGCGGAAACCGAGACTGTGTATGTTGAAAAGATCTGCCGCATCATTTATCTTGCTGGTGGCATGACGCATAAAGGCCGTTCTTACCTGATCCTTTCTGATCCCCTGTCCGTTATCGGTAACCCTTATATAGGATATCCCGCCTTCCTTTATTTCCACGGTGACGGCTGTGGCACCCGCATCTATGGCATTCTCCACAAGCTCCTTGACAACGTTCATGGGTCTTTCAACCACTTCGCCCGCGGCTATCCTGTCTATGGTTTTGTCATCAAGCACATGAATGATGTTTCCCATCTTTTCATCCCCATCTGTTATTGATCGTATTTCGTATCCTGCAAAGGGTATTGAGCGCATCCACCGGAGTCATATGCTCCACATCCATATCCTTCAGCTCGCTTATGATATCATCATCCTTTACGGTGTCAAAGAGTGATATCTGCATAAGATCAACCTCGTCAAGCTTTTTAACCTGACTTTTCTTTCCCCCGTGTCCTTCCGAAGCTATAAGGCTTATGGATGCGGTTATATCGTTGTCCGATAACTCAGCGGATAATTCTTCGGCTCTTTCTATGACTGTTTCAGGGACACCCGCAAGCTTTGCCACCTGTATGCCGTAGCTTCGGTCGGCCCCGCCTCTTACGATCTTCCTTAAGAAAACGATATCGTCTCCCTGTTCCTTTACCGCAACGCAGTAATTGTTCACGGAATCTATCTTTCCTTCAAGCTCCGTCAGTTCATGATAGTGGGTCGCAAACAGGGCTTTTGCTCCTAAAAGCTTCGGGTTTGCGATGTATTCGATCACTGCCCAGGCGATGGACAGTCCGTCGAAGGTTGAGGTCCCCCGTCCTATCTCGTCAAGTATGAGAAGACTCTTTGGGGTCGCATTCCTTAGGATCCCTGCCACTTCCGACATTTCGACCATAAAGGTACTCTGACCGCTTGAAAGATCATCCGAGGCCCCGACCCTTGTGAATATCCTGTCAACTATCCCGATATTGGCCTCTTTTGCGGGAACAAAGCTTCCGATCTGGGCCATGAGCACTATGAGGGCGGTCTGCCTCATATAGGTGGACTTTCCCGCCATATTGGGTCCCGTTATGATGCTTACCCTGTTCTTATGGTTGTCAAGGTAGGTATCGTTATCCACAAAAAGATCATGCTCCGTCATCTTCTCAACAACGGGATGTCTTCCCCCCTTTATATCTATGATGCCTTTATCGTTAAGCTTCGGCCGCACATAATCATTCTTTCTTGCAACATGGGCAAGGGAGGCGAAGGCATCAAGCTTTGCAATGATCGAAGCGCTTTCCTGGATCCTTCCCATCTGGGCCGCGATCTGTTTTCTGATATCGTTAAACAGATCATATTCCAGTGAAAACAGTCTGTCCTCCGAATTTAAGATGGTGTCCTCAAGCTCCTTGAGCCTGTCCGTTGTGTATCTTTCCGACCCCGTAAGCGTCTGTTTTCTTATATAGTCTTCAGGCACAAGATCCTTATATGAATTCGTCACCTCAAAATAATAACCGAAAACCCTGTTAAACTTGATCCTCAGGTTCCTGATACCGGTCCTCTGCCTGTCCTCTTCCTCAAGCTTTGCCAGCCAGTTCTTTCCCTCGGTCTTGGCTTTTCTTAAGGAATCCACGGTCTCGTTATAGCCGGGCTTTATGATGCCGCCCTCCTTTATCTGGATCGGCGGATCATCCTCGATGGATTCGTCTATCAGTCTGTAAACATCCGAAAGGGGATCAAGATTTTCAAAAAGCTCTTTCAGTTCCCTGCTCTTTGCGTCTTCTCCGAGCTTCTTTATTGGGGCAAGCATCTCAAGAGACCTTAAAAAGGCTATCATGTCCCTGGGGTTTGCGGATCTGTAATTGACCTTTCCCATGAGTCTTTCAAGATCATAAATGGGTGAAAGGTATTCCCTCAGTTCCTCTCTTAACACATCATTTTCAAACAGGTCTTCGACGGCGTTAAGCCTTTTTGTGATGCTCTCTTTTTCGATCAGGGGCTGTTCTATGAAATTCCTGATCTGTCTGGCACCCATGGCAGTCTTGGTCTTATCGAGTATATGAAAGAGGGAACCAAGCTTTCTTTTATCCCTTATGGTCTCCGTAAGCTCGAGATTTCTTCTGGTGGAAGAATCAAGCAGCATATAGGACGAGGATCTGAATACATTCATTTCCCTTATATGCTCAAGGGAATTGTCTATCTGGGTCTCCTTTATGTATTTAAGGAGGGATCCGGCCGCAATGACTGGAACCGAGTGATCATCCTCAAAATAGGCATCCAGTTTCAAAACGCCGAAATGATCCTTAAGTACGCTGATACAGGTCTCATCATCAAAATACCAGGGTTCCAGAGAATAAACCGCCACCGAAAGCTTGTACTTTACCTCTTCAAGATCGATACCGCTGAATAAAAAAGGTTCATTGCAGACGATCTCGGCGGGTTCAAAACGATAGATCTCATCAAGGAGCTTCTGCTGATCATCTGCCTCGGTGACCAGAAATTCACCGGTAGTTATATCGCATAGCGCAATGCCGAAGATATCGCAGAGGCATACTATTGACATGAGATAGTTGTTTCTTGTGGCATCAAGTGATTCAACATCAAGATTGGTTCCGGGGGTAACGATCCTTGTGACCTCTCTTTTTACCAGGCCCTTTGCTTCCTTCGGATCCTCCACCTGATCGCATATCGCAACTTTGTGTCCGTTTGCTATCAGTTTGTTTATATAACTTTCCACCGAATGAAAAGGGACCCCGCACATGGGAGCCCTTTCGGGGAGTCCGCAGTTTTTGCCCGTAAGTGTCAGCTCAAGCTCCCTGGAAGCTATAAGTGCATCCTCAAAAAAAAGCTCATAAAAATCCCCGAGCCTGTATAACAGGATGCAGTCGCTGTATTCTTCTTTGGTCTGCAGATATTTCTGCATCATCGGCGACAGATCGTCGATGTTGATATTCTCATTCATATCTTTATATTTCCCATGCTTTCTTTTAATGACACATATTCCCGTTTTCTGGTAAGCTCTATGAGAGAAAGCTTTGTTACATCATGAAAGCTTGTCTGTACCGGATCCTTTTTGATCTCATCCTTTAAAAGTCCGATAAGCTCATTCAGATCTTCCTCTCTCTTCATGTTGATCAGATCCATTATTATGATCCCCGAAAGATTTCTGAGCCGTATCTGTCTGGCCGCCTCCACAACGGCCTCCGTGTTTATTTTTTTTATGGTCTCCTCTTTGCTGCCGTTTCCGGATGTTTTGCCCGTATTGACATCTATCACGTTAAGGGCTTCGGTCTCCTCTATGATCAGATAACCGCCGGATCTTAACCATACCTTTTTCCCAAGAGCTTCGAAAAGACAGGTCTTAAGTCCATAGGAAGTAAAAAGCTTCACCTGATCATCCTCATAAAGCTTAAGGGATAATCTGTCTTTAAGCCCCTCCGGAAGGCCTTCAAGGATCTCCTCCTTTACGGTATCATATATCTCTTTGATATCCGTTATGATATCATAACATCTGCTTAGATTAAGAGAGAGTATCTTTTCCGAAACAGCACCGTACTGTCTGTACAGAACACTGTAAGCGGTCCTCTTTGCGGCTATGTCATGTATCCTCTCAAGCCTGCCGCACAGCATTTTGTATTCCTCAAGCACAATGTCATCCGTGGTATATCGGGCATTTGTCCTTATGATTACATCATAAGGTCTCTCTTCCGCCAGAGGCTTTAAGAGCTTTTCAAGTCTCTCCTTCGTTTTTAAGGGCAGTTTTTTTGAACATCTTACCCTGCCTTTTCCATCACTTACGATGCAGGTCAGACCCTTCAGGGAAAGATTCTTTGTTACAACAGCTCTTTTTTCCTTAAGTGAACTTTTCTCTATCATAACGGGTAAAAGATCTCCGGGTTTTAACCCGGTGCCTTCCAGATAACCCATTTCCCTGCCGTCAAGACAGACAAAGACCGCCTCGATATTATCCGCTTTTTTGTCCACCCGTGCATTGATGATACTGCCTATGATCTTATCATCATCCGGGATAAGGGAAAGGGATCTGAACATACCGTCCTCTTTAACCGAAACCAGGGTATGTCCCTCATATTCTGTTATCAGTATCTTATCATCATTCAATGTTCTTCCCCGTTTCATCAAGCGAAACGAATAATCCGTCATCCGACAGGGTATACATTTCATCCCTGTTGATCAAAAGAGCGTGTTCCGGAAGTTTCATCCCTTCATGCTCATATACCGCCTGGATTACAAGCTCCGGTTTAAGATTGTCCACACTCCCGGTGCTTAATTTAAGTTTTATCACCGGTATTTGCGTATTATCGTCGCCATCGGCGGTCTCTGTATAATATTCATGGATCAGAGGTCTTATGTTAATGATCTTCTCGGACTTCTTGGTTTTTTTGAGAACAGTCAGTTCCTCAAGTCCCATCAGTTCATCAAAACGTCCGGCAAATCCCGCCGGCGGGAGGTATCCGTCCCTGAATCTTACCGTATAGTCGGCGGCCTTAACGCTTGCCATGGCATTCCGGGCCTTTTGCGGCAAAACCTTGTACGAGAGGATGTCGATGCCTTCAACGCTGTGTTCGTTCATCATTCTTACGGCCTTTTCCGAAGGGATCAGGTATCCGGTCTCTATATCAAGATACTCTCCCCTGCTGGTGAGTCCCGTGGACAGCGGCAGGGCAAAGGACATAATCTGATGAGGGCTTAAACCCGCGGAATAATTAATGGGGATATCACTGCGTCTTATGAGCTGCTGAAAAAAATGCATCAGATCAAGATGACCCGTGAATTTCATGACCCCGTATTTTGCAAAACGGATCCGTATCCTGTGTTCAGCCCTTTCTTCCATAACAGATCCCTCCTCCGTAAACAAGTGCACCGCAGAGGGAACATTTCTCCCTGCAGTTTGGGGTCACTTTTCCGGCTTTGGCATTCTCCCATTCCTTTATCAGGAATTCCCTGGATACGCCGGTATCGATAAAGTCCCAGGGAAGGAGTTCATCGGTGCTCCTCTCCCTTCCGATGTAAAAATCCATGGAAACGCCGTTATCCGAAAGCGCTTTAAGCCAGCGTTCCTCTTCAAAATTCTCCGTCCAGGCATCGAACACGGCACCGTTCTCATAGGCATCCAGAATGACCTTTGAAAGCCTTCTGTCGCCTCTGGCAAGCAGCCCTTCAAGCACCGATACGTCAGCAGCGTGCCAGTTGTATCTGATGCTCTTGAAATTCAGCTGCTCCCTCATGGCGGTATTTACTATATGAGCCTTACCTGTAAAGGTCTCCTTATCATCCATTGGAGCCCACTGAAAAGGCGTAAACGGTTTCGGGACAAAAAAGGAGGTACTTGTAACGATCTGTACCCTTCCCTTTCTTTCCTCCTTGGGAATGAGATCGTAGTAAAGTCTCGCGATCTTATCGGAAAGCACCGCGATCCCCTTCATATCCTCCTCATTCTCCGTCGGAAGACCCAGCATGAAATAAAGCTTTATCCTGGTCCATCCGCCTAAGAAAGCCTGTTCACATCCCTTTAAGATCTCCTCTTCGGTAAGACCCTTGTTGATCACATCCCTCATTCTCTGGGACCCCGCTTCCGGGGCAAAGGTAACGGAGCTTTTCTTAACATCCTGTATCTTGCTCATTACATCGAGTGAGAAAGCATCCACCCGAAGTGAAGGCAGTGATATGTTAAGCTTGTTTTTTTGTGCATGTTCGATAAGAAAATCCACAAGTTCCGGAAGTTTCGAATAATCGCTGGAACTCAGGGAACTCAGGGATATCTCTTCATGTCCGGTGTTTTCAAGCATCTTTACCGCATATTTTTTAAGCTCCTCAAGGGGGCGCTCACGAAGGGGTCTGTAAACCATTCCTGCCTGGCAGAATCTGCAGCCTCTGATGCAGCCGCGCATGATCTCAAGTACCACCCTGTCCTGGGTGACCTTCATAAAAGGAACCACCGGTTTTTCCGGATAATGCGCTCCCGCCATATCCGCTACGACCTCTCTGCGTATCTTTGCCGGGATATCCTCATATACCGGAGTAAAGCTCTTAAGCATGGAATCCGGAGCATCGCTCTCATATTCCACCCGGTACAGTGACGGAACATACAGTCCTCCTGTCTGAGCGGCTTTATGAAGGAACCTCTCCCTGTCAAAACCCTCTTTCCTGCAGGACTTATAAAGGTCAAAAAGCTTCCGGTAGTTTGTTTCCCCTTCGCCGATATAGACGATATCAAAAAAATCTGCCACCGGTTCAGGGTTGTAGGTACAGGGGCCGCCTGCGATCACTATGGGATCGTCATTTCCCCGGTCCTTTGAATACACCGGCACCTGAGCCAGATCCAGCAGCTGGACCACGTTTGTGTAGCACATTTCATATTGCAGGGTGATACCGATAAAATCAAAGGATTTTATGCTCTCCTGAGATTCCAGGGCAAAGAGAGGGATACCCTCCCTTTTCATGATCAGATGAAGATCCGTCCAGGGGCTGTATACACGCTCGCACCAGACATCATCATAGGAATTGAACATATCATAAAGGATCTGTATGCCCAGATGGGACATGCCGATCTCGTAAAGATCCGGAAAGCACATGGCAAACCTGATATCCACGCTGTTTTTATCCTTCATGATGCTGTTTACTTCATTTCCGATATATCTTACGGGTTTGTCAACCTCCATAAGGATCTCGTCGCTTAATGCCAGACTTCTCATTAATCCTCCGTCCGAAATGTATCATTATCACGCAAACAGACAGGAGCTTTCCTGTCTGCTGTCTGTTTCCGCCGTTTTGAATTCATGTCATCTGTTTGCAAGTTCCGTTGTTATGTCGCTCCATTCAAGGGAACATTCCGCCATCAGGACCATCATATGATACAGGAAATCCGCCATTTCATATTTGACCTCCTCCATCTAGGGATTCTTGGCGGCGATGACAATTTCCGTCGCTTCTTCGCCCACCTTCTTGAGTATCTTATCCATCCCCTTGTCAAACAGATAATTTGTATATGAACCTTCTTTGGGATTTTCCTTTCTGTCCTTTATGACCGAAAAGACCTCTTCAAAGACCTTCATGGGATTATGTGCATCGATCTCATCTTTTTTCAGTATCTCATTAAAGAAACAGCTGTGGGCCCCGGTATGACAGGCCGCTCCTATCTGCTTGACCCTGGCAAGTACAGTATCCTTATCGCAGTCGGCCGAAAGCTCCTTAACATACTGATAATGACCGCTTGTCTCACCCTTGAGCCAGGGAGCCTTCCTGCTCCTTGAATAATAATTCATTACCAGGGTAGCTGCGGTTTTTTCATATGCTTCCCTGTCCATATAGGCAACCATAAGGACCCTGTCCGTATCGTACTCCTGAACCACCACGGGAATAAGCCCGTCAGGTCCCGGCTTCAGATCGTCAAAGCTCAGAGCCGGAGTGTATACCTCCATATCGAAGCCATTATTCTTCAGTGTTATCTTATATTTCTGCAGATCTTCGATGTTTTTGACGATGATGGAACCCGATACCCCCCGGACACAGGGATTTGAAAACAGCTTATTCAGAATTTCAACATTGCCGTTATCCGAATTGACCACGGGATAGATCTCCATATCCTTGTATACGGTATCTATGCCGTCATTTAAGAATATCACACCCGTACAGTATTCTCTGATGAGTGCCGCATTGTCAAGTATCTGGGCTTCCACATCGGCACAGACAAAAATGGTGTCTTTGGAAAACCTTTTGCTGACTTCCTCTATGAGATCTATATTGCTCTGTTTCAGAAGATTGAGGGCAACATGGGCGCAGCCGGCATATTTCAGTTTTTTGACATCTTCCGTCCTTTTGATGTTTCCGGCACCTATCATTGGTATGTCAATGTTTCTTGAGATATCGCGGATGACATTAAGGTTAGCCTCATGCTCGGCATCATTTGACGAAAGATCGAATATGAGCAGCATATCAGCCCCCCTGACTGCCAGGGAGACGCAATAGCCCATGGGATCATCGCTCACCACCGTTTTATCCTTAAAACCGGCTATCAGATTCTTATTTTTTATATAAATACACGGAACAAGCTTTCTCTTCATTACAGCAGACCTTTCATCAAAGTGCAGGGTATTTTATCACAGAGTTCCCTTCGTTGACAGAACATCTGTTATTCTGTCATCCATGGAAACCGCTTCGTCAAGAGCCTTGGCAAAGGCCTTAAACATTGCTTCCGCAATATGGTGTGAATTAAATCCGGATATAACCTTTATGTGTATATTCATCATTGCCGAATAACTAACGGCATAGAAGAACTCCCTTATAAGCTCGGTATCAAGATCACCTGTTTTTTCGGTAAGAAAATCCGCTTCATAGGAAAGATAGGGTCTGTTGCAAAGGTCAACGGCGCAGAGCACCAGTGCATCATCCATGGGAAGGATCATGTTTCCGTACCTTTTTATTCCCTTTTTATCGCCAAGAGCTTCCTTTATGGCCGTTCCCAGCACTATGCCGCAGTCTTCCACCGTATGATGAGCATCAACAGACAGATCTCCATTTATCTTAACGGAAAGATCGAAAAATCCGTGTTTTGAAAAACCCTCCAGCATATGATCAAAAAAACCTATGCCGGTATCGATACCACCCTGCCCTTTGCCATCCAGCAAAAGCTCAAGCTTTATCTGTGTTTCCTTTGTATTACGCTCTATCACGGCCTTTCTCTGCCCGTTCATATGTTCCTCCTTATCCGATGAACCCGCATCTTATCATAAATATGTCAACATCAGTATCTTCAGTTACTGTCTTCAAATCTCACGCTTATGGAATTTGCATGGGCCGTAAGCCCCTCGGAACGGGCAAAAGCCTCAATATCCTTTGATGCCTTCCGTAATGCTTCCCTCGAGTATGATATTATGCTTGATTTTTTGATGAAAGCATCGGCGGAAAGAGGCGAGAAGAACTTGGCCGTACCGTTTGTGGGAAGGACATGATTCGGTCCCGCAAAATAATCCCCGAGAGGTTCGCTTGAATACTCTCCAAGGAAGATAGCTCCCGCATTCCTTATCTTTGTCATGATCTCAAAGGGATTCTTCGTGATTATCTCAAGATGCTCACTTGCTATCTCGTTAACCGCATCCACCGCTTCTTCCATATCCTTTGCGATCAGGATATAGCCGTAATTATCAAGGGATTTTTGTATTATATCTTTTCTTTCAAGCTTTTCAGTGAACTTTCCGACCTCATCGTTTACCTTTTCCGCCAGATTTCTGTCGGTGGTTACAAGGATTGCCGAGGCCAGCTCGTCATGTTCGGCCTGGGACAACAGATCCGCCGCCACATAACGCGGGTTTGCACTTTCATCCGCAAGTATCATTATTTCACTTAATCCTCCGCCATTCTCGGAACATGTAGTATCGAGACCTTCCGG
>JAIKZD010000134.1 GCA_024682555.1 Lachnospiraceae bacterium | reverse complement strand
TTCCCACCGGGACCCTGTTCTTAGGTTCGGCCCGCCGGCGGTCCGACCCTAATTTCCCGCTCTGACCCTGTTTTTAGTGTCGGCCCGCCGGTCGTCATACACTAATTTCTCACTCTGACCCGATTTTTAGTGTCGATCCGCCGGCCGTCATACACTAATTTCCTGGCCAAGCCCGATTTTTAGTGTCGATCCGCCGGTCGTCATACACTAATTTCCTGGCTAAGCCTGATTTTTAGTGTCAACCCGCCGGTCGTCATACACTAATTTCCTGGCTAAGCCTGATTTTTAGTGTCAACCCGCCGGCCGTCATACACTAATTTCCTGGCCAAGCCCGATTTTTAGTGTCAACCCGCCGGTCGTCATACACTAATTTCTCACTCTGACCCGATTTTTAGTGTCAACCCGAAAAAGTGTACATATACTTTGGCATTTCAACGATTTCTTAATACGTAAGAACCAGGAAATAGGAAATGAATCATTTAGGCAACCGTTGTTTTATTACAGGGAGGAGGTGCTGAGTTAGGGAGTTGCAGCAGGCATACACTATTGCAGGCAGACACTATTAATCAAAGCAACACACAAAACAGATTACAAAGCCGCACACAAAGCAAATTACAAACAGCGAACAAAACAGGTTACAAAGCCGCGCACAAAGCAAATTACAAACAGCAAACAAAGCAAATTACAAACAGCAAACAAATCTGCTCACAAAACAGATTACAAAACAGCTCACAGGAAATCTCTCAAAACAAATCTATAAAAGCAAAGGAGGACAAAACAATTAATCTCAGGGAAGAACTCGAAAAACAAAATGAATGGTTAGAATCACTTATCAGAAAAAACAGCATAAGTTTAAAAGCGAGCAATACCGACAAAGAGAAACTAACACTTCATGTATCTAAAAGAAAAAACGGATATCAATACTATATTGAGGAAAAAGAAGGCAAACTCAGATATATCAGGGCAGAAGAAAGAGAACTTGCAAGGAGAACCGCCCAGCAGGATTATGATCTGTCAGTACGGAAGATCCTGCTGCAATTGCACAGCAGATTAACGGAATTTATCAGAATATATGACACTGACAGGATCGCAAATGCATGTGATAATTTAAGCGAAGGAAGGAAAAAACTAATAAAACCCGTCATCCTTACAGATGAAGAATATGTACGTTTATGGCGTGAAAAAAAATCAAGATACAGCAATATATACCCGGAGCCTGGAAAATACATGACTGAATCAGGTGAATATGTTCGGTCAAAATCAGAAAAGATACTCGCGGATCTATTTAATAAATATAGCATTCCTTACATCTATGAAGCATCATTCGAAACTTTTGACGGAAAAACTGTTTACCCTGACTTCACTCTCCTGAACATTCGTACCAGACAAACCGTCATATGGGAACATTTCGGTCTTGTCAATGAAGGCGAGTATGCAGTCAAAACGCTTCAGAAGATCATGCGATATGAAAAATCAGGCCTGAAAACAGGCTATACTTTCCTGTTTTCAATGGAATCCGGTGAAGATGTGCTGGATATCAATCAGATAGAAACGACCATAAGGCAAAATCTTATATGAATTCACAGATATCTCCTGTCGCAGGCCGCCTGCTTCTCTTGATTTTGTATGGTATTATTGATACACTGTTTCGTGTTGTCAAACACATATACCGTTTAGGGAACCCGCGGGACCATGAATCAAAAATACAAAATATCAGTTTTGAACCCGCAATAATGGTCCGATAAGCCATGACGTATATTACCGCCCCGGTGCATGTTATGCCGGAAAGCGTTACAACCCGCAAAACATACGAATTAAGGACATTCAGATGACCGATAAAGCAGCTCCGCGCGAAAATAAAATGGGGACCATGCCGATGCACAGGCTTCTCCTGAATATGACACTCCCGATGATAGCAGCAATGTTGGTATCTGCTCTTTACAACGTGGTAGATTCCATATTTGTGGCAAGGATCGTCGATCCCGGGCAGACAGGAAGCGCAGGAACCGCTGCGCTTGTTGCGGTGGGTATGGCATTTCCTTTTCAGACACTGCTCATAGCCTTTGCCGCAGGAACAGGCGTCGGGCTCAATTCTCTTTTGTCCAAGTCACTTGGAGAAAAAGATTTTGAAACGGTCAACAAAGCCGCAGCAAACGGTATATTCTGCTATTTTGCCGGATTCCTTGTTTTCTTCACTGCCGGGATATTTTTGCCGGAGATTTTGATACGATCACAGGGCGGCAGCGGTCTTTCGCTCATATACGGCACCCAGTATTTACGGATCGTATATATGTGCTCCTTCGGCATCCTTACGCAGTTCTGCTTTGAAAGACTCCTTCAGTCCACCGGACTGACCCTTTATTCAATGATCACGCAGATGACGGGTGCAGTCATAAATATCATCCTGGATCCGATCTTGATCTTCGGATTGTTCGGTCTGCCGGAATTAAAGGTAGCGGGTGCGGCCATCGCGACGGTAACCGGGCAGATAATAGCCGGAGCCATGTCGGTTTACCTGAATCGCAGAAAAAATCACGAAATAACTCTCTCATTTAAGAATTTCAGACCTGACAAAAAAATAATCGGAAGGATCTATGTTGTCGGCCTTCCTTCGATCATAATGCAGTCCATAGGTTCCGTTATGACCTATTCAATGAACAAAATCCTGGTAAGCCTGGATGCCGCTGCCGTTGCCGTATTTACGGTTTATTTCAAGCTCCAGAGCTTTTTCTTCATGCCGCTCTTCGGCCTTAACAACGGGCTCATTCCCATACTGGCTTTCAATTACGGTGCGAAACACAGGAGCAGGATGATCCAGGTCATAAAGATCTCACTCATTTACGCTCTCGGCTTTATGATAATAGGATTCAGTCTCTTTGAACTTATCCCGGAACCTCTGCTCAGGATTTTTGACACAAAGGATCCCTCGCTCATACGGATCGGTGTTCCGGCTCTCCGGATCATTGCCTTCCATTATCTCATCGCATGGTTCTGTATAATCGCAGGATCTGTATTCCAGGCTCTCGGCAACGGAGTTTACAGCCTTGTAGTATCGGTTGCAAGACAGCTTGTAGTCCTGATACCTGCCGCATTCATACTGGCAAAGATCGGCGGACTGGATCTCATCTGGTGGTGTTTCCCAATAGCAGAGTTTATGTCCTTTGCCGTATCATTATTCTTCTACATTAAGATTTACAGGAATATAATTTCAAAGGTTCCAGATCTGTAACCTGAGCAAAACTATCATTCCGTCCGTATGTGATCTGCGCCTTTTACGCTGTTTCTCCCGGTGTATGAGCTTACCCAAAGACAAATAAGCGTAGCAATTTGATCTGGCAGAGTGAATTCTTTTACGCACATCACAGGGTGCACACCTCAGGGGCCCGGCACAGGAAACCCGAGGGACAATCTCGAAGTACAATTCTGAGGGACAATCTCGAAGTACAATCCCGAGGGACAATCCCGAATGACAGTTCCGAGGAAAAAGTCCCGAAAGAATAATCCGAAAAATATTGAAATAAAACACTGCATGATAGTATACTTTGATTCAGGGAAATGTCCGAAACTTATTGACATTTTCCGTTAAAAACGGTCTGCGGCCGAACAGACCATTAATGAAAAGGAGATGGAAAAGATGAAAAATTTTTTTGACGAGTTTAAAAAGTTTATTTCAAGAGGAAGTGTCATGGATCTTGCTGTCGGCGTAATAATCGGCGGTGCCTTTCAGGCAATAATCAATTCTCTGGTAAATGATATAATAATGCCTCTGATCACACTGATCACCGGCGGTATTGATTTTACAAACTGGTTCGTATCTCTTGACGGAACAAAATATGCCACTCTTGCTGCAGCTCAGGAAGCAGGCGCATCCACGCTCAACTATGGTGTTTTCATAACAGCGGTCATTAATTTCCTGCTGATGGCTATAGTGATCTTTTCGATCGTAAAGGCAATGAACAAGATCGCCGAAAAGACCAAGAAGAAGGAAGAAGAAAAGAAGCCCGAACCCACAGCCGAAGAAAAGCTCCTTACAGAGATAAGAGATCTTCTGAAGAAGTGATCGGCCAGCGATTGACACTTAATTATGGGCAGAAATTGACGTACTGCTGTAAAACACAGTAGATGCACAACAGAAAAAGCAGTTGACGCACCAAAAATGCAGTTTAAGCAATACAGTAAAGAAGCATCTTAAGCGCTACAGTAAAAAAGAGGGGACATCCCCTCTTTTTTTACTGAATCAGCGACCCTATGATCCCAAGTACGGTAAGTGCACCGCCGATAGCTATAGCCACTATGGAAAGCTGGTGTTTTTTACCGTCATTTTTATTGGCAAGCAGGTCTATCACACCGAGGATCACACCGACCAGAGAAAGGCAGCAGGTGCAGGACAATACAAGCGCCACTATCGAAAGCACACTCGGTCCCGTGTCTCCCGATGTGACCATACCCTGATAGGCATTCGGGGTGCCATAACTCTGCGCACCATATCCCTGAGCACTGTTATCGGATGCGCCATATCCCTGAGCACTGTTATCAGACGTGCCAAATCCCTGGGCTCCGTTATCGGATGCGCCAAATCCCTGGGCACTGTTATCGGATGCGCCAAATCCCTGGGCTCCGTTATCAGGCGCGCCGTATCCCGGAGCTTCGTATCCGGTCTGGGGCTCAGAGGTCTGTCCATCCGTCTGACCCATAACAGAACCATTATCTGCGGGAAATACATTTCCTTCATCCGCCACCGGCGCTCCGCAGTTTTCGCAGAATTTAGCACCTGCCTTTAATAATGCTCCACAACTTTCACAATACTTTGCCATTTTTACCTCCTGTCATTTCCGGGTGATCCCGGTTTTACAATTACTACCATCATCTCCGTGAAAACACGAATTTGCTCTTATTGCCGCCATCTTCGGAAACCGCGGATCTACGCTTATTACCGCGATTCCGGCCAACCCCGTCAGTCTCTCCTGGCTCCCATTGTCTCGGACCTCTCGTAGGTCTCACAGAATCTGCCGGAAACCGAAGGACTAACCCCGGCTGCCGTAAGATGGCTAACCTCGCCGAAGGATACCATCCTGAAGTAGGCGATACCCGGTCTCCGTTCTTCCGTAACAACTTTTGTAACCGCGCTTGGTGCAGCTATCATGGAATGGAGAAGGATCATGGGAGAGACATGGAACAGATGAGACAGCAAAACACCGGTCACCCCAAAATGACAGAAAAAGACGAGGGTATCCTCATTTGCCCTTTCAGCCCTGAATATCCTGCCATCGTGAACATATCCGTGAAAAGACAGCAGTTCATCAAACGCTCCTGTCACTCTCCTGTATTCTTCGCCCACCTTTCCTTCCTGCATAAGCTCATTGTCAGCCCAGTGTTCATAGCTGTAAAACCTGTCATCGGCAGTCCAGTCAGCCGGAAGAAAATCCCATGGAATACTGCGTCTTTCTTTAACATCCGGTCTGTAAATCGGGGCCTGAAACTCCCTGAGCCAGTCCTTCGTTTCAGCTTCCATACCAAGCTTCTTCAGAACAACATCAGCCGTAGCCTTTGCTCTTCCCAAAGGCGAAACATAGCATTTGTCGGGTTTAAACCCTGTATCCTTCAGATAATCCGCAAGGAGTTCTGCCTCCTTAAAACCTCTTTCCGTCAGAGAATCCGATAAATAATCCGGATCTCCGTGCCTTATAAATACAAGTTTCATTTAATTCTTCCTTGTGCTATAATGTATTTGGGTTGGTTAACCCGTTTTCCTTTACTGGGGGCGGTGTCCGGGTTTTCCCGGCACTCAGCCCCTTTTTCGTTCATCGTTATCCCGGCAGATCCCGCCAGTCCCATTGAGATCCCGCCAGCCTGTTATCCCTGCGGATCCCGCCAGTCCCGGCCGGATTCCTGTAACGATTATCCCGTTCGGATCCTGACAGCCTGAAAGGATTGCCCGGTAGAACACTTCCGCTTCCTTTATTCCGACATCAGATTGTCAAAGAGACTCAATTGGTTGGACTTGGGCAGACCTTTAAGCAGATCCAGTTTTTCAAGGGTTTCCATAACGGTGGTTGAAACCTTGGTCCTTTCCCTGAAATCGTCCTTTGACAGGAACGGACCGTCCTTGCAGGCCTCGACCACCGCATCTGCCGCCTTGTCTCCGAGACCTTCGATGGAATCGAAGGAAGGCATGATCTTTCCGTCCACTATCTGACATTTATGAGCCTTTGCCCTGAACAGATCTATGGGGGTGAATTCGAAGCCTCTTGCATACATTTCCTGTACAAGCCTCATGTCCTTGATCTCATCCTGTTCCTTCTTTAAGAGGCTCTCCTTGGGCCTTTTCCTGTACTCCTCAAGATAAGACAGAAGTCTGTCCTTTCCCATACACATCTTTTCATAATTGAAGGCGTCCGCCCTTATGGAAAAATAGGCTGCATAGTATTCAAGAGGATAATTGATCTTATAATAAGCTATCCTCCAGGCCATCATGACATAGGCTGCGGCATGGGCCTTGGGGAACATATACTGTATCTTTTCACAGGACCAGATATACCACTCCGGAACACCGTGGTCGGTCATCTCCTGTTTCCATTCCTCCCATTTGCCGGCCTGGCCTTTTGCCACCTTTCCTTTTCTGACGGCTTCCATGATATCAAAGGCCATGCTGTCCTCAAGTCCCATATTAATGAGATATACCATGATATCGTCCCTGGTGCAGATAGCCGTGGCAATGGTTGCCTGTCCATCCTTAATAAGAGTCTCGGCATTTCCGCGCCATACATCGGTTCCGTGGGACAGACCCGCTATCCTGACAAGATCCGAAAAAGCGGATGGCTTTGTATCTATAAGCATGCCCATGGCAAAATCGGTTCCGAATTCCGGTATGCCCAGGGCACCAAGCCTGCATCCGTCTATATCTTCGGGGTCTATGCCCAGAGCTTCGGTGTTTCTGAAGAGGGACATTACCTTCTGATCGTCAAGAGGAACCGTTGTGGGATCGGTACCCGTCAGATCCTGAAGCATTCTGATCATTGTAGGATCATCATGTCCGAGAATATCAAGCTTTAACAGGTTATGATCTATGGAATGATAATCAAAATGAGTTGTGATGATATCGGTTTCATTATCATTTGCAGGATGCTGGACCGGGGTAAAGGAATATATCTCTTCCCCCAGGGGAAGGACAATGATCCCGCCCGGATGTTGTCCGGTAGTCCTGTGGATCCCGGTACATCCCTGGGTTATCCTGTTTATTTCACAGTGTCTCTTTTCTACTCCCCTTTCCTCATAGTACTTCTTAACATATCCATAGGCGGTTTTGTCGGCAAGGGTACCGATGGTTCCGGCCCTGAAGGTCTGCCCATCCCCGAAAATGACCTCCGTATATTTATGGGCCTTACTCTGATATTCGCCTGAAAAATTAAGATCGATATCCGGTTCCTTGTCACCGTTAAATCCGAGGAAAGTCTCAAAGGGGATATCAAACCCTTCCTTATGAAGATCTGTCCCACAAACCGGACACTTTTTATCAGGCATGTCGCAGCCCGCTCTTCCGGCATAGGCTCTTACTTCATCCGACTTGAAATCAACATAGTGGCATTCGGGACACAGATAATGAGGCGGCAGAGGGTTGACCTCGGTAATTCCGGCCATCGTGGCTACAAGGGATGATCCTACCGATCCTCTGGAACCTACCAGATATCCGTCTTCCACGGATTTCCATACGAGCTTCTGCGCAATTATGTACATTACGGCAAATCCGTTTGATATGATCGAATCAAGCTCCTTCTCAAGCCTTGAACTGACCTCTTCGGGAAGATCCTCGCCATACAGCTCATGGGCTTTTCTGTGGCAGATATCTCTTAATATCTGATCGGAATTCTCGATAACGGGAGGACACTTATCCGGTCTCACAGGTTCGATCCTGTCGATCATGTCGGCTATAAGATTGGTATTCTTTATTACGACCTCATAGGCCTTCTCATACCCAAGGTATTCGAATTCGCTCATCATTTCCTCGGTGGTACGGAAATACAGCGGAGCCTGGTTGTCGGCATCCTTAAAGCCTTTTCCGGCCATAATGATACGCCTGTAGATCTCATCCTCCGGATCAAGAAAGTGTACATCACAGGTGGCCACCACCGGCTTCTCATACTTTTCACCAAGTTCCACGATCCTTCTGTTAAGATACATGAGATCATTATAGCTGTGAATATCCTCATGCTTCTCGTCATCTATCATGAAGGAATTGTTTCCCAGGGGCTGGATCTCAAGATAATCATAAAAATCCACGATCTTTTTGATGGCCCCCTCGGATTTACCGTCCACCAGAGCTCTGAAGAGTTCACCCTGTTCACAGGCCGAACCGATGATAAGCCCTTCCCGGTATTTTTCGATCAGGCTCTTGGGAATACGCTGATTCCTGTTGAAATACTTTATATGTGACTCGGATACCAGCCTGTAAAGGTTTATCCTCCCGATCTCATTCTTTGCAAGTATTATCACATGATAATCCCTGCTCTTTTTTATGAGATCGTCGGATTCCCCGGCAAGCCTGTTGATCTCGGTAAGACTGCTTATATTGGCCGCAGCAAGTTTTTTTATAAACCTCAGATGGATCTCTGCCGTCCCTTCCGCATCATAGACCGCTCTGTGGTGCTTATCCTCTTCAAATGGAACCTTGAGCGCTTTTGCAACATTATTGAGCCTGAATCTGTGAAGCTCGGGCAGAAGGACCATAGCTAACTTCATGGTGTCTATATAGGCAGGTTTATAATCTATCCCGAGTCTTGCGGCATTTTCCTTTATGAAACTCAGATCAAACTCGGCATTATGAGCAACCAGGACCGCATCTGCACAGAAGTCAAGAAAACGCGGCAGTACCTCGGTTATCGTATCGGCTTCAGCGACCATTTCATCGGTTATGCCCGTCAGCCCGGTTATCCTTCCGGGTATATGTCTGAGGGGATTTACAAATTCTGAGAACCTCTCACTTATCTCTCCGTTTATAAGCTTAACGGCACCGATCTCGATGATGGCATCCTTCTCCGGTGAAAGGCCCGTGGTCTCGATATCAAACACCACGCTCGCATCCATTATGGTATGATCACCCGGATCCGTACAGGTAAGGATGAGATCATTTACAAGATATCCCTCCATGCCGTATATTAGCTTGAAATCAAGATCGGGATTCTTTTTGTAAAGACCCTGCATGGTATGAAAAGCCTCGGTAAAAGCCTGAACCACGCCGTGATCCGTGATGGCAAGGGCCTTATGCCCCCATTTTACTGCTCTCTTTATGATATCGGATACATCGCTGACACCGTCCATATCACTCATCTTGGTATGGCAGTGAAGTTCAACCCTCTTCTCATGGGCATCATCGGACCGCTTTGTACCCTCGTTTAGTTCATCGGTCTTCATGATACCGCGTACGTTTCCGAAGGAATACTCCTGGGTGAATTTGTCAAAGGTTGTTGTACCGTACAGCAGGATGGTACTTCCCTCACCCGCGAATTCATTCAGCCTCTCAAGCTGTTCCTCTCTCGGGAAGATCTTTGCGCTTATGGTGTCCGTATAATCGGTTATATCCATGAGGACCAGCAGATGTCCCTTTCTTGTCTCCTTTTGTTCATACCTTATGACCTTGCCCTTTATGGCAAAATCTCCTATGACATCATCAAGATCTTCTATGGAAACGGGATCCTCGTCAAATTCCCTTCCGTAGATAACATCGGGATTATCGGAGACGGACCCTCTGAACCGGCCCTTTCTTCCTGCACCGAACTGTCTGTCATTTCTGTATTTGTTATATCCGGATCTTTCCTTCTTACTGCCGCTGTCAGCTTTTTCGCCCGATCCGGAAGCGGATTTCCGAAGGCCCGTCTTTGAACCTTCATCATCATCTTTCTCCTCGAAAGCCCAGTCCTCCGTATCGCCGCCTTCGTCTCCGGTAAATTCTCCGGTTACATCTATGTATTCGTCATCATCGTCAGGCACGGCATCGGGATCGGCTTCTCTTAAAGCCCCCTTCAGTCTGTCTTCGGCGGTGAGATAGGATCCCTTTTCACCAAGATTCTCATATTCGCAGATAACGGTGATGTTACGGTTGAATCTCTCATAAAATACCCTGTCAAAGATCTCCTCTATCTCTTCCTCAAAGTATTTCTCAAGAGAAGAAACATCCAGCGTAAGCCTTATCACATCCCCTGCGGGATAATCTATCCTGCCCTTTGAAAGAACATAATGCAGAAGTGCATCATAATTTCTGATGTCTTCGTATAATGAGGCCTTGTATTCCTGCATTATCTCTTCCACGCCGTAATCATCAGGCAGCAAAAAATGCTCATTGATCACTACGGACAATGAGTCATTCTTAAACAGCTGCCGTTTTATCTCACTCTCAACCTTTCTTATATCATTGCGTCCGATAAGATGGTCGCTTGAGAGTATTATCTTCAGCACATTTTTGGTCTTATTCTTAATGACATGCTCTATTATCGTATCAGCAAAGATTTCCGTCAGTCTGTCGGAAAGCTTCAATGATTTGAACACATCAAAAAAGCTCTTTTTCTTATCTTCCATTTATTCAGTCCCGTTACCGAAATCATTCCAGTGATCAAGCTCATATTTCAGAGCGCTTAACAGTTCATTTTCGGGCAGCTTCTTTATGATCTCACCGCCCCTGATCAAAAGGCCCACGCCTTTTCCGCCGGCAATACCGATGTCTGCCTCTCTGGCCTCACCCGGCCCGTTTACCACGCATCCCATTACCGCGACCTTGATATCAAGGTCATATCCGGCGGTCATTTTTTCCACCTCATTGGCAAGTCCGATGAGATCGATCTCCGTTCTTCCGCAGGTCGGACAGGAAACGATCTCTATTCCGCCCTTTCTTAACCCCAGGGTCTTAAGTATCTTCTTTGCGGATATCACTTCTTCCACCGGATCCCCGGTAAGAGATACCCTTATGGTGTCGCCGATCCCCTGATACAGGATCATCGCAAGCCCGGCTGCCGATTTGATGTTTCCTGATCTTAAGGTCCCGGCCTCCGTTATCCCCACATGAAGGGGATAGTTGCAAAGCGGTGCTATCATTTCATGCGCCTTTACACACATTAAGACATTCGAGGATTTGATACTCACAACGATATTCCCGTATCCGAGATCCTCTATCATGTGTACCTTGTCAAGGGCACTTTCCACGATCCCTTCTGCAGTGACTCCGCCGTATTTTTCGATCAGATCCTTCTCAAGGGAGCCGGAATTCACACCGACTCTTATGGGAATATCCCTTTCACGGGCAGCACGGACAACCTCCGAAAGCTTCTCCTTCCCGCCTATGTTTCCGGGATTGATCCTTATCTTGTCGGCACCGTTTTCAATGGCTTCAACAGCCATTCTGTAGTCAAAATGAATGTCGGCCACAAGAGGGATGTTTATCCCCCTTTTTATCTCTTTAAGCGCTGCCGCGGCCTCATGGTCGGGCACCGTGCATCTTATGATCTCGCACCCTGCCTCTTCAAGCCTTAAGATCTGCTCTATGGTCTTTTTTGCATCCTGAGTCTTCGTATTCGTCATGGACTGGATGAGAACGGGATTTCCGCCGCCTATCACCCTGTCTCCGATCTTTATTACCTTTGTATGCTCTCTGTAGCTCATGTCTTAACCGCCTCAGTAAACTACCCTGTTTCTGCCGGATTCCTTGCCCATGTACAGCTTCTTATCCGCATTTTCAACCGTCAGATCGATGCCTGCCTGGGCTGAAAATTCCTCGAGTCCGAAGGTCATGGTAAGATTGAAATCCTGCCCTTCATAGCTGAAAAGTTTCTTTGCGATCTGATATCTGAGTTCCTCCAGACTGATATAGGCATCGTCCGCATTTTTATCATTAAACACAAAGAGGAATTCCTCGCCTCCCCATCTTGCTATATATCCCTTATCTAACATGAAATGCTCAAACAGCCAGGCAAGCTCCTTCAAAACATAATCTCCGCATTCGTGGCCGTA
>JAIKZD010000133.1 GCA_024682555.1 Lachnospiraceae bacterium | reverse complement strand
CCACAGGATCTCTCCGATAAGGAATGCCGACAGGATCTTCGTTATAGAAAACGGAGGCATTGCTGAAAGCGGAAAACATGACGAACTCATGGCAAAGAAGGGAATCTACTACAATCTGAACATGGCCCAGGCATAATACTTTCAGGTATAAAAGCTCCCGAGCATAATATCAGATAGCGGGCATATCCTTACAGTATATGATACCGGATAGCATTCCGGGGAAAAGTATTGGGGCATGACCGGGATACATGATATGGCAGACAGTGTACAGAGAGTATGATCATAGAAAAAACAAGGCAGAAGTGGAAATTATATGTTCACCTCTGTCTGTTTTTATGCCATAATTTAAAAATATATAAAATTTGTAGGTTTTTACTCCGAAAGTATTGAAATATGGGCATTTACCAAGTAAAATAGGTACGATTTGCCCCAACAAACAGTGTTTTAATTTATTGAAAGGCTTTAAAAATGAGTCAGGAAATCTTAAAAGTTGAAAAATTACATGTAACGGTTCAGGACAAGGAAATCCTTAAGGGACTTGATCTTGAGATCGGTGACGGGGAAACCCATGTCATTATGGGACCCAACGGAGCCGGAAAATCCACTCTCGGTAATACGCTCATGGGTAAGGAAGAATATAATGTAACTTCCGGAAGCATTACCTTTATGAATGAAGACCTTCTGGAAATGTCAACGGATAAAAGGGCAAAGATGGGCCTTTTTATGACCTTCCAGAATCCTATCGAAATCCCCGGTGTAAGACTTTCGGAGTTCGTCAGAAGCTCCTGCGAAGCCAACGGCAACAAAATGTCCCTTTGGAACTTCAAAAAAGCAGCTTCAGAGCAGATGAAGGTTCTGAATATGGATCCCTCTTATCTCGACAGAGAGCTTAATGTCGGTTTTTCGGGCGGCGAGAAGAAAAAGGCGGAGATATTCCAGCTTCTTATGCTAAAGCCAAAGCTTGCCATACTCGATGAAACGGACTCCGGACTGGATGTCGATGCGGTGAGGATAGTGTCCGAGGGTGTGAAGGCATATCAGGAGCAGACTCACGGATCCCTTCTTATAATCACACACTCCACCAAGATCCTTGAATCTCTAAATGTCGACAAGGTTCATGTCCTTTATGGCGGAAAGATTGTCGCAGAGGGCGACAGCAGCCTCATCGGCGATATCAATGAAAACGGATTTGAGAAATATATGAAGGAATGAATATGAGCGAAGAAAAAACATATGTAGAGGACGTGAACAGGACTATCTACGATGTGATCGACGATGACAGCGATTCCTTCAGGCTGGAACAGGGTCTCACCGAAGATATAATCCTTCAGTTGTCCGAAGAGAAGAAAGATCCGGAATGGATGAGAGATTTCAGGCTCAAATGCCTGAAACTGTACAATGAAATGACCTTCCCCCAGTGGGGACCCGGAATTGACGGACTGGACATGAACCGCATATATACATATGTCCGTCCCAATACCAGAATGACTGATTCGTGGGATGAGGTCCCCGAAGATATAAAGAATACCTTTGAGCGTCTGGGAATCCCTCAGGCTGAAAGAACCTCTCTTGCAGGTGTGGGTGCACAGTATGATTCGGAACTTGTCTACCACAATATGCAAAAAGAGGTTGAAGAGCAGGGCGTTATTTATACCGATTTTGAGAGCGCACTTAAGGGTGAATACGCCGATCTTGTCAAAGAGAAGTTCATGACCCTTCTCACACCCACAGATCATAAGTATAATGCGCTTCACGGTGCCGTATGGTCGGGAGGCTCTTTCGTGTACGTTCCGAAGGGTGTGAAGGTTTCCGTTCCGCTCCAGTCGTATTTCCGATTCAATGCAAAGGGTGCCGGACAGTTCGAGCACACACTTATAATAGTAGAAGAGGGTGCTGATCTTCATTTCATCGAAGGGTGTTCGGCTCCGAAGTATAATGTTGCGAATCTCCACACCGGTGCGGTCGAACTGTTTGTCGGAAAGAATGCAAGACTCAGATATTCCACGATCGAGAGCTGGTCGAAGAATATGTACAACCTCAATTCCAAGAGATCGATCGTTGAGGAAGGCGGAAGGATGGAATGGGTATCCGGTTCCTTCGGGTCGCATATTTCCTATCTGTATCCTTCCACGATACTTAAGGGTGATAATTCCACAATGGAATATACCGGTATTGCATTTGCAAGCAGCGGTCAGGATCTTGATACGGGCATGAAGGTCATACACATCGGAAAGAACACTTCATCCGTTGTGAACACCAAGTCCATATCCAAGAACGGCGGCATCAACACAACCAGAACCTCCGTACAGGTAATGCCTCAGGCAAAGGGAGCCAAATCCGTTGTAAGCTGCGAATCTCTTATGCTCGACAGCGATTCCAAGTCGGATACGATCCCTGTGATGGACATCCGTACCGACGATGCCGATGTCGGACACGAGGCAACCATAGGAAGTATCTCTGACGAGGCAGTCTTCTATATGATGAGCAGAGGCATGAGCGAAGAGGATGCAAGAGCGCTGATCGTAAGCGGCTTTGCTGACAATGTATCAAGAGAGCTTCCCATGGAGTATGCTGCCGAGATGAATAATCTGATAAGGCTTGAGATGAAAGGGACAATAGGATGACGGCTGAGAAGATCACAATAAACAGCCTCGTTCCTCCTACCTGGAACAGGCTTAAAGTAAACGATACAATGGTAGAGATTCCATCGGATGTACCCGAGGGGCTTGCGGATCAGGGACTGAATACCACAGAGGCTGGTGTTTCCTTCAGTCAGATGGAGACAGGATGCGGCAAGGGGCTGACCGAATATCTTGTTAAGAACGGGACCAAACCAAGGCTTGTTGCGACTGAAGGCGGAAAGCTTGTCAGTATAAAGAAGTCATACACCGGAAGCGCCGCTGATGTTCTATGCTTTGAAGCGGGAGAAGGAGAGACTGTAAATATCCTTACGGATGCATCGTCCGATGATAATGCAGAAGGAACTGCGGTACTCAGGATCCTGCTCAGAGCCGAAAAGGGAGCCAGGATCAATCTGGCTCAGGTGATCAGACCCGGAAAGAGTATGAAGATCGTAAACGATATCGGTTCTGTTGCGGCTGAGGGTGCACAGATAAACGTGATACAGGTCTTCATGGACGGAAGCGATATAAGCGCGGGTTCCAAGACTGTTCTTGAGGGTGAAGAGGCATCGGGTGAGAACCGTATCGGTCTTGTCAGAACAAACGGACAGACCATCGATATGAATTACGTAATGAAGCATATCGCAAAATGCACCAGGGCCGATATCTCTGTCAGCGGTGCACTTTCCCAAAATGCCGTGAAAACATTCAGAGGCACTATTGATTTTGTAAGAGGCTGTACAGGTTCCGACGGTGCGGAATCCGAGAATATGCTCCTTCTCGATGACACCATCGTCAATAAGACCGTACCTCTTATTCTCTGTACCGAGGAAAGCGTGGCGGGAAGCCATGGTGCAACTATAGGACGCCCCGCCGAGGACATTCTTTTCTATATGATGAGCAGGGGGATAACGAGAGAAAAGGCAGTCAGCATACTTGAGAGGGCATCTCTTGAAGCTGCCGCCAATCACATAGAAGATACGGAAGCAAGGGATTATGTTCTCGGGCTTATCGCGGAAAAGTACGCAGATGAATGATAAGGAATTAAAAGATAAAGTAACACAGTACAGAAAGCTCTTCCCCGTTCTCGGAGAAGGCATCGCATATCTTGATAATGCGGCTACCACCCAGAAGCCTGCAACGGTGCTTGATGCCGTCAGGGAATATTATGAGAAGGACAATGCCAACCCTTTTCGGGGAGTATATGACTTAAGCGAAAGAGCAACGGAAGCCTATGAGAATGCAAGAGCCGGGGTCGCAGCCTTTATAAATGCCGGGGCACCGGAGAATATCATCTTCGTGAGGAATGCATCGGAAGCTCTCAATCTTCTTGCATAT
>JAIKZD010000127.1 GCA_024682555.1 Lachnospiraceae bacterium | reverse complement strand
ACAGATTTGAACTGGTCTCCGGGGCACCGACGGGGTCAGCTGCAGGAAACTTCATGTTTCTTGCGGACCGGATCCGGGATGAAGAGTTTATCATGTTCTGTGACCAGGACGATGTCTGGCTAAAGGATAAGATCCAATTGTCATACGACAGTATGGTGCGCGGCGCTGGGAAAGAAAATGCGCCAAAGGCAGTGTTCTCCGATCTTATAGTTGCTGCTCCTGATCTGAAGATCCTCCATGATTCGTATTTTGAATATGAATCCCGTGATGTTAATAAGCTCCGGTTCAACGATCTGATAAAAAAGAATGTTGCGCCCGGATGTACTATGATGATAAACAGGGCGATGCTGGAGCTGCTGAAAAAGCACAGGGAATTATGCTATTTTACCATGCATGACTGGGCAGTGATGATACTGGCGTCGCTGTACGGAGAAATAAGCGTCATAGATAAAGGCACGGCCTTATACCGGCAGCATTCCGACAATCAGGTGGGCGCTGAAAACAAGACAGGTATTTATGCTGTAAAGAGATTTCTTTTTGAGTTTTTCACATTTAAGAAGTTAAGATACATTAAGGACAGTGTCCTTCTTGAAAAGAGAATAATAGCTTTCTTTATTGCATCTGTAGATGATAGACGGGATCCGGGCTTTTCGGATACAGAGAAGTACCGGAAGATCCTTTCGGGGAATAAGATTGCCCGTATGTCGGCATATGTGTCCGTTAATGACTGCTCTTTCCGGAGCATGGTACGGGCATTGTTTGTTTAGGAATACTGCCTGTTTTTCCCCATTTTATGAAATAAACCGTCATGAACGGCATTTATGATAAGTGTTCCGTTATATTTCCAATCCCCGGAATTACGCTTGTCCAGAGACCTCATTTTTATGCAGTGCAGAGCTTCTGTGCAATAAACAAAGCAGAGTTTTGCCGTCTTTAAGAACCCGTCGTATCTTTTTGAGATATCGATCCGGTTCCGTATCCTGTAATACTCTTTCCAGATATACCGGACACCGTCCGTGGAACGGGATCCGGCCATAAGGGAAGTCCTGTGATCTATATGTGCGCGATTACAGTTGATGATCCCGGATTTTTTACGTATCCGGATACTGTATTCCAGATCGTCATTCCAGATAAAATATTCCGACAAAGGAAGGCCGATATCCCTTATCAGTTTTTTATTAACGGCAAGACCGCAAAATGTGGCATTATCTGCTTCAAAGGACTCAGCTTCATATAGATCCTTCTGAACCGGCGCATATTTCTGATGATATCTGAAGCCTTTTTTGAATCTTATTATGCGGCTTCTGTGACCGGTATCTATATTGCCGTTTACATATACGCTGCCGGAAAAAGCAAGAGTGTCGGAATGCTTTTGGATCTGCTTCAAGGTTTCTTCCCAATAGTTTTTTTCCAGCATGGCATCGTCATCTATCAGTATCACCCAGGAAGGATCATATTTAAGCGAAGCTTTCATGCCGGTGGAAAAGCCGCCGGCTCCGCCGATATTATCGTCGAGACGGATATTTACAAGGTTTGAGAGGCGGGAAGAGCATTCATCCAGATAATCTTTTGTTCCGTCCGTGCTTGCGTTATCAACAACTATAATATGTGCTGGAGGGACTGTCTGGTCAAGACAGCAGCGTATACACTCTTTAAGTAAGGATACCCTGTTATAGGTTACAATAAGAACATCATAGTCATTATCAGGATTCATGGGTTCTCCGGTTTAGTTTAACTTTACTACCACCACATCGTTCACCGGCTTGATATAACCTTCATTCGGATATGTGGGCATGGACTTGACTTCTTCAGAGGAAGCAAGATCCTCATACATCATATCGGAAATGTTGACCGGTACATGCAGATAAACTCTGTAAAATGAGTTATATGACAGTTTCATACAGTCTCTGCCCAACGAAAAAGTACCGATCTTCGCATAGGGATTGGCTCTGTAATAAGCCGGGCTTACTAAAAAGCTGTTGTTATCTGCCGGACTGCCGGAAAAGAAAAGGGTGGATCCGCTGAATCCCTGATCTTTTAAGTCATCAAGGATTTCAAGTGCCATGACCTCCGTAGCTTTTCTTCCTTCCAGCATGGCGTCCTGGTCTGTCTGTACCTGGAGAACACTGCCATACAGAAGGATAATACTTATTATCCCGATCACTACAGACACAGGTTTTTTTATTTTGAGCACTTCCTCATTATCCAAAAGTAAAATGGAAAGAGAAAAGAATATAGCAGGACCGACAGTTGTCTGAAGTGAAAAACTGGCATTGGGAGCTATCACTAACGCCGCATTTGCTGCTATGGGAAGGATAAGTGCCGCAATACAGAATAAAATAAACGGACGCCGGTCTTTTTTGGTATTCTTGAAAACACTGATGCCCGAAATGATAAAGATCAGAAGAGCAATGACGGGTATCAGCCAGAGAACCTTCAGATCCTGCAGGGCGTTCAGCCTGAATTTGAATTTTTCGGGATTAAAATAATAATTGATAAACAGTGAGTATGCGTTGAGCATGGCTTTTGGCAGATTGGCAAGGGTTGATGTTGTGCCGGATGAATCCGCCCCGTGATAACTGCTCAGGGCCAGGTGCCTGTTTTTTAATGAAACCGCAAGGGTAAAAGCGTACAGGATCACACCGGGTATGGAATACTCCAGGGTAAGAATGATAAAAGAAAGGATCTTCTTAAAATCATCATCTCCCTTGATGATAAGGAAAATAATATAAAACAGCACCAGCAGGCCATAAACCGCCAGAAAAGCCTGGTAAAGCGCCATGAAAAAGCATATGAATGAAGCGCAAAGCAGTATTTTAAGAGTGAAGCGGTTCATTTTAACGGATACATAAACTGCCATAACAGCAAACAAAAAGGCAAGGCCATAAGAAAATGAAGTAAAACGATATGACAGTATTATGGATACAAATGTTGAAGAAAGGAAAACGGACATTGATACAAGCGCAATGAAGAGATTCTTTACTTCAAACAGATCAAGAATGAGAATAAATCCGATGATAAAAGTTGATAATGTCATCAGTGAAGTCATGGGGTCTAAATGTAATCCCAAATGAAGGGTATCGATCACGGGAAGAAGCCATCTTCCTAAAGATGCTTCCCAGTTGCCGGAAATAAAGTAGGTTTGACGCCACATGCCGTCATAGGTGTTTGTCAGCTGCTGGGTCATAAAAGTAGAGTATATGACTGCAGAGAACAGGATCCCGAAAACAAACTCGGTAATAAACAAATTCTGCTTTTTCTCATCAATATTCTGGATTGATTTACTGATCATATTGCCTCCGGTGAAGTACTTGTATTGGTGAATAGATACCAGAATCTATTCTTCCAGGGTATTGTATCATATTTAAGGCCGATTTGCATTGCTGACGGATTGAAGGAGGTTTCTTTACTTTGTTCCGTTGATAACCTATAATTACCCTATGGGCAGCGTAAGAACCAAAAATATCACCATAACCGCACTGTTTTTAGCTATGAATATTGCCATGAGTTCCTTTGGCATACCTGTTCCGGGGGGACATCTCTATCTCTGTGATGCCGTGATATGTCTGGCAGCCATTCTCTTAAATCCCATGGAAGCTTTTGTTGTGGGCGGAATAGGCTCTTTCCTCGGTGATATGATCTTCTATCCCCTGCCAATGTTTGTATCCCTTGTAACCCATGGTCTGCAGGCCGTGGTCATATCGCTGTTTTCACATAAGATAATGCGGGAAAACCAAAAGGCAGGAGCGGTCATAGGTGTGATCCTTGGGGGGATCATTATGGTCACGGGATACACCCTTGGAAAGATCTTTGTCTATAGCACCTATGAATACGCAATGATAAAGCTCCCCTACGAGATAGCCCAGGCGGTGCTGGGTGGGGTTATTGCTCTTGTCCTCTGTTATAATTTCGGGATACAGAAACTATACTTAAAAATGATGAACGGAGAGTAGTGTTCGTCATGGAAAATAAAGAGCCTTCAATAAAACTGAATTTCGGGATGAATGCGATCCTTACGCTGACATCCATAATTTTCCCCATCATATCCTTTCCATATGTATCAAGGGTTCTGCTGCCGGAAGGTACAGGAAAGGTTTCCTTTGCAGTATCCCTGATCACTTATTTCGTCATGCTTTCACAGCTGGGCATACCCACATATGGTATCAGAGCCTGCGCCCGTGTCAGGGATGATAAGGAGGAGCTGAGCCGGGTTACTCATGAGCTGTTATTTATCAGTCTCATCATGAGCCTGATCTCTTATATCCTGCTCTTTGCCCTGATCTTCTTTGTTCCAAGGCTTTACAGCGAAAAAACACTGTACTATATCACACGCCTGATGATCATTTTCAGTGCCATTGGGGCAGAATGGCTTTATAAGGGACTGGAACAGTATACGTTTATCACTATCAGAGCAGTTGTCTGCAAGGTTATCTCCCTTATTGCCATGTTTCTGCTGATACGTGAGAGAGGTGATCATCTCATCTACGGGGAGATCACCGTTTTTGCGGGCTCGGCGCCGGGATTGATCAATTTTATCTGTGCCGGGAAGTACATAAGCTATAAGCCTGTTGGCGGTTATAACATAAAGCGTCATCTGAAACCTGTCATGATCTTTTTTGC
>JAIKZD010000110.1 GCA_024682555.1 Lachnospiraceae bacterium | reverse complement strand
GAGCAGATTTCAAGCAGACAAAGAAGGCTCTGGACAAATATCTGAAATAAGTGATCAACGCCGAGGCATAGCAGTGGACAGTCCTGATAAGATCAGAAGAATAATAAGGATACTGATCCTTTTTCTCTCCATAGTGTTTCTTTTTGCAGGCTTTATTACCGGGGGTTTTACGGATGTCTGGAGTAAGGCCGTCACGATATGCAGGGAGTGTGTCGGTATAGGATGAGGATAAAGAGGAAGCTTACGCAGCTTATAACGGCGGTTCTTTATAACAGTCACTTATCCGGTTTCTTAAACGGCAGGATATATAAGGGAAAGCTTAAGGGGGTATGTACACCGGGGCTTAACTGCTATTCATGTCCGGGTGCGGTGGCGGCCTGCCCTCTCGGCAGCTTTCAGGGAGCCATTGCAAAGTCAGCATATAAGCTTCCGATCTACATGCTCGGGATGCTGCTCTTATCCGGAATTCTTTTCGGCCGTTTTATCTGCGGTTTCTTATGTCCGTTCGGTCTCCTTCAGGAGCTGATATCTATTATTCCATCCCCGAAGATCAATAAAAACAAGGCAACAAGGATTTTATCATATCTGAAATACGTGATGCTTGCGGTATTTGTGCTTCTGATCCCGCTTCTTACTATGGATCCCGGATTTTGTAAATATATCTGTCCCGCGGGAACACTTGAAGCCGGGATCCCGTTTTTTATTCTCGATGAAGGGGTAAGAGCCGTGACCGGCGTCCTTTTTTCGTGGAAGATTATAGTTCTTTTGTTCATCATCATTATCTGTCTTTTCTTATACAGGGGATTCTGCCGTTTTCTCTGTCCTCTCGGTGCAATCTACTCTTTTTTCAATCCTGTTTCATTTTCCGGTGTCGGGATAAACAAAGAAAAATGCACAGACTGCGGGATATGCATAAGTAAGTGCAGGATGGATATTTCCCGTATCGGAGACAGTGAATGCATACAATGTATGGAATGTACGGAGTTCTGCCCTGAAGACGCCGTGACTGTACGTGGTCTGCTTCGGGGGAAAACAGAAAAATCAGGTAAATTGTTTATGGAATGATCTTTTTAATATGAAACATGATATAATAAAACATCAAACTTCATTTCAAGGAAAGGGCTGGACAGATTGGATAATAACGGATTATTCAGGCAGAAAAGTTTAGATAAGGTTTCATCGCCGGAGCAGCTTAACGATTATATCTCGGTTACTTCTCCCGGGATCTGGATGCTTCTTTCGGGAATTATTCTCGTGCTGGCAGGCGCTCTTGTCTGGTGCGCTTTTGGAAAGCTGGAAACGAGGATCAAGGTTCCGGCCATAGTAAACGATGGCACTTCTGTTCTTTATGTGGAGGCGGAGGATATCTCAAAGATAAAAGAAGGACAGGAGATTGAGCTTGACAGATACGAAGGTCATGTGACAGGTGTGGGCACCGACGGAAACAGGGCCTATGAAGTTCTGAACGATATTGCTCTTACTAAGTACGGTTATACTGCCGCCGATATTCTTTATACCGTGAAATCCGATGTATCGGCGCCCGACGGCGTTTATACGGCGGACATAGTTATCGACAGCGTAAGCCCCGCTGCTTTTCTATTAAATAGTGATGAAAAAAACCAATGACAGAACAAAAATAAAAACTCCCGTCACGAAAGGCATAGCAAAGGTTCCGGTGATAATGCAGATGGAAGCGCTGGAATGCGGTGCGGCATGCCTTGCCATGGTACTTGCATATTACGATAAATGGATCCCTCTGGAACAGGTAAGATTTGACTGCGGGGTGTCGAGAGACGGTTCCAATGCAAAGAACGTTCTTATCGCCGCCAGGAATTACGGGCTTTCTGCGTCAGGCTACCGGCTTGATGACGTTAACGCGATTAGGGAAAACTGTGTGTTTCCGGCGATAATCCATTGGGAATTCAATCATTTTGTGGTGCTTAAAGGTATCAAGGGAGATAAGGCCTATATTAATGATCCCGGAAGAGGCTCCGTTGTTATCCCGTTAAGTGAGCTTGACAATTCCTTCACCGGTATATGTCTTATGTTTGAGCCGTCGGAGGGATTTGAAAGATCCGGCAAAAAGAAGAGCGTGCTGGGATTTGCAAAGTCGCGCTTAAAGGGCACCGGCGTTGCGGTCGCCTTTGTTGTGCTGACAACAATCATCACATCATTATTCGGCGTCATAGAGCCTGTTTTTTCAAGGATATTCCTGGACAGGCTGCTTACAAAGACCAATCCTGACTGGAACAACGGATTTATAATACTTCTTGCGCTTTTTTCGATCCTGCAGATCATAATCAGCTGGGTTCAGACCATTTATTCCCTTAAAATAGACGGTAAGCTTTCCATAATAGGAAACGCGTCGTATATGTGGAAGGTTCTGCATCTTCCCATGGATTTCTATTCCCAGAGGATGGTGGGGGATATCCAGTTAAGGAAAGACGAAAATGCCTCGATAGCGCAGACTCTTGTGCAAACCCTGACACCCCTGTTCCTTCAGACCGGGATGATGTTCTTCTATCTCTTTGTGTTGATCAGATACAGCGTGCTTCTTACGGCGATCGGTCTTTTCAGTATCCTTATCGATATCCTTATGGCAAAGATCATTTCGGGAAAGAGGGTGAACCTTACCCGTGTACAGATGCGGGATTCCGGAAAGCTGTCAGGACTCACAGTATCGGGGATAGAAATGATAGAATCCATTAAGGCGGGAGGCGCTGAAAACGGATTTTTTGCCAGATGGTCCGGTTTCCAGGCAAGCGTAAATACCTCAAAGAATAAGTTTGTTAAACTGAATTCTTATCTCGGTCTGATACCTCTCATTATTTCCGAATTGACAAATACTCTGATACTTATCATCGGTATCGGTCTCACCATGCGGGGAGAATTTACGCTTGGTATGGTAATGGCGTTTGACGGACTGCTCGTTTCCTTTACCGGGCCTGCAGGCCAGTTGATAAGCGCAGGACAGATGATCCAGGAAATGCGTACAAATATGGAGAGAGTGGAGGATGTAATGCTGTATCCTTCCGACAAAAACGTTATTGACAGAAAAGTCGACACCGGAGGATACAAAAAGCTTAACGGGGAGATAGAGCTTAAAAATATCACATTCGGGTATTCAAGGCTCGGGAAACCGGTCATTAAAGACTTTAATATGTCAATAAAGCCCGGAAGCAGGGTCGCTTTCGTCGGAAGCTCGGGATGCGGCAAATCAACTCTTGCGAAGCTTATTTCAGGTCTCTATGATCCCTG
>JAIKZD010000109.1 GCA_024682555.1 Lachnospiraceae bacterium | reverse complement strand
CGTGCTTGCAAAGGGTACTATAGCGGTTGCCCAGTCTCTTGCGGATACCGATGCAACAACCATCATAGGCGGCGGAGACAGTGCTGCAGCCGTTAATAACCTGGGCTTTGGCGACAAGATGACTCATATTTCCACAGGCGGCGGAGCTTCTCTTGAATTCCTTGAAGGCAAGGAACTTCCGGGCGTTGTGGCTGCTGATGATAAATAAATCTGAGAAACTCTGATCAAAGCGCTTCCCGCGCAAAGATCGCGGCCGTTTGCGGTTTTCTGCGCATCCTCGCGGAGCGGCCTAAGAAAATGCTGAATAGATCGGCATTTCGTTTGTCGAAACTTATTGATTTATTGCTAAGGAGGTAATATTTGCAATGGCACGTAGAAAGATAATCGCCGGAAACTGGAAAATGAACAAGACCCCCAGCGAGGCTGTGGCTTTATGCGCCGAGTTAAAGGATCTTGTAAAGAATGACGAAGTGGATGTGGTATACTGTGTTCCCGCTATAGACATCATCCCTGTTGCAGAGGCTGTTAAGGGTACTAACGTACATGTGGGCGCCGAGAACTTTTACATTGAGGATAAGGGTGCTTTCACAGGCGAGATCTCCGCACCCATGCTCAAGGATGCAGGTGTTGAGTACATAATCATCGGCCATTCCGAGAGAAGAGATATCTTCGGAGAGAATGATATACTTATCAACCAGAAGGTCAGGAAGGCTTTCGAGTCCGGATTAAAGCCCATCCTTTGCTGCGGAGAGTCTCTTGCTCTTCGTAAGGCAGGAACCTACAAGGAATGGATCGCAAGGCAGATCAAATGGGATCTGGACGGTATAACCGCAGATCAGGTCAGGAACCTTGTCATCGCTTATGAGCCTATCTGGGCTATCGGAACAGGTGAGACAGCAACGGCCGATCAGGCGGAAGAGGTCTGCAAGATGATCCGTGAGATCATTGGTGAGATGTATGACAGCGCAACGGCTGAAGCAGTACGTATCCAGTACGGCGGATCCATGAACGCAGGCAATGCTGCCGAGCTGCTTTCCAAGCCCGATATCGACGGCGGACTTATCGGCGACGCTTCACTTAAGCCTGACTTCGGAAAGATTGTTAACGCATAAGTAAGTGATATTAACAGAAGCTGCCGGGTAAGAAAATATTTAAACAATCATAGCCGTTTAAATATTCTTACTTGAGCAGCTTCTATTGAATAAAACAGAATTCAATCCCGGGAATGATATAAACCGGGGTCAGCCTTTATGACAAAAAAACGCTTCGGCATATATTTATGTCTGTTTTTAATATTTGGTCTTTTTAATACCGGATATTTTGCTCTCTACAGAACCGCATTCATCCTTAAGGACGGAGTGGTAAGCGATTATTATCTGGGAGCGCTGCTCGGCCTTCTCTACGGCCGTTTACCGGTAATAGCCCCCGATCTGGTATATGATATCCTGATACTTGCCCTTATTTTTGCGGCAGGTCTTGTTTTTTTATGCCTTTTATTGAGGTCGGACATAAATGTAAGCATATCCTTTGCCCTTACCTTTTTCTGTGCTTTTTCGGGCTTTACGGTGATAATAGGGCTCGCACACCCCGATATATTGATATTGATGATATTTGTTCCGGCGGCTGTAATGCTTTTTCGAAGCCGGAAATATCCGGCGGGAGCCATAGTGAGCCTGATCTGTCTGATATTCACCGTAAATGTTTTAAGAGGCGGAGCATTAACATCCCTTCTTTCATGGCTAAAGGGGATGGATTTAAGAGAACTGATCTATATATTCATGCCTGTCCCCCTCATTATCGCACTGACAGTTACGAAAAAGAAGAACATGGTAGAAGAGAAGGTATTTTCTGTTCTTCTGATGCTTATCGTTTTCTATTCCGATCTTATCACCAATTTCTTTGAGTTTTCGATCTTTGAGGGAAACGGTGTAAATTCACTGTATGTAAACAGCGGCACGATATACGGAAGTCTTACCTCACTTGCCGATATCGTATTCAAAGGGGCTAAGCTATGAATAAAGGCGGGATCAGATCAAACAGATTTTTCGACAGACCGGCCTCGCTGTATATCTGTTATACGCTGGGCTTTATCCTGCTTTTTTTATGCGTTCTCGGTTATGTGATATTTACCGGAAGGACTACAGTTACCGGACATGACGGTATTACACAGTATTATTCCGGCTTTGTGGCTTCTTCACGTATATACAGGGATTTTCTGACCTCACTTTTTTCTGGAAAAGGTATTTCGTTAAAGCTCTGGGATTTCGGTATAGGCTTCGGAGACGATACGGTTACAACTCTCAATATGTATGGCTTTGCGGATCCCTTTGGGCTTATCTCGGTGTTTTTCCCCGAGTCTGCACTGGGTTATGTCTTTACCTTTGTCTATGTTGTAAAGTCTTATCTTTCCGGGCTGGGCTTCCTTCTTTTTGCCAGATATCATAAGGCCGGCCGGATGGGAGCGCTTACGGGCGCATACATCTACGTCTTTTCGGTATTTCCGGTACTCTTCGGAAGCAGTGAATGTAATTTCATGGTACCGGTATTGTGCCTGCCCTTCATGCTTCTGGGGTCGGATCTCATCCTGGATAAAGGAAAACCGCAGCTTCTTATCATTTCCACGGCACTTATAGCAACGATGAATTTCTATTTCCTGTACATGGCCGTGGTTGCTGCCGTGATGTACACGCTCTTCAGATATTTTACCGAGACCAGGCCGGTTACGGCGGCAGGAGTACTAAGAACCTTTATCAGATTTTTCTTAAGCTATCTCGAGGCTTTTCTGCTTTCCGCCGTGATCCTGTTTCCGGTGATCCTCCAGCTCATGACCTCCGGAAGATACGGCGAAGCCAAGGAGGTACCGATGATCTACGACGGGGCCTATTATCTGAAATTCTTAAGCTCATTTACCGGCTTTTTAAGCGCCGGGAGCTGGACGGTCATGGGTTATACGTCAGTTGCCTTTCTCTCGGTGGTTCTGATGTTTGCGGTAAAGAGGAAATATAAAAAGAGCAGGGCATTGTTCATCATAATTACCATAGCCATGCTGATCCCTGTTTTCGGCTTTGCCATGACGGGGTTTGCCTACACCAATAACAGGTGGGTCTTCGTATATGAATTTGCGGTTTCCTATATTGTTTCAAAGCTCTTTTACGAATTTGAAGATATCAAAGGGCGGACGATAACCGTCCTGATGGCGGCAACAATCCTGTATCTGATATATGCATCGGTCCTGCCGACGGAGAGACGCGCCAACGTCT
>JAIKZD010000058.1 GCA_024682555.1 Lachnospiraceae bacterium | reverse complement strand
GATCAGAATGACTGATGGCAGCAAAAAGAGCCATCCATAAAAATTCCGTTTTCGGATCAATACACTTTTTTGCTTCATGAGATTCTCCTTTTCAGTAAAGGGTGAAAACGCTTAAGCGCTTTCACCCTCCTGTTTTGCCGTAAGCCTTTATATGAGCTATATTAATTTCCCATATTGAAGTTTACGGTCTCTTCGGCTGCCTTTAACTCGTCTTCAAGGCTTGCGCCATTTACGATATTTGTGGCAACATTCGAGATTGCCGAATTGGCCTCCGTGAAGTATACGCCTCTGTCAAATCCGGGAACCTTTGTTCCGAACTCTGCGATATCAGTGTAGATAGCCTGTCCGCCAAAGAACTCTATGGGCTCACTGTATACGCTTGAAGAAGCTGCGGGTGACCAGCAGGATATGGCTGCACATCCGGGAAGGATGGTATCATAAAGTTCGTTGCTTCCGGCAAAGGTCTTTGCGAAGAAATCACTGGCAAGCTCCACATTTTTGCAATTTGAGGTAACAACCCATGTTGAACCGCCCTGGTTGGAATAATTGGTTGCACTGTCTATGCCGGCAAGCTTCGGCATATTGGTAAGACCCCAGAGTCCCGACTGAGTTTCGTCAGCCTGTACCGATGCGATTATCCAGCATCCGTTTATTGTTCCGAGTGTCTTCCCGCTTGTAAATGTGGCTATATACTCGTCCCAGCTGTTGCCGGTAGCCATTACACCCGAATCAAAGAGTGCCTTGTATGTTTCAAGACTCTTTATAAGAATATCGTTTCCGACAAAATAAGGTGTTCCGTCATCATTCCAGATCTTTCCTCCTGCAGACTGTACTAACTGCATGATAAAATCCGCGCTTCCGGCCTGTGTTGAGAACAATGAATATCCGGTCTTTTCCTTAACATCAAGTCCGATCTCCATAAACCTGTCCCAGTCGATGTCGGTAAGATCTTCGATCGAATAACCCGCCTGATCGAGAATGTCGGTTCTGTAGCAGGCAACCTCTGTGCCGGCATCAAAAGGAACACCCAGGTTCTTTCCGTCTACTACGGATTCCGCAAGTTTTCCGGCACCAAACTGCGAGAAATCTATGCCTGTGTTTGTAAGATCCGTAAACATATCCGGATACGTTATGGCATATTTCTGGAAAGCAAAATCCTGCATCAAAAGAATGTCGGGAAGCTGGGAAAGATTATTTGATCCTAAGATCGTTCCGAGATTGGTCTGCATATCTTCCCAGGGTGTCTCTACTATCTCAAGCCTGAAATCAGGATTTTCCTTCTGGTAGATCTTTTCCGCTTCCTTAAGTGAATAAATGTTGAAATTGGGATCCCATGTCCATACGGTGAGTGTGCCGTCCCCGGATGCGGAATCGATTGCGTCCGCTTCTGCCGTGGTTTCTTCCGTTTGCGGATTCGCGGCATCATTACTCCCTGTTCCCGCTGCAGCTCCGGCTCCGCCGCATCCCGCCAGCAGTGTCGACATCATGGCCGCTGAAAGCACGATACTAACTAGTTTCTTTTTCATTTTCAATCCTCCTTTAATGATCATTTTTATCATACTGCTTTGTTCGTGCGTTATAATAAAAGCATCGAAAAGCGCCGTTTTACCTTGTGCGCAATCGGTTGCTCTAATTGCATTCTATCCTGTGTTTGAGTTTTTGTCAATTTGTATATTTTTATAAATCTGATCCCTCATATTTGTACTAAATGCACAAGGCTCTTGAAATCTACAGCAAAAGAATGGTAACATTTCAGCTGAAAGGATGTTCTGTATGGAAAGAAAAAAAATCACCATAGATGATGTGGCAAATGCTCTTAATATCTCAAAGACAACGGTTTCCCGCGCTATCTCCGGAAAAGGAAGGATAAGCAGCAAAACAAGGGAGATGGTTCTTGAGTTCATAAAAGAAAACAATTACAAACCCAATCCGAATGCCAAGGGGCTTGCCGAGAACAAGACCTATAATATTGCGGTTGTATGGCCGGCGGATTATGACTTTCTGGACCTGCCCTTCTTTCAGAGATGTGTTGTCGGCATCAGCAAGATAACCTCGGTACATGATACGGACATACTCATATGTATGACAAAGGGTGATGATATCGGAGAATTAAAACGCATAGTGGAAAACCGCAAGGCCGACGGTGTGATACTGACAAGAACTCTTGTAGAAGATCCTGCCGCCGACTATCTTCTGTCAAAGGATTTTCCGTTTGTAGCGATCGGATACAGTGATAACAGCAGGGTGATCACCGTGGACAACAATAACTTCGAAGCCTGCAGGGAGCTTACCTACATCATTGCCATGAAGAAAACCGAAAAAATCGCTCTTTTAGGCGGAAATCCCAATCATTTCATTACCATGCAGCGTTACAGGGGTTTTCTGGCAGGTCTTAAAAAGGCCGGACTGAAACCTGACGAAAGATTCGTTTCCTTCTCTGTGGATACGGAAAGAAAGGTATCCGATATCCTGGATCATTACATAAAACTGGGGGCAAACTGTGTGATGTGTATGGACGACATGATAAGTTCCATGCTCATGAGAAGCTGCAAGGAAAGAGGAATAGCCGTACCCTCTGATATACGGGTAGCTTCCTTTTATGACAGCAAGCTCCTGTCAAGCTTTGATCCTCCCGTAACAGCCGTTAATTTCAACGACCTTATACTCGATGAAAGGGCAGCAGGCTCACTGCTTGACATGATCGACGGAAAGACGGTCACAGGCGAAGTCATCAGTGACTATGAGATAATCTTAAAGGGAAGCACAAAGTAAACAAGTATGCAGAAAAACAGCCATCATTACGACGGCTGTTTTCGTTTTCTTAAAGCGGATCTGATCCGGTCTTATTCCTGAGTATAGGGCAAAAGAGCTATGTGGCGGGCTCTCTTTATAGCTACCGTAAGCTCTCTCTGATGCTTTGCACAGTTTCCGGTGATCCTTCTGGGAAGGATCTTTCCTCTCTCGGAGATATACTTTCTTAAGAGAGCAATATCTTTGTAATCTATGTTCTTTTCTTTTCCACAGAATACACAAACCTTTTTCCTTCTGCGCATTCCGCCTCTTCTCTTCATGGGAGAATCAGCTCTGTCATTATCACCCTGGGGTTTATTGTAAGCCATTTGTAATTCCTCCTGTTAACGATAATTAATTGAACGGAAGCTCCTCATCGATACCGTCGGGAACATTCATGAAATCATCACTTACATCTGCGTTCCCTGAACCTTCATTATTATCCGGAACGGCTGCAGCCCCCGGATTCTGTGAGGAAGCATTCTTAGACTCGGCAAACTCCTGATCCTCGACGATTACTTCGGTGGTATATACCTTCTGCCCGTCCTTATTGGTGTAGCTTCCGGTCTGTATCCTGCCCGTTACAACGATCTTCGTTCCCTTGCGGAAATACTTCTCCGCAAACTCGCCCGATTTTCCAAAGACAACGCAGGGTATGAAATCGGCTGTCTGATCATTGCCGTTTCTGGTGAATCTGCGGTCTACGGCCAGAGTATATCTTGCTACGGCCGTCTGGTTGTCTCCTGATGAATATCTGACTTCAGGATCTTTTGTCAGTCTTCCCATTAATATAACTTTATTCATATTACTCTCTTTCTATTATGCTTCATCCTGCTTAACGCACAGATATCTTACGACGTTTTCCATAATGCGGACTCTGTTCTCGACCTCGATCGGAACGTTTGTCTCGGCATCAAAGTGGATGAAATAATAGTAACCTTCCTTCATCTTCTGAACGTCGAAAGCAAATCTCTTCTTTCCCCATTCATCAACGTCGGTTACCGTTCCGCCGTGAGTGGTAATATAATCCTTTACCTTCTCCAGCGTAGCAGTTCTTTCATCGTCTTCGATCGTAGCATTAAGAACAACACATAATTCGTATTTGCTCATGCCGGCACCTCCTTTTGGATTAATAGCCCCGGAACAGGCCCGGAGCAAGGATCCAGCCCGGTACATAAATACCTGACGGCTGAAGATCAAATATATCACGAGCCATTATGATAACACAGTCGCCTGCATTTAGCAAGAACAAAATTCAGCACTGTATGCTTCCGAGCACCTCGCCTATGCTTCCCTGGATCAGAAGGTTTGCTCTCCTGTCCATTGGAGTTGAGGATTTGTTGATAAGCACCAGTTTATTTCCTCTGTAATAGTCTATGAGACCTGCGGCGGGATAAACATTTAACGAGGTTCCGCCTATAATGAGCACGTCAGCCTCGGATATGTATCTTATGGATTTGCTCATCACCGTCCCGTCAAGTCCTTCCTCATAAAGAACAACATCCGGCTTGATCTCGCCGCCGCATTCGCATTTAGGAACGCCGTCACTTTCTATTATATAGTTGATATCATAGAATTTGCCGCACCTTGTACAGTAATTCCTCAGCGTGCTGCCGTGGAGCTCCATGACCTCCTTTGAGCCTGCCGCCTGATGCAGTCCGTCGATGTTCTGGGTTATGACGGCCTTAAGCTTTCCCGCCTTCTCAAGCTCGGCAAGCTTAAGATGCGCCTTGTTGGGCTTTGCCTCTGTGCAGATCAGCTTATCCTTATAGAACCTGTAGAACTCTTCGGTCTGTCTTACATAAAAGCCGTGGCTTAAGATGGTCTCCGGGGGATAATCATATTTCTGATTGTAAAGCCCGTCCACGCTCCGAAAATCCGGTATCCCGCTTTCCGTGGAAACCCCTGCCCCTCCGAAGAATACGATGTTATCGCTTCCCGATATCCATTCCTGCAGTTTTTCGATCTCTTTTTTTAATGCTTCGATCTCACTCATTTTCTTCTTCCTCCAATACCTGAACTGTCATTTCGCCTTTAAGCACCTTTTCTCCTTTTTGGTTCCTTATACTGACCTTTATCGTCAGCAGTTTAAATGTGTCGTTTTTATCGGACACTTTACCTTCCACCGTAAGCTCATCCCCCACAAACACAGGCTTGTAAAACTTTGTGGCGACGCTGTGTATCAGACTCCTTTTCCCCGGCAGGTATACGCCCGCAAGGGTGCTTAAATAGGATGCAGTAAGCATCCCGTATACGACCCTCGACGGATAGCCCTTTGAGAGTGCAAAGCTTTCATCTTTATGGAGAGGGTTTTCATCCCCCGTGATCGAATAAAAGCTCTCCATGTCAGCTTCGCCCACCTTTACGCCAAAGCTCTCCGTATGTCCCGTTTCTATCTCATCGTAAGTATATTCATTCATATTTTTATTACCGTTTCTTCCCGGAATTTCCAGGAACCTTTTCTTTCCGGGATCTTTTTCTTCCCGGAACCGTTTCCTTACGGAATCTTTTTCTTTCCGGAACCGTTTCTTCGGAATCTCTGTCCGCTTAAGGGTGAACCCTCAGGCTTCCCCCTTAAGCTTAAGGATAAGGTCCGCCATCTCTCCCACGTTTTCCAGCGTATTGACCTGTTTTACATCAAATTTCAGTGAGAATTCTTTTTCCATCGATACTATGAGGGATATATGTTCAAAGGAATCCCAGTCCTCGATATCGTCGGAATTGGTCTCATCCGTGATCACAAGCTCCTCGTCATCAAATACTTCCCTGAATATGGCCGTGATCTTCTCCATTACTTCTTCTCTTGACATTGACTGCTGCCCGGTCCTTTCTATCCTCTTTTAATTCTCTCCGTCTCCACCATTATACCAGCCTCCACAAGCTTATCCATTATCCCGCTGATGAGGCTTACGGGCTGCTCAATGATCCCGCTCATTTCGATCAGATCATTGGTTCCGTCCGCATAGGCAAGGATATCCTTAAGAGCAAGCGTCTCCTGATAGGTCTTTTTGCTGCTCATGGTAGGCACAAGGCCTCTTTTCCCAAGCTGCGGCTCGCACAGACAGGTTATCCTGTATATCCTGTTTTTCTCAAGCGCCTCTATGCACTTCGTGATCACATGGTAGGAACCCGCAAGGCCTTCGGGCGAGATAAGGGAAAGATCATCCGCGCTGGTATGATATTCCGGATATATATGATATTTTGACCTGCAGAAGCAGACCAGGGGGATATCGACACCCGGAGCCTGATACTGTCTTTCATCCGATCCCCTTTTTAAATATGAATACTCGGTAAAGGAGTCCGTTTCATATTTCAGGATATTCATAAGGACCCGGTCCGCCAGTGTATCCCCATACCTTGAATGTACAATTGAATAATCTCTGGTATCACCGACGCAGGTAAGATTAAAGCCCGCGATGATGTTTTTCTTCATCTCATCAAGATGCCTGCTTATATAGGTAATGGCGCCGATTGTTTCGGGAACCAGTATGAGCCTGTAGCTGTATCTTCTTTCCGGCATCATCGCTATATATTTCGCAAGCTGTATCATAAGGGCCTGTCCGGAACACTCATTGTTGCCCATTGAGGGATGGCATACATAGCTTGAGAAAAAGATCTCTTTCTCGGAGTTCCCTTTGAAATACATCTCCCCATAGGTAAGGGATCCCTCTTTTAATTCGGACTTTATCACCGCATGGTATTTTCCGGGCTTCAGTGACTGCCTTTTCGTCTCCGTCATGCAGAAGCCCCACCTTTCCGCATAGTAGGAAGTAACATAGGGTATAACATCGGGCTGGTCCTTAAGTGAATAGATATGGGGCATCAGGTCCTCAAGATCCATCACCTCATCCACAGGCACTGAATAACCGACCACATGGAGGTTTGTGTCCTTAAAGTCCACGATCTTATTCTTTTCTTCATCCTCTATATAGGCGTCCTCTATGTTCCATTCCTTCGGAACCGTCCAGTCAAAAACCTCCGTACCTGTGGGCACCTCTGTCAGTTCAAGATTATCGACGTATTTCTTAAATATATCGAAGGTCTCTCTTACACCGTTTCCCGTAATGCTCCTGCAGATGGGAAATATCTCCTTACAGAGCTCATACATTTCCTTTCCTTCGGAGATGCAATCAAGTGCACCCTTATCATTATCCATTCTTTTCCTCCCAAATTATGCAGGATCCGTCCCGCTCAATCATCCTCCTGTCCGATATACGAACAGAGTTTCCGGCTCCTGTTATGTTTTACATCCTCAGCTATGATATCATAAGAACCCCTGAGATTGATAAGTTTAAATTCCAGCCCGTTTATATAGAAGCGTCTCATGACCCCTTTCTCGATAAACTCGGGTTCATAGGGATATATCCTGTTCTCCACGTCAAGGTCAAGATCCCTTACGTTCATGGAATAGGTCCTCCTTGTGGTGATCCCGTTTTTATCCGTATAATCCGCCGTGAAATCCTTTAAATATCTGTAGGGCACGGGACCGTTCTGTTCTTCGACATAGTGCACAAACACAAAGGAATGCTGAAGATCCTTGTCTATGAACAGGTTGTCAAAATCATGTTCCATCATATATGTGAAAGGGGAATCGGCACCGAAGGAGCTCTTATTGTCTATTTTTACCATATCCTCCTTACATTTGCCCCAGACGGCAAATGAATAGATCGGATGAAGGGTCCTTTCAAAATCATCCCTCTTTAGGGCAGTCTTGCCAAGGGATCCCGTCTTGCAGGGGGTCCTGTAGTGATCATAGGGCGTTCCCTTGCAGAAAGCCCAGTTAAAGGTGGGAAAAACAAGACTTCCCTCAGGGCCTATGATATCCATGATGCCGTCTATCAGGATGTTAAGATCGGTATCATCATTGTTTTCGATCATCAGATATAAAAGCTGCTTGACATCCGACGTCACAAACAGCTGCTGGCCTCTGTGAAGACCCAGTTTTCCCGCAAGCTCCGCGATCCTTATATACTCACTCATGCATTGATCCTCTCATGGCAAAAACGCATCCCGGTGCGCTCCGCCGTTTCTTTAGATTATAGCCCAACAGCTGCCCCGAGGCAATGTCATTACCGTCCGCTTTTCTTTTTTAACCCCCTGTCTTATAATGATAACTATGAATTCGGTTTTAAAGGGAAAAAGCAATATCCGAAAAGACAATACCGGGGATACGGCAAAAAGATCATGGCCCGGCATGGACAGGCTGTTAACGGGGCTTTTGTCCTTTGTGTCGGTCATATACTGTGCCATGATGTTTCTGGGGCTTCCCCTTTTATATCACAATAACTATTATGATATCGGCATATTCAAGTATAATTATTTTTATTATACAACCCTTGCATACATCGCCGTATGCGTGGTACTCATCCTGATCATCTTTCTTAACAGGCTTATCTTTCACAAATATGATCCCTTAGGCTTCATACACGTAATAAAGACCATCACGCTCACGGACAAATTTGCGGCAGCCTACCTGTTTATCTGCCTCATCTCGTTTGTTCTCAGCAGATACAATACCTGGGCCTTTTTCGGAAAGAACATCACAAATCCGCCCCTGAAGGGATATTACGGGTGGAATATGGGACTCTTAAGCCAGGCAATGTTTGTCCTTATCTATTTCCTGTTATCAAGGACTCTTAAATACAACTTCAGGAAAAAAATCCTGTTCTCCCTGTTCCTCGGTTCGGGAGCCGCTTTTATCCTTGCGATCCTTCACAGATTCATGATCGATCCCCTGGGACTGTATACGGGCATTGAAGAACCCTACAGGATCTATTTTCTCTCAACCCTCGGACAGGCCACCTGGTTTTCAAGCTTTCTGTGCACCGTCATGCCTGTGGCCATGGCACTTTTCATATATGAAACAAGATCCCTGTACCGGCTGGTCTATGCACTGTATATCTCCATAACATCCATGGCTCTTGTGACCCAGAACTCCGACAGTGCCTTTGCCGCATTATTCGCTGTCCTTACTGTGCTCCTGCTGTTTTCCATAAATGCCAACAATCATCTGTTAAAATACCTTCAGCTCGTGATCCTTATTCTCCTGTCCTTCAGGATAATGGGGATTTTCCGTATGATATTCAAGGACAGGGCAGCGGATCTTTCTGAGCTCTCCGTCTTTTTTTCTCAGAGCGGTATCATGCTGATCGTTACAATATTTATGATCCTGTTCTATTTCCTCATGGTCTGGCTGATAAACAGCTATAATCTTCATATCAGCAAATATTCCTTTATCATCAGGTATCTGATCATTCTCCTCATACTGATAGTAATCCTTTTGTATCTGATCTTTGCGATACTCACAACGGGCGGGTACATAGAAGATACGGGAAATTCCATGCTTAAGGAGTATCTGAAATTTGATGACAGCTGGGGCAACGGCAGAGGCTTCACCTGGAAGATAACCATAGAGATGTTTCGGAATTTTTCATTCCAGGAAAAGCTGTTCGGTATCGGCCCGGACTGTTATGTGGAATACGCGTATGAGTTTAATTCCGCTGCAATGAAGGAAAAATGGGGAATGGAAGTCCTTGCCAATGCTCATAACGAATGGCTTAATTCCGTCTTTACCACCGGTATCGCGGGATTTATCACATATATCGGCACCTTCCTAAGCGCCGCCTATTATTTTGTAAAGAACCGTCATCTTGACATTCTCTGCATCGGCGCCGCGGCCTCGATCTTTTCCTATATCACCCATAATATGTTCTGTTATCAGCAGGTATTATGCACTCCCGTGATATTCATCATCATGGCATTTGTATATGCCGATGTCAGTGTCTCCCGCGGAAAAGACTGACAAATTTTCCAAAATGTATTTTCATAAGAGATATTTTGCGATAAAATACTACGGTGACTATGCGTACGAAAAAAGTCGCAGCCCATCACAGACCGGTGGGCCTTAAGTAACAGAGAGGTGTCAGATTACCATGAAAAAAGAAAATGTAAAAGATTTAAGCAACAGCATGCAGAAAAGGGTTGACCGGCAGAAGAAGCTCAAGAATGAGAAGAGGACTAACCTGATCGTAAAGATAGTTATCATCGCGCTGGGTGTTCTTATCGCAGGTGCCATCCTCTTTGCCATCGGAAAGCAGATCTATAAGTCTGTTAATGCCATCAAGCCCAGTGACGACTACAGTGCCGGGCTTACCGAGACAGGATTCATCAAGGGCGTAACCGCTTCGGATATCGTTGATATGCCCGATTATAAGAAACTGGAGATCCCTCTTTCGGATGTTGAATTTACGGATGAAGAGATAGATGCCGAGATAGAAAACCAGCTTAATGCCCATAAGGTCCTTTCGGACGATAAGACTCTGGAGATCAAGGACGGTGACAAAACAAACATCGATTACGTGGGTTCCATAGACGGTGTTGAATTTGAAGGCGGAAATTCCGGCGGAAACGGATCCGATCTTGAGATAGGTTCCGGTACCTTTATAGATGATTTCGAGCAGCAGCTCATCGGACACCATCCCGGAGATGAACTGACGGTAAACGTTACTTTCCCCGAGGATTACCAGACCGAGGATCTTGCCGGAAAGGATGCGGAGTTTGCGGTTACCGTAAACGGCGTGTATGTTCTTCCGGAATTTGATGATGATTTCGTAAAGGAATACCTTTCCGATTATGGCGATACCGTGGAAGAATACCGCAAGGCCCTTGCGGAAGAAAAATACAAGGAAAACCTTGATAAGAAGATCGAAGAAAAGATACTCGAAGAGACAACGGTCACCAGGTATCCCAGAGCTTTCTTAAAGCATACCAAGGCCATTCAGAAATTTACGGACCTTAAGAATTTCGAATACATCAACCAGATGTATGTATCCTATTACGGAAGCGGTTATTCGAGTTTTTCCGAATATAACGGGATGACGGATGAGGAATATGATGCAAGCCTTGATGAGACCGCAAAGAAGACCCTGAAAGAAAGCCTCGTATGGCAGGCGATCCTTGAAAAGGAAGGCGTGACCATTACTGAAGACGAAGTAAAAGCATATCTCACGGAACAGTCCGGTGAAGATGCCTTTGATAAAAACGTGGAGACTTACGGAAAAGAGTACACCATGGCAATGATGCTCCGTCCCAAAGCTATGGAGATCTTAAAGAAATACGTAACGGTTAAGTAAAAGAATAATGATCGAAAGATCGAATGATTGAATGATCGTAAGATCAAAAGGACTGTCGCAGATGCGGCAGCCCTTTTTTTATCATTTGATTTTTATTCCGTTTCTTTGTTCTGTCCGGCACCGGCTTCTTTAACCTGTTTCGCATTCTCCACCACACTGTGCTCGGCTCCGAGGCCTCTTCCGAAGGGATAATGCTTTCCGTCATCATCATCCACTCCGAACCTTTCCGCTTCCTTCTTCCGGTTCCACAGAAAACTGAATTTCAGTTCCTTGCCTTCCCTTATCCTTTTCAGATTCTCCAGATGCCTGTAATAGATCGCAACGGTACAGACAAAAAAGATCAGCGGATACAGGGTTTTTGAATCATAAACCGTATAAAGCGGAAATACAACGGATGCAAACAAAGGAGCGGTGCATATATAATCCGTCAGCATGACCATCACAAATACTATGAGGAGCATGATCAGGAAAAGCCTGACATCATAGGCAAGGATCGAACCTCCCAGGGTGGCAAGTCCTTTTCCGCCCTTAAATCCCATTACAAATGGAAAGATATGCCCGAGAATGACACAGGTCGCCGTCACGAAAAATGCTATCAGGTTTCCCGGCAGGATCAGTCCTGCGATCTTTATCACTACAAAAGCCTTAAGTATATCGACTATGGCGACAAATACGCCCCATTTTTTTCCCATGAGTATCACAACATTGGATGCACCGGCATTTCCGGAGCCGTGCTCTCTGATGTCGTATCCTTTGATCCTTGACAAAATATATGACAGATTGATACATCCCACGAGATATCCCATCAAGGCACACAAAATGATCAATAATACCGTTCTGTCCATGAATCACCTCACGAATTAGTAACTGTTATTCAAAATTATACTCCAATCACGACTTTATCTCAAGATACGGGGCTTAGGGAAGTCCCGTTCGGAGTACCTGCATAAGCGTTCATACAAGGAAAAGCAGTGATCAGTTCAGGATCACTTCCATCCCCGTCTTGTAGGGCTTAAGCCCCAGAGTCTCATAAAACTTCATCGCATCCGCATTTAAGGACCACACATTAAGAGTAAGGTTATGGCAGCCGATACCCTCTGCGTATCCGTACACATATTCATAGAGTTTACTTCCTATGTGTCTGCCCCTGACTTCCTCATCAACACACAGGTCGTCGATATAAAGGGTCTTTCTGTCAACCATGTTGTGGTCATTTTCATATTCTTCGATCATGCAGAAGGCATATCCAAAAACGTGCTCATCCTTCTCATCCGTATACACAAAGACAGGTCTTTTTTCGTCCGCGATTATCTCAAAAAGCTCTTCATCCGTATACTTTTTACAGCCATGCTTAAACAGATCGGGCCTTCCGTCGGCATGCACGTTATTTACCTGAAAAAGCAGCCTGTCAATGTCCTCTATGTCTCTTTTTTCGGCCCGTCTTATCATCTTTTTGTCTCCTCAGATCTTTACCTTTCCTTCAAGGATCTGTCTGTAGTCCTCAAGATTCTTCTTCAGAAGCTCCGGGGTATCAAGCTCATAAGGGCATTTTGCCGAACAGCTGTTACAGCCTATGCAGGTTTCGATCTTTTTCATCTCAGCCTGCCATTCCTCCGACAGCCAGTATTTTGAAGGTGCCCGCCTTAACATGAGAGAGGTCCTTGCACAGTTGTTGATCTTTATGCCCATGGGACAGGGCATGCAGTATCCGCAGCCCCTGCAGAATTCTCCCGAGAGTTCCTCCCTTTCCTTTGCAATAAAGTCCTTTAATTCCCCGTCAAATACCGGAGTATCATCCATAAAGGACAGCCACTCCTCAAGCTCCTCCATATGCTGTATTCCCCATATGGGAAGCACATTGTCATACTGCGTCATAAAGGCCATCGCAGCCTCCGCCCTTGTTATCAGTCCGCCGGCAAGGCCCTTCATGGCTATAAAGCCCACATTATTTGCCCTGCATTTATTGACAAGACCGATCTCTTTATCGGAGCTTAAGTATGAAAACGGAAACTGAAGCGTCTCATAAATACCGCTTTCGGCGATCTCCATTGCCACATTTATCTTGTGGGCTGTTATTCCGATATGCTTTATCATACCCTGTCTCTTAACATCCAGAAGGCATTCGTACATTCCGGTGCCGTCCTCCTCCCGGTAGCAGCGGTCTGCCATATGCAGCTGATAAATGTCGATATGATCCGTCTTAAGAAACCTAAGCGAGGTATCAAGATCACGTTTCAGATCATCCGGTGTCTTTGCCTGGGTCTTGGTGGCGATATATATTCTGTCCCTGAGACCCGCTTCACAAAGCGCCTTTCCTATCTTCTCCTCACTGTCTGTATATGCTCTTGCGGTATCAAAATACGTCATACCGCCTTCATATGCCCTTTGCAGTATCTTAACCGCCGTATCCATATCATCCCTCTGGATGGGAAGGGCTCCGAACTGATTCTGTCTGACTTTGATTCCCGTACTTCCCAGTATGACCGTATTCATAGATTCCTCCCTGTTATCTTCCGGACTTCCCCGCTCTTATATCGATCATATGCACGGGGTTCTGTCCGGGAATATATTCTGTGTATATCCGGATGATATGCTGATAAAAATACCTCCCGATAAACGGGAGGCATTTTTATGCTATGATCAGGACTTGATTACTTCTTGTTAACAGCGTCCTTAAGAGCCTTTCCGGCCTTGAATGCGGGAGCTGTGGAAGCCTTGATCTTAATCTCCTTACCGGTCTGGGGATTTCTTCCAGTTCTTGCAGCGCGCTTTCTTGTCTCGAATGTTCCGAAGCCTACAAGAGTAACCTTATCTTTTTTCTTTAATGTCTTTCCAACAACATCAGTGAAAGCATTTAAAGCTGCCTCTGTATCCTTCTTTGAAAGACCTGCCTGCTTAGCCATTGCATCGATTAATTCTGCTTTGTTCATACTGTATTCCTCCTGAAAAATTGTGCTACATATTGTAACTAAAAAGAAATATATCACAAAATATAGGATTTGTACATACATATCTTACGAAAAAAGCGATAATATCGGTTTTTTATCGATTTTATTTATGCTAAAATTTTAGAAACCGGTTAACAGACATAGCGAAAGCGTAGGGAAAATGCTGACAATCTTAAGTCTTGTATATCTTTATCTGCCAATGATCATATTTCTGTCGGGATGGACGAAGGCTGCCGTCTGTCTCATGGCTCTTCTCTCCATCGGATATGCCTTTACCGGTGTATACGGGTATGCCCGGAGAAAAGACATGGAAAGGCAGCTTATAAAGCCCGATCCCTTTGTGACCGTTTTTGCAATGCTGCTTTTTCTGTGGGTCGGTTATTATGCGGGATGGGGCAGATGGGTGGATCAGGCACCCGACTGGCTCAAGCACAATGCGGTCCTCTGTGATCTCGTCTATAAAAGCTGGCCCGTATATTACCATAACGGAAACGAGCGTTCCATGCTCGTATATTACATAGCCCAGTACATGGTCCCCGCAGCTGTAGGGAAACTGTTCCATTCGGTCAGGGCAGCCGAGATCATGATGTATATATGGAATGAAACCGGGCTTTTTCTGGCCTTCATCCACATGATAAACCTCATAAAGGCAAGGCATCATGTAATGCAGTTCATAACCGCCGTGGCAGCTGCCTTCTTCAGTATTCCCCTGTGGATATCCGAGTATGTTCTCAGGATGGTCTCGGATTTTAACAGGGTAGGGGAAGGATTCTGGTTTTTCTGGGATGTGGACATCCTTGTACAGTACAGCAGCAATTTTACCCTGCTGCGCTGGGTGGTTCCGCAGGTGATCCCCTGCTGGATAATACTTGCCTTATTTCTGGAATCCCGGGATGCCATAGAATTCCATGCAATGATGGTATTGCCCGGTCTGCTCTTCGGAAGCCTTTCTTTTCTCGGCATTATCCCCATTGTTATCGCAGGTGACACAGAGACCCTCTGCAAAGGCCGGGATATAAAAAAAGCCCTCCGTAAGATCTTCAGCATAGAAAATCTGCTTGTAATGCTCACCCTGGGTGTGATATTCGGACTGTACTTTTACGGAAATGTTTTTTCCGCCAAACCCGCTCCGATGAGTTTTTCATTGATCCCCTACGGGCCGAAGATAATTGTGTATTTTGTCTTTGTTTTTGTGAATATATTTGTCTATGCGGTGATCCTGTGGAAGGATAACCGAAGGGATACGGTGTTCTTAACGACGGTAGTTCTGCTCATGCTGCTTCCCCTGTTTAAGATGGGCGTCAATAATGACCTGGTGATGCGGATGAGCATACCGGGACTGTTCATCCTCATGATCCTTGTACTCAGATTTATAAACAGCCACCTTACGGCGACGGACATAAGCACTGATAACAGCCTCTTTATGAGGATCTCCAGGCTTATTGTGATCATATTTTTCATTACAGGTATGTTTTACCCCTTCCGGGAGCTTTCGGATGTAATAAAGGAAAGCGAAAAAGGCGTCAACGGACACGGAAACGAGTGGACGACCCTTGAGGTTTATGCCAACAGATATCTTGTTGAGAACGATGACGTCAAATTCAATTATTATGCCTATGATGCACAGTCAAACCTGTTCTGCAGGTATATCGCAAGGAAAAAGCCCTGATCCGCAAGGTATATCGCAGGGAGAAAGCGGGATTTGAGCTATTTTCTCATCGGGTGTATACTGTATATAGGAGAATTGTAGTCTGCGGCAATCCGGGATGCGGTTATCCGGATCAGTGACATCGAAATGCCGCGAAATGCCGGCCGGGCCTCACGCCCGGTGGAATCAAAAGGAGGCATGAAATGAAAATAGGGATCAGCGACAATTTCAGACTGATCAAGGTATTCGAGGGAGTCAGTTATGCCTGCATCGAAGATTCAACTCTCAAGGCATACAAAAAAGTCGGGGACCAGGATGACAATCCCCTGGTAACAGCCGTATATCCCGACTTTGACAGAGCTTCCGAAGCCCTTGAAAAATTAATGAAAAAGGATTATCTGACCATTCCGAAGGATTATGTGGAAAACATCATCAGATGATCCGACAGTCAGCCATGAAACCTTTTAACAAGAATCTTCAGGAAAAAAGAGAAAAAAAAGCCGGAAAAAAGGTGTTTAAAAAACCTGACAAAAAGAAGCTTCAGGACTTTTTCAAACACCCTTCCGTACTGACGCTCATTGCAGTGATCGCACTGGTGTCGGGTGTGATCGTTATTGCCTGTTCCAGGGCAACCTCGAAGGAGCCGGTGACACCCAACGTTGAAATTGAGGCGGTACAGACCGATATCACCGAAGATGATCCGGAGGCGGAAGCCGAAAAGAAAGAGGACAAGGCCTACGAGGGAAAGGTCGAGAATGAGATCATTAAAGAGGCGGAAGCGAACAAGAACGTCTCATCCTCGGCAGTGCTTGAATATAATGATGACAACGGCTTCGGCTATCTGAACAACTGCCTGTTCTTAGGCGATTCCAGAACCGTGGGCATGGTCAATTACAGATATATATCGGATGAGGATGCCCTGGCAAAAGTCGGGGTTGCCCATACAGATGTGGAGAGGATAACCTTCAGCCAGAATTCGGGAAAGACCTATACTTTGAAACAGTTCCTAAGCGCCCGGGTCAAGGATGTCGTCTTTGTCTGTTACGGCGTCAACGGAATGGACAGCATTCCGGAGGATCGGTATAAGGAATCCTACACAAAGCTTGTAGACGATATAATAAGCTGGGCTCCTAAGAGCACCGTGGTCCTGATGGCCATCTGGCCCGTTAATGATGACGGTCCCTACAGAGGAAAGGTCAAAAACGAGTGGATCGATAAATATAATAAGTTTCTGTTAAATCTGGCGGAGGAGAAGGGGATCAGATATCTGGACGTGGATACCGTACTGAAGGATGCGAAAGGTTCCATAAATCCCGAATATGACGGCGGTGACGGACTGCACTACAAATCCTCGGCCTATAAGGTCATCCTCGATTATGTGGTCACCCATCCCGTTCCCGGGGTGTCTCACGACGGAGAATACAAGGTTCATTATGTTAAGCCTTCAAAAGAGTATACGGATATCATATCAAATACTCCGGCAGGAACTACCATTCCGGGACTCACGGATCAGCCGGGACTGCTGCCGCTTACCGATCAGAATGCCCTGATAACCCAGACACCGGCACAGACACCTGTGCAGGATCAGGTTGAAACACAGCAGGAAAACACGGATCAGCAGGAGGAAACAACAGTAACCGAACCGACCTCCACGCCGACATCCGCACCGACGCCCACACCCGAGCCGGCGCCGACACCCGAGCCGACGCCCACACCCGAACCGACGCCCACACCGGAACCGGAACCGGATCCTTATTCGGATGAGCCCGAACCCGATCCCACCCCGGCAGTTGACGATGATCCCTATGATGATGAGGATCCTTCCTCCGGAGGATCGGAGACCCCGCCGGAACAGCCGTCTGATGATCCCTACGCCGAGGATACGTGACTGCTCCAAATATACGTAATATCTTTTGTCCGGACTTTTCTAAGAAAAAATGGTACTAAACCCCATAAACTACGGGTTCAGTACCATTTTTCGGTTGATTCCGGGCTTTCAGATCCCCTATCCTATGACTTCCGCAGTCTTTTCAAGATCATCGGTCTTTATGATGATGGAAGCCTGACTGCTTGAGGATGAGGAAGCATACATGTATTCAATATTGATACCCGCGGCGGATATCTTTTCGATTATATCCGAAAGGAAACCTATCTCCTGTTTCAGATCCACATCCAGTACATCGTTAAGAGACGAGGTATAGCCTGCCTCCTTCATTGCTTTCTTTGCCTTGTCGGGATCATCCACTATGAGCCTTAACAGTCCGAACTCAGAGGTATCCGCAACCGAAAGCGCGCTGATGTTTACACCGGCGTTTTTCAGTATCTTTAATGCTTCATTCATTGTTCCCGGTCTGTTTTCCAGAAAAACTGATAACTGTTTGATGATCATTTCAATACCTCCTTCTACACAAGTTTTCTCTTATCCTCAACGTGCTTTGTCTTTCCCTCGGAATGTACAAGGGTATTGGGCTCAACAAGCTTGACCTTTGCCTTGATGCCGACAGCCTGAAGGATAGCTCCCTCTACATCGCTGCGCAGCTTCTCAAGTCCTCTTACCTCATCGGTAAAGAACCTCTCCTCGACTTCTATGGCAACATCAAAGGTATCGGTATTGTTTACCCTGTCTACCGTGATAAAGTAATTCGGCGTGGTTCCCGCAACGGTAAGAAGCGCATGCTCAACCTGGGAAGGAAATACATTCACTCCGCGGATGACGAGCATATCATCGGATCTTCCCTTGAATCTCTGGATCCTTGCCATTGTCCTTCCGCATTCGCATTTACCGTATTCGAGAGAAGTCAGATCCCTGGTCCTGTATCTGATCAGGGGCATTCCCTCCTTGGTAAGGGTGGTGATGCAGAGCTCTCCTGCTGCACCGTGGGGCTGCTGCTTTAACGTTTCCGGATCGATTATCTCGGGATAGAAATGATCCTCATAGATATGCAGGCCTCTTCTCTCCCCGCAGTCACAGGCAACGCCCGGTCCCATGATCTCGGTAAGACCGTAGATATCATAAGCCTTTATCTTAAGCCTGCTCTCCATCTGATCGCGCATCGCATCGGTCCAGGGCTCCGCACCGCAGATCGCTGTTTTAAGCTTTATCTTATCGATAAGTCCCTGCTGTTCCAGAGCCTCCGCAACATGCAGAAGATATGAAGGGGTACAGGCTATGGCGGTAACTTCGCAGTCGATCATCATATCGATAAGCTTTTTGGTGTTTCCGGTGGACATGGGGATAACCATGGCTCCAAGGTTCTCGGCTCCGTAATGGGCACCGAGGCCTCCGGTAAACAGACCGTAGCCGTAGCCTACCTGAATGATGTCATTCTTGGTGATACCGGCCATGGTCATG
>JAIKZD010000034.1 GCA_024682555.1 Lachnospiraceae bacterium | reverse complement strand
GGATCTACAACCTACTTGAACGCAACAGGGAATTAAAGCAGATGATCGATGATATAAAGGATTAATCTTATAAACAGAAGTGATGAGTATGGAAGATAAGAATGCATTTGTAAACTCCATAGGGTCCCTGGTTCCGGATCTGGGATCCAAGCTGGCTCTCATGCATGCGCACGGAGAACAGTTTGCTATCGTTTCTGCGGTAGCATATCTGATCGGAGTGCCGAAACGTATCTTTGAGAATGAAAATGAGCCTCCGAAGATCGAGATCTACCAAAAGCTCGATTCGGACAAGCGTGCCCGCATCATAAGAAACCTTTGCATCTTAAGGACAAGGCTTGAGAGATATTTTTTAAAGATCTGCCAGGCGATACAGCGTGAGAACCGGAGCATGATCGGGATGCCCGAATATATGCCCATCGATGTTATGCAGCAGCTTAAGGATGACGGCATAGATATATACAAAAATACGAAGGATCCGAGTCCTTTTCTTTTCAGTCTGAACCAGAACATTAAGGACAGGATCAACAACTGCCGCAGTCTTTTTCCTGCCTGGCTAAGCTGGGATTATCTGTCTAAGATCTTTATCATGCCCGACGGTATGACGGAAGAGGGGACAAAAAAAGCCGCAGAGATTTTTTACGAACATATGCAGTATTATCCCTATCAGCTGTATATCAACTGGATCCCCGAAGATGAGGGCAACATCCTCTATAATGACAAGAGGTTTGTGACCCTTCTGTATCAGTGGAATAATGACGAGTTTACCGATATGAGCCTTGTGTCGGATGTGGGCGAGAATACGAAGGCCAATATTTATTCCTTTATTGAGGACAGTGAAAAGTGCATCTTCATAGTGGACTGTGAGAATTCGGATCCCTACAATCTGTGTGCGGCCATTCGCAATCTGGACAGCGAGAAGCTTTCAAAGATCGGTAAGGTGATCCTCTTTGACGATGTGCATGCCGCCTCTGCCTGGGAAATGCTTGGCTCCTACATCGATATTCCGGTGGAATACATTATGATAGAGCGTTTAAAGGACAATAAATCTCTTGCGGATGTGAAGGTCGTGGCAAGGACCTGTAAGGAATTCTACAAGAATAACGTGGATTCCTTTGTGCTGGTTTCAAGCGATTCCGACTACTGGGGGCTTATCGAGGAGCTTCCGGAGGCAAGTTTTCTTGTAATGGTGGAGCATGAAAAATGCAGCTATGCCCTGAAGGAAGCTTTGATCAAGAATGATATTTTTTACTGTTATATCGATGACTTCTACGCCGGAGGCGGCGAGGAGATCAAGAAGGATGCCATCAGAAAGGAATTTGCCGGTGCCTTAAAGAATGCCCTTGACTTAAACATTTACGATCTCATGGACAGTGTTCTGGAAAAAACGAGGGTAAAACTCAACCAGAGTGAGACAAAAACCCTTTTAAAACAGATCAAAGGACAGATCGGGATCGAGATATCGGATGACGGGGACGTGACCATAAGGTATAAGGGGAAGAAGTAAGAAAAGGATGATCAAAGGAGATAAGTGATGCAGTATTCCAAAGCGTGCGGAGAAGAGATATCAAAACTTGCATTCGGGACAATGAGGCTTCCACTTAAGGATGACGGGAGCATAGATGAGGAGCAGGTCAGTCTTATGACGGACTATGCCATGGAGCATGGCGTAAACTATTTTGACACAGCTTATCCTTATCATGACGGAAAGTCGGAGATCGCCATCGGGAAGGCTCTTTCGAAATACCAAAGGGACAGCTTTAAGTTAGTCACAAAATTCCCCGGACATCAGTTCATGAAGAAGTATGACTGTGAGGGCATATTCAACGAACAGCTCAATAAGTGCGGGGTGGAGTATTTTGATTTCTACCTGCTCCATAATTTATATGAGAACAGTTTTCCCACATACAAAAATGAAGAATACGGAATAGTTGATTATTTTGTGAAGCAGAAAGAGCTCGGAAGGATCAGGCATCTCGGATTCTCGACTCACGCCAGGACGGAAAACCTGGAGGAGATACTTGATTTCCTCGGGGACCGGATGGAGTTTTGCCAGATACAGTTAAACTATCTTGACTGGACTCTTCAGGATGCAAAAAAGAAGATTGAAATGCTCGGAAAAAGAGGGCTTCCCGTCATGGTCATGGAACCGCTTCGCGGCGGAAAGCTTGCGGACCTTGGTGAGGAAACCAATGCAAAGCTTAAGGCGTTAAGACCGGAAGAGTCAGTGGCATCATGGGCCTTCAGGTGGCTTATGAACATTCCGGAGGTAGCGACCGTCTTAAGCGGCATGTCAAGCCTTGATCAGATGAAGGACAATATAAAAACCTTCAGTGAAGGAGCTCCTCTTAAGGAAGAGGAGTGGAATATGATGCTTGATATCGCGGAGTCATTAAAGAAGGGTGTTCCCTGCACAGCCTGCAGATACTGCGTAAGCGGCTGTCCAATGGGACTTGATATTCCGATGCTTCTTGCCGGATACAATGATCTGAAGTTTGCATCGGCTATGACGGTTAAGATGCAGATGGACGGTACGCCTTCCGATAAATGGCCGGATAAGTGCATAGGCTGCGGCGCCTGTGCCTCGATCTGCCCGCAGCATATAGATATTCCCGGAGCCCTGAAGGAATTTGATGAGATGCTCCGCACCGGCCCCACCTGGGCAGAAATGTGCAGACAGCGTGAGGAGGCCGCGGAAAGACTGAAAGGTGAGGCCGGATGAATGGCCGAGGGGGTACATTAAATGCTCAATACTTATGAACGATATCTTGATCATCCCGCAGGACATGTTTTAAAGATCGAGGATGCCATGGATATTTATGGAAGAATGGTCGAAAGCTTCGGTCAGTGTAAGCTGGAAGATAAGAGGGAATTATGGGACGGGTTACTTGAAAGGGCCGCCGAATATACCTATATCCGCAACAAATGGGAGCTCATGAGCAGAGAAGAGAGGATAGAAGCTGACGAGGGCAGGACGATAAAGCATAACTCATTCATCAGGGAGCTGGATATTATCGCAAGGGCCGCAGAACTGTGTAATATAGATAATTCCTGGAGAAAAGACCTTGGCGATGACAGGAAGAGGATCGGTGATTTTGCCTGCTTTATCGCATATATTACCGGGATTTCAAACAGGTGATGTTACGGGGAGAACAGGCATGAAACGTATACTTTTGATCGCTACCGGGGGTACAATAGCCTCCAGATATACGGACACAGGACTTTCTCCGCAGATATCGGGCGAAGAGCTGCTCTCTTTTGTGCCTGAGGCAAGGGAATTCTGCCACGCGGATGTTATCTCACCTTTTAACCTTGACAGCACCAATGTGAAAAGAGAGCAGTGGCTTGCTCTTGAGAGGGTCATTGAAGAGAACTATTCCTTTTATGACGGATTTGTCATATGTCACGGAACGGACACGATGGCATACACCGCGGCGGCACTTTCCTATCTGATACAGAACAGCAGAAAGCCCATCGTCATAACCGGGGCACAGCGTCCCATAGACCTGCCCGTCACGGATGCAAGGACCAATCTCATTGACAGTCTGCGATTTGCATCCCATGATCAGGCGCATGATGTATGTATTGTATTTAACGGACAGGCTATAGCCGGAACCAGGGCAAAAAAAGAGAGGACCCAGAGTTATAACGCATTTTCCAGTATCAATTATCCGCCCATAGCTGTTATACAGGAGAAGCGGATAGTTTTTTACATCACCGATTCCGGGCAGACCGGGGGAGAGACAAAGTTCTACCATGACCTTGATCCGAAGATATTTCTTTACAAGCTCGTACCGGGCAGCGGGGGAAAGGTGCTCAGGCTGATGATACCCGACTATGATGCCCTTATCATAGAGTGTTTCGGGGTTGGCGGCATACCGGATTATGACGGCGACAGCATCGCTGAGGCGCTTAAGGAGTGGAAGGAAGCCGGAAAAATAGTTGTTATGGCCACCCAGGTCACAAACGAGGGAAGTGATATGAGCGTTTATCAGGTTGGGCAGGCGATAAAGGATTCTCTTGATCTTCCGGAGTCATACGATATGACGCTTGAGTCTACGGTTACGAAGGTAATGTGGATACTGTCCGAAACAAAGGATCCCGAAGAGTTTAAGAAACTGTTTTACAGGACGGTCAATCATGATATTTTGTTTAATATAAACAGGTGACCGGTGTTCCGCCTTTTTTCGGCGGAGAATCCGGGAGAATTCCATGAGGATTTCATGAGAATTTCATTTTCCCCGTTTAGGTCAGTTTTTCTGTATGGCTATGATATAATAGACCCATGGAGGTAGAGGATATGAATGATGACTGGGATTATGGCAGTCAGCGCAATGATCTGATGAATGTTAATAAGGAGGAGAGAATAATGAACCCCAAAGACAGAGTAGCAGCAGGATTATTAGGCATATTTCTCGGAGCACTCGGGATACACAAGTTTTATCTGGGATATACAAAAGAAGGCGTTATCACCCTTGTAATATCCCTGGCAACATGCGGCCTGGGTGCGACGGTGATGTCCATCATAGGTTTTATCGAAGGTATCATTTATCTGACTAAATCGGATGCTGATTTTCAGTATCTTTATGTACAGAATTACAAAGGGTGGTTCTGAGTTTTTCAGACGGTTTCGAACTGGCGGAGGGTTACAGGAACATGAAAAACGGTAAAGAGGTAAAAACGTTTGACAGGGCCGGAAATCAATTCAGGGTTGAACTTGATGATGCATCCCTTGAAAAGATATCCGGAGGAAGCAGTAATGTAAAGGCTTCCAATCCGTGTCCGGTGTGCGGATCCATGGATTTCGGAGTAAGGGATAAGTCCTACCGGGACGGCGATGTTTTATATTTTGACATAGAGATCTTTTGTGAAGGCTGCGGATGGATCGCAAATTAGATATGGGCTCCGAGGAACAGAAGATCGAAAAATTCCGCGACATCCTGTTTTCTTCGGAATATGTCGTTTTTCTCGGCGGCGCCGGCGTATCCACGGAAAGCGGCATACCGGATTTTCGAAGCAGGGATGGCCTCTATCATCGAAAGGAAAAGAAGTTTTCTGGATATAAGCCGGAATATCTCTTAAGCTATAACTGTCTGAAACATGAACCCGAGGTTTTTTTTGACTATTACAGGACGAATCTGGATGCAAGAAATATCCTGCCCAATGACGCACATCTTAAGCTTGCGGAGATGGAAACGGGCAAACGCCTCATCGGAGTGGTAACCCAGAACATAGACGGGCTTCATCAGAAGGCCGGAAGCGTCAATGTGCAGGAGATACACGGTACCATATGGAAGAACCACTGTGTATCCTGCGGGGCGGAATATGACGTGGATTATATTTTTGACAGTAAGGATACGGTTCCCGTATGCGAAAAATGCGGAAAGATGGTACGTCCCGATGTGGTCCTTTACGGGGAATTCCTTCCCGAGGAGGCTTACGGTAATGCCGTTGACATGATGAACAGGGCGGACTGTCTGATCATAGGCGGCACCTCTCTCGAGGTAGGCTCGGCGGCGCAGCTTGCACATCTGTTCCATGGAGAGCATCTTGTCATCATCAACAAGGGAAAGACAAGGCTTGAGGGAAGGGCGGATCTGGTATTTCATGACAGTATCGGAAAGATATTGAAACAGATATGATTTCCCGGAGGGTTTACCGACGGAGATCTCAAATATATAGATCTGAACGGAGATATAATGCGTATTCTGGTAGTTGAGGATGAGCTGTCGCTTTCGAAGCTTATCGCTGAGAGATTGAGGAAAGAAAAATACACGGTCGACGTTTCCAATGACGGAGAGAACGGGCTTGATAATGCCCTGTCGGGGATATATGACCTTATTATCCTGGATATAATGCTTCCGGGGATTGACGGTATAGAAATTCTTAAGGAGCTTAGAAAAGAAGACCACGAGGTCAGGGTAATTATGCTGACGGCTAAGGCTGAGCTTGATGACAGGCTCCTTGGCTTTGCAAACGGGGCAAATGATTATGTTCCCAAGCCCTTTCATATTGACGAACTTGTGGCAAGGGTCAATGCCCAGCTCAACATAAGCAGGGCGGTGGAGGACACTTTAAAGTTCGGAGATCTGACGCTTTACTACAGTGCGGGTGAGCTTGGCTGTGATGACACGGGAGAACGGATAAGCGTTAACAACAAGGAGTTTCAGCTTCTTGAATACCTCATGAGCAATTCCGAACGTATCCTGTCGAGGGAGATGATATATGACAGGGTGTGGGGGATGGACTCGGACGCTCTTTCCAATAACCTTGAAGCTTATATGTCTTTTGTGAGAAAGAAACTGAAGATCATCGGCTCCGCAGTGTCCGTAAAGACCGTAAGGAATATGGGCTATAAAATGGTCATGGGTGAATCCGCATGAAAGATAATGCTTAAGGGGTAAAAGAGGGACACAGATGAGGGAACTTCGAAAAAAGACGCTTCTTACAATATTTGCGATTCTCACCGCCATGCTGGCAGCAGGGCTTACCATATACAACACGAACAGTTACCGGCGCGAGTACATGAGCGTGGAACGGGCTCTGAATATCTTTGATGACAGGGGAAGAGCCGGTGGCGGCGCTCCCGGCGGAGGCGTTCCGGAAAGCAATGCGCCGAGGTCCGGGGAGCCCTTTGACCTTGAAGGGAAGCTTCCCGAGCCCGAGAACATGATGATCATGGACAACGAGGTATATACTGTAAAGCTTGGACCGGACGGAGAGATAACGGACATCTACAGCCACGGAAATGTATCCGGGGATTTTGCGGTTAAGGAGATTGCTGCCGGTATTATTACCGCTGCAGGGATCATGGACGGCAATGCCCCGGGCCCAGGGGACATCACCTATATCGGGAACCTATATCGGGCTGCTTTTTCCTACAAGTACAGAAATCATGATTCCATAGTGATCATCAATAACAGGGATAAGGCTGACAAGCTTAGGATCCTTTTGCTTGAATCGGTCATTATCTTTGTTATCCTCGAGGTTTTTTTGTTTGCTATATCACGGCTGATAACCGGCTGGATCGTAAAGCCTGCGGAGGAGGCCTTTAAACGCCAGAAGGAATTTATCGCGGACGCTTCCCACGAATTAAAGACTCCGCTTGCGGTCATAATGGCATCTGCGGATGAGCTTGAGAAGGAGACGGTGGAAAACAGCGAAAATGCCGGCCGGGATGGCGGAAACGGGGCTGCTACACAAAAGGTATACATAGAGAATATCCGTTATGAATCCGACAGAATGAACAGGCTGATCTCGGGTCTTTTGAACCTGTCAAAGCTTGAGGACGGCAACATAAGCGAATCTTATAAGGACGAGGATCTTTCAAGGATAATCGAAAAGACCTGCTTATCCTATGAAGGCGTGGCCTTTGAGCAGGGCGTGATCATACAGCCCGTGATCGAAGAGGGCATCAGGTTTAAGTGCAGTAAGGACGAGATGGAAAAGCTGTTTTCGACTATCCTCGATAACGCCGTAAAGCACAGTTATAAGGACACAGAGATAAGGGTTAATGCCCGTCGGAACAAAGGGGGCATTAACGTTAAGATCATCAACAAGGGTGATCCCATCCCGGATGAGGACAGGGAGAAGATCTTCGAGAGATTCTACAGATCGGACAGATCAAGGAACCGGGATGACAACCGGTACGGACTCGGGCTTGCCATAGCAAGGCAGATAGCTAAAAATCATAACGGAGATATAAAAGCCTATTCCTCAGAGGGTGATACAACATTTGAGATAATACTTAATGATTAAGCAGATGTGCACCGGAACTATGAGAACCGGGAGAAGAAGTCAGGACTGAGGGAACCGAACATGCATATGAAGAATGTTTTTGTATATATTTTTATCATGGCCTTAATGCTTGCAGGCTGCGCATCCGAAAAACCCGCAGGGCAGGCAGGGCCGGATGGGGTTTCGGATATGGATCTCTCAAACGGGACATCCGGGGACGCAGTAACCTTTACGGTCGGTGAGGATATCGGGATAGAGGATATCACGGACTTTTATTATACTGTGGAGGACATCAACTATGATGCCTGTTATCAGAGGTATCGCTTCTATGTGGAGGACGGGAAGCATATTTTTTTCCATGAGACAAGGGAGAGGAAGGATGATTACGGTCCCTGCACGGAAGAAGATACAACACTCACCGGCACAATAGAACTTACCGATGAACAGTGGTCTGAATTCTTTGATCTGGTATCCGGCGGAAGGGTACGGTCAAGGGAAGAATCGGCGGAAACCGGTGATACGGGGCCCTGGCTGTATCTTTACTGGGTTAATGACAATTCCGATATTCAGCAGTTTTCCTTTGCTTCCTACGGGGATGAGAAGGCCTTCGTAGATTTCTGCCTGTCGATAATAGCGGATCAGCCGGAAACAAAGGGGGAAGAGGATGAGGAAGAAGAGGCCATAACTGCAGCCGTAACGGGTCCCTACGGAGAGATATCAGTCGAGCCTTTGAAAGGCTGGACAGGAATGACCGTTTCCGCAGATGCCGATCCCGCAAAAAAAGAGTGTAATGGCATATACGGCCTTATCTTAAAACCGGAAGGTAAAGATTCCGGATATCTGGATATTTCGGTTTACGATGTCTTCGGAGTATGCGGAACCGGTCTTAAACAATATAAGGAGAATATTGCCGGAAGGAAGGTGACTGTCGGTATATATGATGATCACGAATATCCGGATTTTATCATACTTAAGGAAGATAATCCCCAGGTCGTAGCGGCATTTCCGGGGAGTGATCAATGGACGGAGGAGACCTGGGATGAGATATACCGGATGCTTGATACTTTTGCCTATAATGAAGAAAAGGCAGAAGGCGGGATAGGACAGTATATACCGGAATCGGAGAGTGCCGAGATCGCGGTGATCATGAGTGTAAGAGATGTGACTCCGACAGGGCTTACCGTTCATTTTGATCAGTATGATAAAAAAGAGGGGATAGAGCTTACTTACGGAGAAGGGTATACACTTGAGAAGCTTAACGGTGATGAGTGGAAAGAGGCTCCGATGATCGGGGGAGAAGCAGTTTTTACCGACATAGGATATTCAATTCCCCCGGAAGGAGGATCTGATCTTAAGACAGACTGGAAATGGCTGTATGGAACGCTTTACCGGGGAACCTACAGGATCACAAAGACAGTACTTGCAAAGAATAAGGATGACGACAGTCTGAAGAAATATCCTCTCAGTGCTCAGTTTGTGATCGCAGGCACAAGCGGGATAGTTAAGTCCTTCGAAGTGACTGATCAGGATCTTGTGGAGGAATATATTAAGGATGATAAACTCGTGACCATGGTGCCTTACTACAGGATGGCTGACGGAACCTGGAGAACGGATGATCATATATATGATTATATACTTGAGGTAACCGGCAGACTGAACGGAGCAGCCAGGGACAGTACTTACCTGTATCTGAGCAATATGCATGATATGTCATTTGAGCAGGCCTATAAGGCTTCGGGATTAAGCAGCAGCCTTGAAGACTATTTTGACCCTGCGGATGCGATACTGGTGGCTATGAAATGATGATATCGGTGGCTGAAAAATGATGAGAAAACCAATATTTTATATACTTTTGGGAGTGATTTTTATTATGGGATTAACAGGATGCGGCGCAGCAAAATACCGGCTTTCATTTGACGGGTTCGGTTTCGGATCGGAGAAAACCTCATACGCAGAGGGTGAAACCGTGACCTTTACTTATGACATGGTCGCAACGGACACGGATTACAGATTCTTTGCCGACAGCGGGGATGTTAAGCTTAAGCAGGAATTTGACGGAAAACACGGATATGTCTTTACCTTCACGATGCCTGCCCATGATGTGAAAATATCCATGGAGTCAAGGAATACAATGACTATGGATCCTGAAGCTCATAAACCGGAAACGGATACGGCGGATCCCGGCAATAAAGAGGACAGTATGCAGACAGAGACCTGGTACTGTCCGGAATGCGGTACGAAAAACGATACGAAATACTGCGCACAGTGCGGTTTTAAGAAACCTCAGTAAATATGGAACGGTACGATAAGATCATAATAAACGAACTCTACAGAACGCATCTTGAGAAGACACGAGAATACGAGAAGGAAAGGATATTCTGCCATCATGACATGTCACATTTTCTCGATGTCGCAAGGATCGGGATGTTACTCAATGTAACCGAAGGTTACGGTATCGATAAGGATATTATCTATGCCGCCGCCCTTCTTCATGATGTGGGGAGGGATGTGCAGTATGAAGACGGAACGCCTCATGAGGCTGCGTCGGCGGATATTGCGGAAATAATACTTGATGGCACCGATTATACACCGGATGAACGGAAGCTTATCTTAAAAGCCATAAGGGATCACAGGGACGAGTCGGTAAAGGATGAAAAGAATCTGTCCGGACTCATATACCGGGCAGACAAGCTCTCCCGCCCATGTTATTACTGCAGTGCCGAGAAGGAATGCAACCACAAAAAGAATAAGAAGAATGCCTCTCTGATATGGTGAGAGGCATTTTTTTCATACCATTCAGTATCCGATGCCGGAGGTGTTCATCAGCGCCCCGGTAATAACGTAATCAACCTAAAAGTGAAAATATGGAGTTTTTTAATATTCATTTAAGCTTTACATCTTATCCTTTTCTCAGAAAGCAGAAAGCAGAAAGCAGAAAGCAGAAGGCAGAAAGCTGAAAGCTGCCGGCATAAGGCAGATAGCGGCAGGAAAAATGCAAAAAGCCAAAGCTGAAAGCAGAAACGGAAAGGACGGAGACGGAAATGAGCGCATATAAAGAGGTGTTTAAGCGGACCGAGATCAAATACCTTTTAAGTAAAGAGCAGTATGACGGACTTATGCCATATCTTAAAACAATCGCCCGGGTTGATGAATACGGACTGTCGAGGATAAACAATATATACTTTGACACCCCGGATTACAGACTTGCGAAGACATCGATGGAAAAACCCCTGTACAAGGAAAAATTACGGCTCAGAACCTATGGGGCTACCGGAGACGATACAAATTCCTTTATAGAGATCAAGAAGAAGTATTCGGGCATCGTCTATAAGAGAAGAGTTTCGGGCAGCTACACGGATACATATGAGTATCTTACGGGAAACGGAGATCATAAAAAGTCTTTTGAACCTCTTCAGATATCAAGGGAGATAGATCAGTTCATGAGGCTTTACGGAAAACTCAGGCCGGCAATGTGCATCTGTTACGACAGGGTAGCGATGATCGGCAAAGAGGATGAGGATTTCAGGGTGACCTTTGACAGTAACATCATATGGAATGATAAGTGTACGGATTTAAGGACAGTAAACGGCGGAAGGAAGCTGTTAGAAGACGGACAGCGCCTCATGGAGATAAAGGTCAGCAATGCGATGCCGATGGGTCTTGCAAGGCGGCTTTCGGAACTCGGGATCTTTCCCGTTTCATTTTCAAAATACGGGTCGGGGTATGCGGATATGATGACCATGATCCGTTCGGAAAGAACAGAAAGAACGGCTGAAAGAAAAACAATTGTAACAGCCGGTAAGATGAAAGGAGTGGCAGCTTATGTTTAACTATATTTTTTCTTCGATAATCACGGATGGATCATTTACGGGAGCGGAATTTGCCCTGTCGACCCTGGCGGCTTTCGTCTGCGGCCTGATAATCGCAGGCGCATACATGGTAAAGAACCGGTCTTCCAAAAGTTTTCTGGTGACGCTGATCCTTTTACCCCTGATAGTTGAGCTTGTGATAATACTTGTTAACGGAAACATCGGTGCCGGAGTTGCCGTGGCGGGTGCCTTCAGCCTGGTAAGATTCCG
>JAIKZD010000103.1 GCA_024682555.1 Lachnospiraceae bacterium | reverse complement strand
TATGGGATTGAAGGTGCCTCCGAGAATACCTGTCTTTTTCATGCTTTTTTAACTTTAGGCAGCTCGATCTTCGGCATTTTAGCAGGCTTATAGAGAACAAATCTCCTGCCGATAACCTGGCCCAGGGTTGAACGGGTGCGCTCGGCTACAGTATTGGCGGTTTCTTTTATATCGTCGTCATTATTTTTCAATATGCTTATCTTTACCAGTTCCCGCTTTGCAAGAGCTTCGTCTATGGCGGTGATAAGCTCGGGACTTATCTTATCCTTGCCGATATTGAACAAAGGATCCATTGTCTGTGCAAGGGATTTCAGATAGGCCCGCTGTTTTGTTGTTATATTTAATGCCATTTATATATACCTCTTAATCAGGTCAGTGTCATTTATTCAAGAAATTCAAACTGAAATCCGTATATCTTTACAGTATCTCCCTCGGTCATGCCAAGCTCTTTAAGCCGGTCGAGAGCTCCTATCTCCTTTATAAAATTCTGGAAGAACATAAAGCCTTTCTCGGATTCCAGGTTAGTATACCCAAGCATCTTTTCGATCCTGGGCCCCTCCAGAACATAGTATTTATTTTTACTGTCGTATTCAGCGGTATAGGGAAGAGTCTCTCCGATATGCTCCTCCGGAAAATACTCCTGCTCATATACAGCGGTCTTGGGCAGTGTTTTTAAGAGCTCTGCCGTACGGGCTATGAGCTCCTTAACTCCCTGTCCGGTAACTGCTGATATCGGATATACCTCAAAGCCCTTTGCTTCGAATTCCTGTCTGATACGGGTAAGATTATCTGTCTCCCCCTCTTCGGTCTGCATCACGTCCAGCTTATTGGCGGCTATGATCTGGGGCTTTTCGATAAGCCCTACACCGTATTTTGTAAGCTCACGGTTTATCTTATAGATATCGTCTACGGGATCGCGGCCCTCAGTGCCTGCAGCATCCACGATATGTATCAGAGCCCTGCAGCGCTCGATATGCCGCAGAAATTCATGACCCAGACCGATACCCTCCGAAGCCCCCTCGATAAGTCCCGGAATATCCGCTATACAAAAGCTGTTCTCCTCCAGCTCCACCATGCCCAGGTGAGGACTTATGGTTGTAAAAGGATAAGCGGCTATCTCCGGCTTTGCATTCGTAACACGGCTTATGAAGGTGGACTTGCCGGCATTGGGAAAACCAACAAGACCCACATCGGCAATGCATTTCAATTCCAGCTGTACCTCGAGCTCAATGCCGTCCACTCCCGGTTGTGCGTATTTGGGAGCCTGCATGGTGGAAGTGGCATAATGCTGGTTGCCCTTACCTCCTCTTCCTCCCTTAAGTACCGTAACATGCCTGTTGTCGCCTGACATATCCACAATGACCTGACCCGATGCGGCTTCCTTAACGATCGTTCCTATCGGGACCTTGAGTACCACATCTTTCCCGTTCTTGCCGTGTTTTCTGTTACCGCCGCCCTCGTCGCCGTTTGTGGCGGCAAATTTATGACGATGACGGAATTCGCTTAAGGTATTGGTTCCGTCGTCTGTCTCAAAGATAACGTCGCCGCCGTTTCCTCCGTCGCCGCCGTCTGGTCCGCCGTTGGGCACGTATTTTTCTCGGCGGAAGCTCACATGGCCGTCGCCGCCTTTTCCGGATTTGATTATAATTTTTGCTCTGTCAGCAAACATTGAGATTACCCTGATAATTGGAACTTTATTAATAGTATCATTAATGATAAAAAGGACTTCGACATGATCCAATGCCGAAGTCCGAAAAAATTACTCTGCCGCTTGCTCTACTGCGTAAACGCTGGCTCTCTTGCGGAATTTTCCATATCTTTCGAAACGTACAACTCCGTCAATCTTGGCATAGAGAGTATCATCTCCGCCTCTTCCGACATTAACGCCGGGATGTATATGGGTTCCGCGCTGCCTGTAGAGAATGTTGCCTGCCTTAACGAACTGGCCGTCGGCTCTTTTGGCACCAAGTCTCTTGGACTCACTGTCACGTCCGTTCTTTGTGGAACCGACTCCCTTTTTGTGGGCAAAGAACTGAAGATCTAACCTAAGCATGATCCTTTACCTCCTTTACGATCTCAATATATTTCTTTCCGTAGTTTTCTTCGATATTTTCAATACCGAAGACATAAGTATCAAGGAGCAGACGGGCTTTTTCGGAAATAGTTCCGTCCAGTATACATTCGATATATCCGTTTCTGTTATCCGAATTTACCTGCATCTTTTGATCCGGCAGGAACTTTTCTATCGAATTAACGGTATTTATCGTAAGTATCGAAACACCGGCACAGACTATATCTCTTCCCTTATTATCGAAAAGGGCATGTCCGGAGACCTTAAAACCTTTTGTCTGTCCTTCCTGATCCTCGTAGATTTTAACACTTATCATAGTGCTCAGGCATTGAT
>JAIKZD010000009.1 GCA_024682555.1 Lachnospiraceae bacterium | reverse complement strand
GGCCATCGAAAAGGAAGACATCAAGATATACTATCAGCCGATAATAAGGTCTATGACAGGGGAAGTGTGCGGCAAGGAAGCGCTTGCCCGCTGGGATGATCCCGTATACGGTCTTATGATGCCGGAACAGTTTATTCCGGTGCTGGAAGAATACAAGCTTATTTACAAGCTGGACAGTTTTGTTATAAAGAAGGTCTGCGCCCACTATGATCACTGCGCCGGCAGAAAAGACCCTCTTACGCCCATATCCTTCAACCTTTCATGGCTGGACTTTGAACTCTGCGACATTATTTCCATTTTGAATGAGGAGGTGGAGGCAAACAGGGTCCCCCGCCAGATGATAAGGGTGGAGATAAATGAACGGCTCATTTCCCACGACAGAGAACTGATAAAAAATAAGATAAAGCAGCTCCACGAAGAGGGCTACGATATCGTTATGGACGATTTCGGAAGCGGTCATTCCTCCATAAATATCCTGAAGGACTATGTTTTTGACGAGCTGAAGATAGATATGAGGCTCTTATGGGGTGATGATGACAGGTCAAAGAAGATCATAGAGTATCTCTGTTCCATGGCCAAATCCCTTAACCTGACCTCCACGGCTGAAGGAGTGGAAACCAAAGAACAGATAGACTTCTTAAATAAGGCGGGCTGTGAAAAGATGCAGGGCTTCTTTTTCGGAAAGCCCATGTTCTATTGGGATCTGGTGCCGTTTTTAAGAGAAAGGGGGCTTTTTGCGGAGTCTCTGGGAGAAAAGAATTACTACGATATATTAGGCAGGATAGACGTCAGGGAAAAGAGCAATACACCCTATGCTCTGATAGAGTACTGTAATAAGAGCATGCGCTTCCTCTATATAAACGACCAGTTCCGGATGAACCTGAACAGCCTGGATATAAACACCTTTGATTTCCTTGACAGGCTCTGCAACGATCAGGAGGAGTACAATGTTAATTTCAAGTTCTCCAATATGCTTAAAAGGGCAAGGGAGAAAAAGAAAGAGCAGGTCATCGATTTTGTATGGAAGGGAGACTACTGCATAGGAAAGGTGAATTATCTGGCGGGCACGGAAAAGAAAGATGCCTGCGAAGCGGAGCTTATCAATCTTTCCATGGACTCCAGGGTCAATCATCTGGAGAAGATCAATGACGCCCTGGACGGAGTATTCTCCGTATTTGACAGGGTGGCGCTCTTTGACCAGGATAAGGACCGGGTGACTGCCCTCTACAAGGATACGGAATATACCGGGCATTACGAAGGTGATTCCTATTCCGCCAATGTGGCAGATTATATCAGACAGGAGATATACCCTGATGACAGGGAGAGATACAGGCAGTTTGTGGATTTTAAGAACCTGAAGGACAGGATCGACAGTTCCGGACGGAGTTTTATAACCGGGTGCTTCCGTTTCAGGACAGAAAACGGGAATTACGCCTGGAAGGAGCAGTTCATCGTCATGGAGCGGAGCCATGACGGAAAGAAAAAATTCCTTATATGCACCAAGGAGGTGGATGAAAAACAGCTGGCGCTCCTTATGGAAATGAGCTCAATAGTATCCACAGGAGTTGATAACAGAAAACATGGAGATACTGTCATAGAGGACGAGGATCTGTGGAAGAGCGCCGTGGAATATCTGCCTGTGGGTATTTTCTGGAAGGACAGGGAGAGAAGGTTCATAGGGGTAAACAAAGCCTTCCTTGATTATTACGGCTTTGAGTCCGAGGCCGAAGTCATCGGAAAAACGGACGAAGACATGAACTGGCATGTGGATCCCGTTCCCTTTAAGACGGATGAGGAAAGAGTCATCGGTTCCGGTGAGATCGTAAAGGATGTGGTCGGTAAATGCATTGCAAGAGGTGAGAACAGGGATATCCTCGTAAATAAGGTTCCCATTCACAAGGACGGAAACATTGTGGGCCTTATGGGATATTTCAGGGATATCACCGAAAGAACCTCCAGATATGAAATCGCAAGGAACGTGTCCTCTACAGATCCGGTAACCGGAGTGCTGAATATCCGCGGCCTTATGGAATCCATTGCCGGCTATAAGGAAGCCTATGAGGAAAACAACAGGGACTTCGCCATGATAGCCATTAATATCCACGATTACAGGGGCATCAGGGATGAATTTGGAAAAGATCATATAAATAATATAATGAGGGCAATATCCGAGCGCCTTTTGAGACTGGCGGGGAACACAGCCATAGTCGGCAGACCCGAAAACAATCTTTTCCTTATAGTACGGCAGGTTGAAAAGAAGGAAGAGGGACCTTCGCTTATGCAGAATATCAGCAACGATATAAGATCCATAAGGGAAGTGGACGGAAAACCCTGTACCATCTACTCTTCGGCAGGCTATGCATCCTATTCCGAGTGCGGGAGCGCGGAAGCCCTGTATTCCGCAACCATGAAGAGGATGAACGATCAGATGGAGAGAATGAGACGTTTCACGGGGGGATATTAAATTTTTACTTTAAAAAATCTGTCGTATAGTGTATTATATTGTGGCATGTCGGATTTTTTGATATATGGTGGGCAAAACAGGAAATTTCGCTTACCATAAGCCCCCGGCGGATGCGACCGCAGGAGGCAGTTGTTGTGATCAAAAAAGGATAACAGGTGGATTATGGAACAGAACGTAACGATCAAGGGAGTTAAGTCGGGAATAGTTCTTAAGCTGAGTGAAGGAGCTTC
>JAIKZD010000123.1 GCA_024682555.1 Lachnospiraceae bacterium | reverse complement strand
TCGACCTCTCTATCGATTTTGACCTTTATTATATCAAGGGCGGTATGCGGTATGAAACCATCCCCAGAGAAGCCAAGGCTTCGATCCTCATAAAGGAAGAGGATATCAATATCCTTGAGGATATCATTTCGGCTTTTGATTCCGATCTTCAGAAGGAGTACCTGCACATAGAGGATAATCTGACCATATATTGCGAGAATAAGGGGGAGGAGGAGCTTTCCGTTCTTACCGGAAAGACCATGCAGAGAGTCATTTTTCTGCTGATGACCATACCCGACGGGATAATCAAGCTCTGCCCCAGTATGCAGAATATAGTGCAGACCTCATTAAATACCGGAATGATCGAACTTGACAAGAATGAGTTCTCGGTTCATATAAGTATCCGGAGCCAGCTGACATCGGAAAAGCATGCCTTAAACGACAGGCTCAGGTATCTTACCGAGACCATAGGCGGAAGCTATGTTATCGAGGATAATTATCATTCCTGGGAATATGCGGAAAAATCACCATTAAGGGAGACGCTGAAAGAGGTATACAGAAATCTGTATTATTCCGATCCCGTCATCACCGGGACACATGAAAGACTCGAGTACGGCGTCATCACCGATAAGATAAGGGATATGGATGTGGCTGTGATCGGTACCTCCGTAGAGGACCGGAATACCACAAAGGAAAGACTCAGCATAAGCTCGGTTGAACGGACCTACAGATATCTGACGGAAATACTGAGATCGGTGGATTAGATGTTTATGTCTGTAAAAAAAGGATGCAGGGATTATATCAGGAAAAACAGGATATTTACTCTTGTCCGGACACTTATAATGTTTACGGCCTCCATAGGGATATACTTTATTGCAAAGAATATCCTCGGTACAAATAAGAACCTGTTTACGGTCATGGCAGTCCTTCTCATCCTGCCTGCCGCCAAGAGTGCCGTAAACTGCATCATGTTTTATAAAGCAGATTCGGTCAAAGAGGATTTCTACCGTGAGGTCGAAGGAATAAGGGGTGATATCCCGGTTTTATATGATCTCATATTTACAACATATGAAAAAACCTTTCAGGCTGATGCCCTTTTGTATTCAAATAACTGCGTGATCCTTTATTCCGGGCGGGGAAAGAAGCAGAAACCCGGTTTTGAGGATTACTTAAAGAGCGTGCTTTCAGCCGATCTGACCATAATACTCTATAGTGACAGGCAGGCCTTTTTCGACAGGATCGCTCAGATGAAGATCCGCCATGATACTTCGGATAAGAGGCATGAAACGCTGTTTGAAAAGATAAGGGCGATAGTTTTATGAAGATGCTCAGGGTGGCAAAAGAGGATGAAGGACAGAGGCTTGATAAATATCTGAAGAAACACCTTAAATATGCAGCTTCCGGTTTTATCTACAAGATGCTGAGAAAAAAGAACATAACCCTTAATTCAAAGAAGGCCTCGGGAAGCGAGATCATTAAGGAAGCCGATGAGATCTCCTTCTTTTTTTCTGATGAAACATACAAAAAATTCACAAATGATCTTAAAGACCGGGAAGTTTCCGGATCCGGGAATGAGGGATCAAAACATCTTAAGCCCGGGGAGATCTGTTACGAGGATGAGAATACGCTTGTGGTCAATAAACCCTGCGGGATGTTATCCCAAAGAGATAAAAGCGGTGATATCAGCATGAACGATCTCTGTCTGAGGCATTATTACGGGACTCTCAGAGAAAACACGGGTTATTCTTCAGACTTTGTGCCATCCATATGCAACAGGCTTGACAGGAACACTTCGGGACTGATCATTTTTGCCAAGAATTATCGGGCTTTCCGAATGATAACGGATTCGATCAAAAAGGGTGAGATCGGAAAATATTATTTCTGTCTTGTAAAAGGAAAGACCGAAGAAGGCGGCATGATAAAGACCTGGTACAAAAAAGACGGGAATCAGAACAAGGCTGTTATTCTTACGGAGCCGGAAGAAGGGGTAAAATATGCGGAAACCCGCTATAAGCGTATGGCTTATAACGGCGAGCTCAGTCTCTTAAGGGTTAAGCTCATTACCGGGAGATCCCATCAGATCCGTGCCCATATGGCCCATATCGGTCATCCGGTTCTCGGCGACACCAAATACGGGGATAAGACCCTGAACAAAAAATACAGGGAAAGCCACGGGGTGACCTGTCAGCTCCTCCATGCTGGTGAGCTCGTATTTCCCGGATATCCGGAGCCCCTTAAGGATATCTCGGATAAAAAGATAGTCTGTGAATTGCCGGAAATCTATAAGGAAATATTAAATGGCGACATGGAATTCCAGAGGTCTTCGGGGTTCCACCCTTGAGGATCTTATAAACAGGACAAATGAAAAATACAGGGAAAACAGTCTCTGCCTCATTCAGAAGATACCTACTCCCATAACACCCATAAAGATGGATAAGGGTTCCAGTCACATAACCCTTGCCTATTTTGATCAGAAGAGTACGGTGGATTATATAGGGGCAGTTCAGGGAATACCGGTATGCTTTGATGCAAAGGAATGTGCCGCAGACACATTTGCGCTCTCAAACATTCATGAACATCAGGTGGAATTCATGAGGGAATTCGAACGGCAGAAGGGAATAGCTTTTTTCCTGATCTATTATTCCCACCGGGATTACTTTTATTATCTCAGGTTTAACAAGCTTCTGGAATTCTGGAACAGGATGCTTGAAGGCGGAAGAAAGAGCTTCCGGTTTGAGGAGATCGAACCGGAATATGAGATAGTTCCGAAGAAAGGACTGCTGGTACCTTATCTTGATATGGTGAATAAGGACCTGTCCGAACGGGGTTGACAGAACCGAAAACAGCTTTATATAATACATTGTTGGCATCACGTTAACACGTCACCAATTTAATTCGCTAAAGTGAACTGAGGAAAAAATGATATGGACAATAAACTGCTTCACACACCTGAAGGTGTAAGGGATATTTACGGGGAAGAACTCAGGCGGGAGTTTAACTTAAAGCTCAAGATACTTGATATACTTCACGCCCATCATTATGAAGACATAAATACCCCCACCTTTGAATTTTTTGATGTTTTTTCAAGCAATATAGGGACTACGCCCTCAAACGAGCTTTATAAATTCTTTGACAAAGACGGAAATACACTGGTGCTGAGACCGGATTTCACTCCTGCAATATGCAGATGCGTGGCCAAGTATTACAGGGAAGAAACCGAACCCTTAAGATTCTGCTACTGCGGCAATACCTTTATAAATAATTCCGATTATCAGGGGAGACTTAAGGAAACCACACAGATCGGCGCGGAGCTCTTTAACGATCCCTCGGCCCGGGCGGATGCGGAGATCATCGAGATCGTGCTAGAGACGCTTAAAAAGGCGGGACTTTCCGAATTTCAGATAACCATCGGAAATGTGGAATACTTTAAGGGCCTGTGCAGCCAGTACAGTATAGATCATGAAAATGAAATGAGCCTTCGTGAATTTATATCAAACAAGAGCTATTTCGGCGCGGAAGCCCTTCTTAACGAGGCCGGAATATCCTCCGAATGCAGGGAGAGCATAATGAGGCTTTTTGATCTCTTCGGGCCCGTGAGCAAGATAGAAGAGGCACTTAAGGATGCGGGCAATGAACGCTCGGAAAATGCCCTTAAACGTCTTATGGATATATACGGTATATTAAAGGAAAAAGGACTTGAGGATTATATTTCCTTTGACCTCGGGGTTTTGTCCAAGTATCATTACTATACCGGCATGGTTTTCAGCGGATATACCTACGGCTCGGGTGATGCGATAGTCAAGGGCGGACGTTATGACAGCCTGCTGTCCGAATTCGGAAAGGAAGCACCGGCCATAGGGTTTGCCATAGTCCTTGACCGTTTACTGAATCTGATGAAATGAGGTTTATGATTTGAGATATCTGACTATTGCTCTCGGCAAGGGGAGACTTGCCGATAATACGATGAAACTCTTTCAGGAGATCGGGATCACCTGTGAAGAGATGAAGGATAAGAATTCAAGAAAGCTTATCTTCGTTAATGAGGAAAAACGTCTTAAATTCTTCCTTGCAAAAGGGCCGGACGTACCGACCTATGTGGAATACGGCGCCGCCGATATCGGTGTGGTGGGCAAGGATACCATCCTTGAAGAAAACAGGAGAAATTACGAGGTGCTGGATCTTGCCTTCGGGAAGTGCAGAATGTGCGTGTGCGGCCCCGAATCCGCGGGCGAACTGTTAAAGCATCATGAGATGATCAAGGTGGCCACCAAATATCCCAGGATCGCAAAGGATTATTTCTATAACGTCAAACATCAGACCGTGGATATAATCAAGCTTAACGGTTCAATAGAACTGGCACCCATCGTCGGACTTTCCGATGTTATAGTGGATATAGTCGAAACGGGGTCTACCCTTAAGGAAAACGGACTCACCGTACTTGAAGAGATATGTCCCCTTTCGGCAAGGATGATAGTCAACCGCGTCAGCATGAGAATGGAATATGAAAGGATCAATAAGATCATAAATGATCTTAAGGGTAAACTGTGATGAGGATAAAGGAACTTACAAAACAGAGCAGAAGCAGTCTGCTGAAGGAGCTTCTTAAGAGAAGCCCGGAACAGTATGAGGAATACGAAAAGACCGTCAAGGACATCTTAAATGATGTCAGATCAAACGGCGATGAGGCTGTGATCAGATATACAAACAGGTTTGATAAGAACAATATAACAGCCGATACTCTCAGGGTAACCGAAGAAGAGATAGAAAAAGCATATGCTTCTTATGACAAAGAGCTGATAAGGGTCATGGAGAAAGCCGCGGAAAATATACGTTCTTATCACGAACGCCAGTTACAGAACAGCTGGTTTGAATCCTCCTCCGAGGGGATAATCCTTGGTCAGAAGATAACACCCCTTTCAACCGTGGGAGTTTATGTGCCCGGAGGAAAGGCAGCTTATCCAAGCTCAACCCTCATGTGCATAATACCTGCACTGACAGCGGGCGTAGAAAGGATAATCATGACCACACCCTCGGACAGCGAAGGACGGGTTTCCGATGCTACCCTTGTGGCCGCAAGGATCACGGGGGTAAAGGAGATATATAAGGTTGGGGGTG
>JAIKZD010000100.1 GCA_024682555.1 Lachnospiraceae bacterium | reverse complement strand
CTCAACGCTGTCAACGCCTTAAAGATCGGGAAGCAGCCAACCTCTCCTGAAACCCTTTGTGACGATAACACCATATCTTCCGGCATCAAGCATATCCTTAGAGGATACCGGTTCAGGCTCCGTAAGCACATCCACGTTTATCTCGAGATCAGGCAGTTCTTCCGTTCTTATCTCAGGAAATCTCGGATCCCTTGTGGATGCGGATATCGCATTGCTTATTATTTCATGTGCGATATTTTCGGTGGTCGGAAGAAAGGTGCCTATGCAGCCCCTCAACATCCCGAATTTATGTATCGAAACAAATACACCCGACTTACCATTTATCATCTCTTCCGGCAGATCCTCAGGCGGATCGATCACTTTTCTCCCTTTTATATATGCTTCTATAGTGTCCTTTGCAAGGGACACATAAGGATCCATGCTCATAGTGGCTTCTCCTTTTCTCCGGTTCTCTTTATGATAGTTTTCCGGTATTCCTGCATCTGTAGATCCCGGTGCCGTAGCCCACCCCGAAGGTGGCCTCATGGGACAGCACCTCACTGTCATGATCATACCCTTTTAATGCTCCGCCCATGATGACAAAGGATCTGTGGCCACATTCCTCTGCCCGTCTCAGAAAGCTTTCATCAAAATCAAGCAGGGCCTTAAAATCTCCTCTTCCCATGACTTCCATAAGCTTTTCATCATATTCCGGTCCTTCCGGTTTGAAGCCATAAGGTCCATCCTCCTTCTGGCAGTGTGACAGATCGCCGCTTGCCAGAAATACGACCCTTCTCCCTGTCCTGTCCACAGCCTCCGATATGATCTCTCCGAATCTGTAATGATCCTTAAGCGGCAGTCCCGAAAGACCTGCCCGGATTATCCTGTAACCGGAAAAATATTTATTGATGAAGTACAGAGGAACCATGGTACCGTGGTCGAGTTCCCTCATCCGCTCGCCTTCCGTGCCTGCGGGAAAGCCCTCTTTTTGGCATATATCACAGATCTCACCCGCAAGCTCTGTATCATAATTAACATCAAATGTCACATTGCCTGCGCCGAAACGTGAAAAATCACCTCTTGCATGCGTGCCCGGAGAAATATGAAAATAATCCGAGTACATGATGCTGTGAGGCGATGTGATAATGATCGTCTCCGGATCAAGCGCCTTTATGTCTTCGGCTATCCTGTTATAAGCATCAAGTGTTTTCTGTATCCTGAACTCTTCACCCCTTCCGACCTCATGTACTGCCAGGGGCGGATGGGGGAGCATATATCCTGCAAGGATCGGCATTCTGTACCTTCTTTCTTTGGTTGTGCCTAAGCTATGCTGAAACTTTTCACTGTGCCCGGAAACCGGACATTACTTCGTTTCCGGGTTTCTCTGTTTCGAAGTTGGCTCCGAGGATCACGAAAGAGCAGCCCTGTATATTTCCTCAACGGCCTTTGCATCAAGCGGTAATAGTCTGGAGAGCTTCACCGTATCATTCATGGTAGCATCCAGCGCCAGATTCCTTATGTCCTCTTCATCCGGTGAGACATTAAGCTCCTTAAGGCTGCCCGGCATACCTATCTCCCTGAAGAAAGCCACCGTTTTTTCAATGCCTTCCGCTGCAACGGCTTTTTTATCTGTACCTTTTATGTCCCATATTTTCTCGGCAAATCTCACGAATCTGTCAAGGCCTTCATCCACCTGATATCTTGCCCAGCTGCCCCATACCGCGGCAAGGGATGCGCCGTGGGTAACATCATATTTGGCACTTAAGGCATGACCGAGCTTATGTACGGAGAAATCCTTTCCTCTTCCGCATTCCGTCAGGTTGTTATGGGACAGTGAGTTTGCCCACAATATCTCTGCCATGGCGTCATAGTCATCGGGCTTCTGCATGAGGATGCGCGCATTCTTTATAACCGTCCTTATGAGACCTTCGGCTATTTCATCCGTAAGGTCGCATTTGATATCTTTTATAAAATACCGCTCCATAGTATGCATCATTATGTCCGTAACTCCGGCAAAAACCTGATATTTGGGAAGAGTCATGCAGAGAGCCGGATTTAAGACGGCAAATCTGCATCTGTTAAACTCGGTATTGATACCGGCTTTTTTCCCAATGGCCTCATTTGTAAGGACCGCTGAATCACTCATGTCGCTTCCAGCAGCGGGTATGGTAAGGACCGCTCCTACGGGAAGGGATTTTGTAAGTTCAGCCTTCTTTGTCCATATATCCCAAAGAGGTGTTCCGGGATTAGCCGAACCGTGGGCAATTGCTTTTGCCGTATCTATGGCCGAGCCGCCTCCTACCGCAAGTATGAGATCAGCCTCCATGGCTATGGCCTTTTTTACTCCCTCTTCTGCATGTGCAAGGGTCGGATTCGGTTTTGCCCCGCCGAATTCCTCATAAGCGATTCCGGCCTTCTCAAGGGAATCCTCCACCCTCTTAAGCAGACCGCTTTTTATGACACTGCCGCCGCCATAAACTATAAGGATCTTCTTTGCGCCTGCAGCTGCGGCTATCTCGCCTGTCCTGTTCTCCTCATCCTTTCCGAAATAAACCTTTGTCGGAAGATACAGATAAAAATTGTTCATAACATTTCTCCTTCCCTGATATTGTTTCAATTATTGCTTCTGATATTGTTTCTGCTTTGGTTCTGACTGTTCCGGATACTGTTTCTGATTTGATTCTGACTGTTCCGGATACTGTGAAAACCTGTTTCTCCTGAACTGATGGCTGAGATCCTGTCTCCGATTCTCTGCCTCCGGATCTCTGCCTCCGGATCTCTTCCTCATGATCTCTTCCTCCGGATCTCTTCCTCCGGATAAATCTTACAGGTATCTCATTCTTTCGTCTCTTTCAATGTTCCCTATATATACCCCCTTCTTCTTCAGATTGGGGATCTCCTTTGCAAAACCGTCCTTTAACTTTTTCACACAGTCTCCGCAGAATCTTCCGGACTTGATATTGCTTCCGCATCTCATGCAGGTAAGCTTTATATCCGATTCGGGAGTAACCTCAAGTCTTCCTTCCCTGAGCCATCTTGTCACCTGCTTCCTGGTCACATCAAAAAGTTCTTCAAGCTTGGCCTCGCTGGTTCCGGGATTGTCCCAGAGATAATCCTTGACCTTTCTCAAAAGCTCTTCCTCTGCTGCCCTGCATTCCTTGCACAATTTATAATCCCCGATCGGGTCATCAAAAAGCTTGTTACATCCCAGACACGATTTCAGCATGGATATTACCTCCCTTGAAATCAGAATATCATTTCACATTGTATATTATATCATTTTTACAGCCTCAATGGGAGACACGGGGACGGTTCTTTTACACGTTCTTTTACACGCATTTTGCGCCCTAGTCCCGTTTTTAGTGTCGGATCTCTCCCGGCGATACACTAATTTTGCGACCAAGTCCCGTTTTTAGTGTCGGATCTCTACTGCCTATACACTAATTCTGCGACCAAGTCGTGTTTTTAGTGTCAGGTCTTTCCCGGCGATACACTAATTTCGCGCCCAAGCCGCGTTTTTAGTGTCGGATTTCTCCCAGCGATACACTAATTTCGCGCCTAAGTCCCGTTTTTAGTGTCGGGTCTCTCCTGCCTATACACTAATTTTGCGCCCTGGTCCCGTTTTTAGTGTCAGGTCTCTCCCGGCGATACACTAATTTCGCGCCTAAGTCCCGTTTTTAGTGTCAGGTCTCTCCCGGCGATACACTAATTTTGCGTCCAAGTCGTGTTTTTAGTGTCAGGCCATCTATCCTTTGCAATATATGCGTTTTGCAATAACCTGTTTCGCGGTCATTAATATCAATATCCCGAACATATTTCTGCGAAAATAGAATATGCGCGAAATAACAGGGGAGAGTAGCGGTGAAACAACAGGGGTAGCGGCGAAACGACATATGTTAGCGGCAAAATGACAGGCATTAGCGCCCGATATTACACAGTTTTGGATTTGTTTATCAGGCAAGCTTGTAAAACGGAAAAAATATGCCGGAAACCTGATAAAAGGGTTTCCGGCACTTTATTCGGTATGAGTGATCGTTTCGGATAAAACTCACCCGTTCTTTATTATGTAACCATTACCATTCCGTCAGGCAATCAGTCAACCTTGGGAAGGAGATCAAGACTCTTCTTAAGATCCTCATCCGTAGGGATGAAATCTGTCATCTCTCCGTCATTGTATTTCTGATAGGCTACAAGGTCAAAGTATCCCGTTCCGGTAAGACCAAAGACGATATTCTTTTCCTCGCCTGTTTCCTTACACTTAAGAGCCTCATCGATGGCAACCCTGATGGCATGGCTGCTCTCGGGTGCGGGAAGGATGCCCTCTGTTCTTGCAAACTGTGTAGCGGCTTCAAATACGCTTGTCTGCTCCACGGATACGGCTTCCATATATCCGTCCGCATAAAGCTGTGAAAGAACAGGGCTCATGCCGTGATAACGGAGTCCTCCTGCATGGTTTGCCGAAGGGATAAAGCTGCTGCCGAGGGTGTACATCTTGGCAAGAGGACATACCATACCGGTATCGCAGAAATCATAAGCATACTTTCCTCTAGTGAAGCTGGGACAGCTTGCGGGTTCAACAGCGATGATCCTGTAATCCTTCTCGCCTCTTAACTTTTCTCCCATGAAAGGAGAGATAAGACCGCCGAGATTTGATCCGCCGCCTGCGCATCCAATGATCATGTCGGGTACAATATCATACTTATCAAGCGCTGCCTTGGTCTCAAGACCGATAATGCTCTGATGCAGAAGTACCTGATTGAGCACGCTTCCGAGAACATATCTGTAGCCTTCATTTGTCGTAGCAACCTCAACTGCCTCGGAGATAGCACAGCCAAGACTTCCCGTGGTGCCCGGATGCTCAGCGTTTATCTTCTTTCCTATCTGTGTTTCCATTGAAGGAGAAGGCGTAACGCTTGCTCCGTAGGTTCTCATAACCTCACGTCTGAAAGGCTTCTGCTCATAGGAAACCTTTACCATGAATACCTTTAAATCAAGGCCGAAATAAGCGCATGCCATGGAAAGAGCGGTACCCCACTGACCCGCACCGGTTTCCGTCGTTATGCCCTTAAGTCCCTGCTTTTTTGCATAATAAGCCTGGGCGATGGCGGAATTTAATTTATGGCTTCCGCTTGTATTGTTTCCTTCAAACTTGTAATAGATCCTTGCGGGTGTATCAAGTGCTTTCTCAAGGCAGTAAGCCCTGACAAGGGGCGAGGGACGATACATCTTGTAAAAATCGACTATTTCCGCAGGGATGTCAAAATATGCGGTATCATTATCAAGCTCCTGCTTAATAAGCTCATCACAGAAAACCGGACGCAGATCATCAAAGCCCATGGGTTCATGTGTTCCCGGATTGATAAGCGGTGCCGGCTTGTTCTTCATGTCGGAACGTACGTTATACCATTTCTTCGGGATCTCGTTCTCGCTCAAATAGATCTTGTAGGGAATTTTCTTTTCTTCACTCATAGTGTTTTCCTTTCTGCTTTTTTAGCAAACCCGGACAGTTTTTTTATCTTACAGGGAGATCGAAACTCTCGGGGAATAAAAAAACTGCCCCAACAACATTTGCTGGGACAGGATATATCTTTTCCTGCGGTGCCACCCGGCTTGGTACTTTCGTACCCACTCATGCGTACCATCATACGCGGATCTTTGATAACGGAGGACCTTCTCCGGCTCGCATACTGTTATTTCCGCTCGCCCTCAGGAGTCCATTCGCTTCCGGTCTCACTGCCGCAATCTCACCGCCTGCGGCTCTCTCATAATGAGGTTGTCGGAAGTTACTCACTCTCCTTCAACGGTTTAATCAATTATTACATGTTAGATTTTTATCTGTCAACATAAATTTTCCAATACATTTACGAAACCATTTTTTTAATTTAAAATGAAGTTTGGGTCAGAAGGAATTTTTCACATCCGGGATCCTGTAAACGTAAGAAACATACGAAACTCTCAGAGAAAAGGACAAACACATGAAACCAAAATATACGGACTATACTGATTCAAACGGAAACAACGCCGATTCAAGGGAAAAGATCATCATTAGGACAAGCATTATCGGTATCATCACAAACATCCTGCTTGCCGCAACAAAAGCGGTCATCGGGCTGATGAGCAGCTCCATTGCGATAGTTATGGATGCGGTCAATAATATTTCGGATGCCGGCGCCTCACTCATCACGATAATCGGGACGAAACTGGCCGGCAGACAGCCTGATAAAAAGCATCCCTTCGGCTATGGAAGGGTTGAATATCTGAGTGCAATGATCATTTCCCTGATCGTTTTGTATGCAGGTATCACCTCATTAACCGAATCGGTCAAAAAGATCATAAACCCCGACATTCCGGAATATCAGACGGCATCTCTTGCCATCATCGTCATCGCCGTTCTGGTAAAGATAATCCTCGGAAGATATGTAACGACAACGGGAAAAAAAGTTAATTCCTCATCACTCATTAATTCGGGGGAAGAAGCAACTCTTGATTCCATCATATCGGCCTCCACTCTTCTTGCGGCGGTCCTGTTCCTTGCCTTCGGAATCTCTCTTGAAGCCTGGCTTGGTGCGGTCATTTCCGTGATCATCATCAAATCCGGGTTGGAAATGCTTAAGGATACTGTCTCCCAGATACTCGGCGAGGGAAACGATGCCGAGCTCGCAAAGCATATCAAAGAAACCGTTACCGGTTATCCCGATGTTCTGGGAGCATACGATCTGGTGCTCAACAATTACGGCCCCGACTCCATTAACGGTTCCATTCATGTGGAGGTCCCGGATACCTTTTCAATGGACAGACTGGACCGGTTGACAAGAGAGATACAGGAAGAGGTTTACCTTAAGCATAAGGTCATCCTTACCGCCATCGGCATTTATTCTTCAAATACGAAAGACGAGCACATTGCAGAGATACAGAAACGTGTCCGCGACATAGCTCTTTCACATCAGTATGTCCGCCAGATACACGGTTTTTATTTTGACAGTGAAAAAAAGACGATCCGGTTTGACGCTGTCATCAGCTTTGACGCAAAAGACCGGCGTGAAGTATGCAGATCTGTCTATGAAGATATTAAAAAAGAATTCCCCGATCATGATATTAAGATAGCAATGGATACGGATTTCTCAGAGAAATGAACTGCTCCGAAAACTTAGGGCCGGCAGTAATCCTTCCGCCGGAATACGTGCCGAACCGGTTTATGAACCGAAAAAGATCATGGAAAAAATAAACTTTACCGAAGTCAAAAAACTGATGAACCTCCTGTACGGATTGGATTCCGCTCTTCTAAAGATCTGTCTTGACAGAAAGGATCAGGAGGACAGGATCAGGCTCGCCTGCAGGAAGATCCTTATTATCGATGCCGAAAAATCCCTTAAGGATATTTCCGTCGATGAACTGAAAAAATCCCGGGCAGGCATCCGGGTTTCCGCACTCACCGAAGCAGGCTATACCGACATAGGCTGCCTTGCGAAGGCAGAGGACTGGGAGCTTCGCCGGATCCCCGGCATCGGAGATAAACAGATCGAGGCCATCAGAAATATAATTGCCGAATTTGTGGACAAGCTGTCATCTTTTTCAACCGTGAACCTTTCATCCGGTGAGGGTAACGGTCCTGAACATATGCAGCTGATGAAGGCACTCTTTGAATACAGGAGATCCGAGGTCATCAGACGGGATGTTGAAGGCATTTTTCCCCAATTTCACGATTACGTGCAGATCCTTAAGAATGAACATATCATAAAAAACCGCGTCATGTGGCTTTTTTCGGGAAGAGAGCTTAAGGACCATACCGCCTTTGTGGCCGCCGATATGGCTTCTTTCTGCAATTCACCCATATTTGAACGCGCAAAAAGACTGATCGGTCTCTACGATGAGGCCACAGTCTATGACGAAAACAATGTCATCAGGGATTATGAGAAAAACAGCGCGGATTACTACGCCATCCTTGAAAAACTCGGTGCGGCAAAAACAGAACGAAAGTTTATCTACAGCAGCATCCCGCAAAAGCTTGCGGAGGAAATAGACTCACTGCCGCTCAACACGGAAGGGTTCCATGGGACACTTCGTTCCTACCAGAGCTTTGGTGCCAGATACATCCTCCATCAGGAAAAAGTCCTTCTCGGCGATGAGATGGGCCTCGGAAAGACCATTCAGGCTATAGCCGCCATGACTCATATAGCATCCGGGGAGCCGGGCCCGCATTTCCTTATTGTCTGTCCCGCAAGCGTCCTGATAAACTGGTGCAGGGAAATAAAAAAATTCAGCGATATTCCCTCATATCTGATCCACGGATCCTTTGCGGAAGCAGCACTTGAAAAATGGATAGCAGCCGGCGGAGCCGCAGTAACCAATTATGAGATGATGAAAAAGATAATCGACAGTATCGATGAAAAGATGACTTTAAACATGCTTATCATCGATGAGGCACATTATATCAAAAATCCCGATGCCAAGCGTACCGGATACATAAGAAGGCTTGAAAATGAAGCGAAGCGGATACTTATGATGACTGGCACACCGCTTGAAAACCGGGTTGACGAAATGTGTTCCCTGATAGATTTTATAAGACCCGATATGTCAAAGGAGATCAGAGGTCTGGCCCAGATGAGCAATGTTCCGAAATTCCGGGAGGTTCTTGCCCCATTTTACCTGAGGAGAACCAGAGAACAGGTTCTTAAGGAACTGCCTCAGATAGAGGAAAAACAGGAATGGTGCATGATGACTCCGGAAGATACCGCGTTCTACAGGGAGGATCTGATCAACAGAGATTTTGCGGGGATGAGAAAGGTTTCCTTCAGACAGCCGGACCTAAGCACCTCCGCCAAGGGACAGCGTCTTAAGGAACTCTGTGAAGAGGCGGCGGATGATCACCGGAAGATCGTCATTTATTCTTTCTTCAGGGAAACTGTTGAAAAGGCAAGCGAAATGTTTAAGGAAAGATGTGCGGGAATCATCTGCGGAGACACTCCCATACTCGAAAGACAGACCATCATCGATCATTTTACCGACAGCGATAATAAAGATATCCTGATATGCCAGGTTCAGTCCGGAGGCACCGGACTGAACATACAGGCTGCAAGCATCGTTATCTTCTGTGAGCCCCAGATCAAGCCGTCGCTGACTAATCAGGCCATATCCAGAGTATACAGGATGGGGCAGGTACGAAATGTCCTGGTGCTCCATCTTCTGTGTGAAGACACGGTTGACGAGGCGATGCTGAAACGGCTTTCCGAAAAACAGCTTGAATTTGATACCTTCGCCGACCGTTCCGCCATGGGAGAGGCTCTTGACAACCTTCTCGACAGGGAATGGATACATCAGTTTGTCGAAAAGGAACGGGAAAAATACCTCCCCATGGTCATATAACAGAACAGACCCGTCTTTTTATACTACTCTTCCCAGAACAGATCGTTTAACGTAAGTCCCACAGCCTTGCAGATCGATATGCACAGGTTGATGGTGGGGTTATAATCACCCTTTTCTATGGCACTTATGGTCTGTCTTGACACTCCGCAGATCACTGCCAGGTCTTCCTGAGAAAGATCTTTGCCCGCCCTGGCGGCCTTGAGTTTCAGATTCTTCATATCACTCATCCTCCTCGGTCTTTCTCTTATCAACGATCCCTTTGATCACCATCTCTATTCCAAGAACCGCCATCATTATGATGACCATTATATTGAGCATAGGAAGACCGATCTTTCCGTCCTCAATAAGAGTGCCTGCTGCCGCCTGTGTAGCTACCGGTAATATATTGAGCGCAAGTGCTATTGCCATGATAACGTAATAACGCTTATGATCGTTATTGAGCCCCCAGTAGACACCGTTCCAGATGCTGTGAGCGCAGAGAACTATACATCCGATCAGTAACACCGTAAAATCAACGGCATATCTCTCAAGAGGGATCACTATATCCGAAATATCCAAAAGCGTTACTGCCACAAGACAAAACAGGATAGTATAAAAACCGTACATATAACTTTTGCCTCTGATCTTCTGCTGCCTCTCGTCATATTCCGTCTTCATCCTTCGATCTGTGTTTGCCACCTTTAAAAGGACCGCTGCGATCACAAGCCCTATGATAAGTCCTGCTGCTACTCCGATTGCCATTTTTGTTCCCATAACTTTTTCCTCCGTTTTAATATATTATTTTGTTTATTTTTTCTTATTCTCTGTTAAGTCTGCTTTATTAACAGACCCTATCCCATATCTGCCTATCTGTATAACCTGTCTTTATACTTTCTGAGACAGAATATGTTGATAAGCTGCCCTATGACCACACAGGCCAAAGCGTATTTTAATGTGTTTTCCGTCACGCCGAACATATCAAGAAGGAGTAACGTTATACCGGCAAGTGCAAATAACAGAGCCAATATCCACATTACCGTTACCTGCTTAGGCAGATTTTTCAATTCTCTGAAACATATTATTCTCATGATCTGCATCCTTTCTTTTATCGTTTCACTGTCTTTACTTTGGCAGCTCATCCTCATTGCCGGAATTCCCGGCTTCCTGTTTGTAATCGGGATCGTCCGACCTCCGGGCCATAAAAAAGAGACGTCCATGCCCTTCATGAGCATATAGTAACGTCTCAATAGATATTTGTCAAGTATATTTTACAAATTTCTTTTAAGAAATGATTTTTTCTATTTTGAGAAAAGTGAGTAAAGGGGACGGTTCCTTTGTCTCACTTTTGTCCCCCGGGTTCAGTCCAGTTCAGGCCGTACCCCGCCTCAAACATGCATTCATCCGTTCCAATCTGTGATACATCACCATACCAGGGACTCGGAAGCTTACCCGTAAAATCCGCTTTTCCCGCAAGGACATTTGCGACACCCCCGCCTTCCGACCCGGGAAGATAACACATCACAACAGCATCCCAGTCATCGATATAGTCGGATATGATCACCTGACGCCCCGCCACAATGCAGGCTATAGTGGGTTTTCCGAGAGTTTTTGCTTCTTCGATGGCAACCTTGTTCTTTGTGAAGGCTTTGCTTCCGCAGATGTTTATATCCTCGCTGTCCCCATGCCACTCCGCATAGGTCTTTTCACCGAGGAATAACAGAACGGCATCCGCCTCCACGGCCCTTTCGGCTTCCGTGATGATCTCTATGCCCATATCCGCGGTAACATCTCTGAGTCCGTTTACCAGAGTTGTGACTCCTTCGATCTTTGCGGCGCTGTATCCGCTCCAGTCCATGGTCCAGCCTCCGCACTGTACGGATGCATTATCCGCGGCAGGTCCGGTGACATAGAGTTTGATCCCTTCTTTTAAAGGTAAAACACCGCCTTCATTTTTCAGAAGCACGAGGCTCTCTTCCACGGCCTTTTCCGCAAGCTGTCTGTATTCATCGGAACCGGTCTCCTTCTGAACCGTTTTCAGATCTTCGCACATGGGATCTTCAAACAGGCCTGCATTCTTTTTTACCCTTATTATCCTTGTGACCGCATCATCAACCCTCTCCGCGCTTATGCGTCCGTCGTTTACGGCCGCGACAATGGCGCTTATGGCCTGATCATAGCTTCCTATCTCCATGAGCATGTCTATGCCGGAATTTACGGCATTGATCACCTTGGTCTCATACCCTTTGCCGGAGGTATTCTGCACTGCATTCCAGTCGCTTACCATAAAACCTTCAAATCCGGTCTCATCCTTAAGTCGCATGATATATTTGCCGTTTTCATGCATTTTTACGCTGTTTAAAGAACTGTGGCTTATCATGACCGTCTGTGCTCCGGCCTCGATCTGGGCCTTATACACATCCATGAGCTTATCGATCTCTTCTTCCGTAAGGGATGCATCTCCCCGGTCTATCAGTCTCTTTATGTCCGAGTTCTCGCCCGAGCCGAAGGTTACATTGCCGTCGCCGATGAAATGCTTGGCACAGGCCACTACACCGCCCTCCACAAGTCCTTTTGTATATGCCGTGGAGAGTTTTGTTATCATGTCAAGATCCGACCCGTAGCACTCATAGGTCCTGCCCCATCTCGGATCGGTCGCCTGAGCCACGCAGGGGGCAAAATTCCAGAGCATATGACACAGCTTTGCCTCATCCGCCGTGGCAAGCCCTATCTTATACATGAGATCCGGATCGTTTGCCGCGCCCAGACCTATGTTGTGGGGAAAATAGACCGCATTTTTGCAGTAGTTCACCCCGTGCACGTCATCTTGTCCATATATATAGGGAATGCCGCATTCCGAGGTTATGGTGTACTCCTGGAACCGGTCCACGGTCTCCTGCCACTCGTTATAATATAGAGGCTGGTTCTTTGACAGAATGCTGCCGTAACATTTCTCATTCATCCTCTTTTCCGTGACCATATAGATGGCAGGCTGCACCATCTGAGCGGCTTTCTGCTCAAGTGTAAGAGATGCGACGATCTCCTCGGGGGTCATGGTATTGTATTTCTGATATTTATATTCATATGAAATATCCGATTCTCCGGCATCTGTCATATCGGGCGTATCCGTTTCGGAAACTGCCTGAGAGATCCCGGCTTCCGCGGAGTTTTCCCCACCGGGCTTTCCTTTACCGCAGGAACAAAGCAGCGCACATATGATAAACGGTAGTATTATCAGATTTCTTTTCTTCATAAACAGATCCTTTCGGTTTCACAGGCACAGGTACCTTCCTCTCAAATAATTATACCCGACACAGATATCAATGTGAAGACATGAACTGCCTGCTCCGTGTTGAAGACAATGCCCCGTTGTGATAGAATACAATAGCTGTCCGGGCTTATGTTAAAACCGGCGCAGGTCCGGCTTACCGGCCCGGAACAAATAACAATTCAGAGGATTGATCACTTGAAGATTTCGGATATACTGTCAGGCAAAAGAATACTGATATGGGGTCACGGACTGGAAGGACGTTCCGTGGAAAAGTTTATAAAAAAACACTGCGAGGTCTGTTCCCTTGACATATACGAGGGAAAACAGGACGGGATCGAAGAGGACAGGTATGACCTCATCATCAAAAGTCCCGGCATCAAGACCGATGTGTACAATAAAAAGTACACTTCATCCACCGATCTTTTCCTGGAAGAGTTTTCGGATAAGATCATCGGTGTCACGGGCACAAAGGGAAAGAGCACTACCTCATCCCTTTTGTATCATGTGCTCACCGACTGCACCGACAAAAAGATCCTTTTAGTCGGAAACATAGGCTATCCCTGTCTGGATACATACGACAGGATCGATGAGGACACCGTCATAGTTTATGAAATGTCCTGTCATCAGCTGGCACACGCATACATCTCCCCTCATATCGCCGTATTTCTCAATCTGTATGAGGATCACCTCGATTACTACGGAACAAAGGAAAAATACTTCCTTGCAAAGGCCAATATAGCCCTTCATCAGAGTGAAAACGACCATTTCTATGCCGGAGAAAATGTTCCGGATATTCAGACAAAGGCTCAGATCCACAGAATAAAAAAGGCCGATGTCATGCAGTTTGAAACGACCCTTTTCGGCAAACATAACCAGTACAATGCAAGCGTTGTATACAGGATCTGCCACGACCTTTTTAACTGCAGCGAGGAAGCTGTGAGAAACAGCATAAAGAGGTTCAGGGGTCTTCATCACCGTCTGGAATTTGTTACAAACAAAGACGGGATCGATTACTACAATGACTCCATCTCCACAATACCCGAGGCCGCCATAGCAGCTGCCGAGAGCATACCCAATACAGGGACACTGCTTATCGGAGGCATGGACAGAGGGATCGACTATGACATCCTGATGGATTACATCAGACAGCATACAGAGTATAACTATATCATGATGTACGCTTCCGGAAAGCGTGTCTATGACGCCGTTTCCGACCTTTCCTGCTGTCATTACGAAGAGGATCTTGAAGGAGCACTCAGAAAAGCCTCGGAAATAACCCCAAAGGGAACCGCCGTGATCCTCTCTCCCGCGGCCGCCTCTTACGGATATTTCAAAAATTTCGAAGAACGCGGAAATGTTTTCTGTCGTCTGATAAAAAAAGAAAGCACCCTTACCTTTACTGGTGATATAGCTTTCGATCACTACATGAAGAGAAAATGGGAAGATAAGGACTTGATAGCCCCTGATATCAAGGATATCCTAAAGCGGTCCGACCACGTGATCATCAATGTTGAAGGCGCTCTTGTTGACGATCAGGCCGAAAAAGTAAAGGCTATGGAAATGCGGCTAATGCACACCATAAATCCCGAAGCCACCGCACTTTTCAAGGATATAGATGCGGATATCTGGAATCTCTGCAACAACCATATCATGGATGCCGGTGCCTACGGACTGGAGATGAGCCTTCGCGAAGCAAAAAAATGTGACTGTCTCACCATCGGTGTGGGAATGAATCTTGAAGAAGCCAAACGCCCCGTGATCCTGCAGGAAGCAGGCGGCATTGGAATGTTCGGTGTAGGTTACCAGAGAGCCTGCAGGAAGGCCGAAGAGGATAAGGCAGGGTGCCTCAGCTGGAGCGATATGGACTCCATCAGGGAAGTCATTGAAAAGATAAAAGAAACCTGCAGATGGTGCATAGTGGTTGCCCACGGCGGAGAAGAATTCACCGCTCTCCCCTCACCCTATACAAGAGACAGGTATCTTGAATATCTGAAAATGGGTGCGGACATAGTAGTTGCACATCATCCCCATGTTCCCATGAATTACGAGCTGGTGGGTGACAAGGCCATTTTCTATTCACTGGGTAATTTTATCTTTGATACCGATTACCAGAGATCCCAGTACAACACCGAAAAAGGCATAGTGCTTACCCTTTACTTTGATGAGAATGAATATCATTTCGAGGCAAAAGGGTTAAGGATCGACCGCGAAAACGAGCATGTCATGGGCGATGAACTGCCCGTTATCTTTCAGGATGTACCAAAAGAAGAGTATAAAAAACTCTCTCCCCTTGCCGCAAAAATGTTCATAGAGGCTACAAAACGCCAGCAGCTGTTCTTATATCCCGATAAGTATAAGAATGCCACTGAAGAAGACTGGAATGAAAACTTCATGGAGCCTTTAAGAAGCGGCAGAGTCCCCGGAGAAGTCCTTGATTTTTATATCATCTGCCCCCTTGCTGAGGAAGAAAAAAAAGGCGGCTGGAAAGAAAGCCGCCTTGAAGATATAAAAGAATATATACTTAAACAGTTTGATCCTCTTACCTGAGGTTTTGGGTCTTAACCCCCTATTTCGTCAGGCATGATATCATCCTTTACGTCAAGATACCAGCTGTCATAGCTTTCGGGAAGGAACTGCTCGTCAAATTCCCTGACATCCTCCCAGTCTTCTCCCCAGGGTTTTAAATAGATATAATATCTGAATTTTCCGTCTTCATCCTCATAAATACTGCTAATGCAGATCAGATCCTTAAAATCCTTAAAGTCCGATATCTCGGGTTCCACGGACCAGTCTGCGTGTCCTATATTCTTCTTGTCCGTCCAGAAGGATCCTTCCTCACTCTGCATACATCCGCAGGAGGAAACCCCGTCAAGGAAAGATACATCGCAGGCACAGAAAAGATCATCCACCGAACCGTCCTCATCGAAAAGGAATACCGATCCCGTGTCATCGTCATTTACAAATATGGCTCCCGCACAGTCCCACCTTGCGCCTTCAAGCTTTTCATATTCACCTCTGCAGTTTTCAAGCTCATACCATCCATACCAGTCCTTATCCCAGTAGTCCGCAAATTTACTGCTTCCGGTCTGGGTCTTTTCGGATTTTTCGGACTCTTCCTCAATCATTTCTTCCGAATCGGGGATATCATGCTCTTCCGTCTCCTCATCGCTTTTCTCTTCCGGGCTCTCGGTTTTTTCCTCTGTTTTATCCTCTTTTTTTACCGCCGCGGCACCGCCCTTGGGGCAGAAGAATGTAAAATAGGTTCCGTCCCTGACATAATCCGCATTGATACCGTCAGCATCCTCGGCGGGTTCCCATGAGAGCTCGATATCATCACTGTCTATGGAGCCGAAATCACCGAGATTACTCCAGGGAAGATCCTTATATTCTTTTCCCTCGATTGTAACATCGGCAGTATGGTCACCTCTGAAGGTAATGGAAAATGCATCCGGTGCCATCTCCGAAGGATCAATGGGATCCCCCAGAACATCGGTGACTTCAACGGACTGCCATTCACCGATGAGGTATTTCTCTTCTTCCGGCAGATAAAGCGCGGGATCTGCGGCAGCACTTCCTTCCTTCGCAAAAGTAAACTTCATGCCCGTTCCCAGCATATCATCAAAGACCAGGGTGTCATTTCCCGCCTGCGCTGTCATGGTCTCGCCCTCAGCCTTAATGGTGACCGTGCTTCCGTCAGCACTCCATTTGAGTTTTGCGGTCGATCCGTCGGCTGTAAGGGTACCCTTTCCGCCTTCAGTAAGCTCAAGGCCGAATCCTTCAAGATCGGATCCCACAATCGCCATACCGCCAAGCTCACCGGTGACCGGGATGTATACTCCCACCAGTGGGTCACTGCTGCCTGCTCCGGCCGCGCTCTTAGTTCCTCCGCCGCAAGCTGTAAGCACCATCGACAGGATGATCATCATGCAGAGGCCTGCGGTGATCCGGGGTCTGCGTGTACTGCGTTTAAAAAAGCCCGTTTTTTTCTTCATCTTCATCTCCTCATTTCCTGATTTTTATTTCGCATGTCTGACCTGTGATCGGCTGAGATCATGTAAACCGGCCATTTCTACGTAGTTACGATAATACATACATTCTTTTTTTACTACCGCCAAAAGTATGTATTTTCACATGCAGACATGAGGTCTTATGCCAAGGATACGATGTGCGGTGCCACGGATGCAAGGTGCGTTGCCACGGACAGAATTGCTGATGCAGGGTTTCAGCGAAAGCTTCCTTTCGGCGGATCTGCGATATAAAAAAACAGGCGGATCACCGCCTGTAAAAATATCAGCTATCCCATGATGGATATTCAGATAACGATCTTATCCTTTTTTTACAAAACAGGATGGGATATCCTTTACACCCCTCGCCCTGCACAGAGCCGAAGTCGGACCGGTATAGGACAGAGGAACGCCCTCCGTATCGGTTACCGTACATCCTGCTTCTTCGGCGATGAGAGCTGCCGCCGCGTAATCCCATAACTGCACTCTCATCTCAAAATACAGGCTGCATCTTCCCAGGGCAACACAGCACATATCCCACGCCGCGGTACCGGACCTTCTCAGATCCACACACAGCGGAAGAAGATCTTTTGCGACCTCAAAGGTTCTGTCCCTAAGCTCCGTATAATACGGTGCCGTTCCGAATACGGCCAGAGACTCCGAAAGAGGTGCATCCGAGGACATTATCCTCTCTCCGTTCATATACGCACCGCATCCGGACTGCGCACAGAACATCATTTCATCATAGGGATCATAGACGACACCCATGAAGGGTTTTCCGTCCTTCAGAAGCCCTATGGAGATCACCGAAGGCCTGTACTCGAATATGAAATTGGATGTTCCGTCTATGGGATCTATCACAAAACAATATCCGCTCTTCATCTTTGCGGAAAAAACATCCTGACCGTCCTCTTCACCGAGAAACTCAGCTTCCGGAAGGATCTGTTTAAGCCTCTCTATCAGAAAAGCCTGGATCTTTTCATCCGTCTCGGTACAGAAATTGGAGTGACCCGATTTTTCCATGATCTTCGGCCTCTTTGCCGTGATCATTATTCTGCCTGCTTCTGCGGCTATGTCGGCTATCTGTTCCATAGTCACGGATTTTTCCCTGAGCTGCCCGCTCTCTCTTCTGCTGACACGGCTTTCATTCTCTGCCGTAACGGACTTCTTTTCTACTGCCATGACTCTTACTTTTTGACCAGTTTTGAAAACTCAACGGCCTTGCCTACATCACCCTCGACCTTAAGCTTGCCTGTGGTAAAGGCAAACACGGGATCGAGCTTTCCGTCGATCATCTTGTTGAAATCCGTCAGGTTCATTGTTATTGCACAGTTTCGGTCATGATAATCATAGGGCTCAACATTTATCTTATGATCCTTGACCTCAACATAAAATACTCCGCTGTCCTTGCCGGTAATGTTTACCTGGACCGCAAGGAAATCCTGCCCGGACACATCCACACGTTCTGTCATCGTTCTTACTTTTTTAACAAGTTCTTCAAATGTCATTTGCTTTTCATCCTTTCTGTCTGCATACATTCAGTCCGACCTGCTGATCTTTAACTTAAACTGTCCATTTTAATGTACAGATCTCATTATGGCAAACGGTTATTCTCATTCCGATATAATTATAACACATAACAGAATTATAGGTTATGACGGTTTACGGAATGTGGTTTATCCGTTGTTTATCTGCCCGGTATCAAACCCGATAGATTCAGATACTGTCATTTCTTCAGCTGTCTGCAGCGGCCGCATTTATCAGCATTTTACACATATCATCATAATCCCTGTATCCTAACAGCAACGCATTTCTCTTCAAAACATCCAGAGCTTCTTTGAATCTGCCCAGATCTCTTTTTCTGATGCTGCAGATGATAAGTCTGAAGGGACTGCCATCCCTTACAAGCTCTTTTACCTTTTTTATGCGCAGTCCGTTCCTTGTAAATATCCCAAAAGAAATGTGATCATGCGTATCTACAAATACAAACCGGTAATGAAACGGTGATCTGCTCTTTATCCTGATGCAATTATCCATAATACCTCCCATACTTTAAAAAAACAGAATCATAAATCCTTTTCCATTTTAATCAGTCAGGAGATGATATTCAATAAACCACAGGTTTATCTTCTCAATATAAGTCACTTTTTACAAAAGTGTTTCTATATGTACAAACCCTTGGGTATGAACAATTCCCAAGAGTTCTATAACTTGTTACAATTTGTCATGCAGGGGCATCGGCCTTCCTATTTTTCTTAAAGTATACAGGTTTCGAACCATTACGGAATCATCCGCAGATAAAAACCATATATCACTCATAAGCTGTTTTAAATTATCCGTTAAAAAGAAAAGCCCCAAACACCAGGATAACCTTAATGCTTGAGACCTTTACGTGCCGCAGACCGGAATCGAACCGGTACGAGGGATTAACCTCGCAGGATTTTAAGTCCTGTGCGTCTGCCAGTTCCGCCACTGCGGCTAAGATAAGTGGGACCTATAGGGCTCGAACCTATGACCCTCTGCTTGTAAGGCAGATGCTCTCCCAACTGAGCTAAGATCCCACGTTTTACAGCATCGAGAGCCGATACAAACTTATATGGAAATATAAGCCTCAAACAACTCTGCATGCTGACGACCCAGACGGGACTCGAACCCGTGACCTCCGCCGTGACAGGGCGGCGCTCTAACCAACTGAGCCACTGGGCCAGATGAAATATTGAAAAACAAGATTTCATCAAACAGAGAATTCTTAAATTCCCTGACCCCTATCAAAATATAATCTGACGGGGATTTAGTGGACCTTCGGGGACTCGAACCCAGGACCGACCGGTTATGAGCCGGTTGCTCTAACCAACTGAGCTAAAGGTCCAAATAAATGACTCCGACGGGAATTGAGGAACCGCAGGTTCCGACACGAGCAACAAGCGAAGCGGTTGCGAGTCGAACCTCGTTTGACTATCTACAACCTGCCTGTCTCTATCCTATCAAAATCTTGATGACTCCGACGGGAATTGAACCCGTGTTACCGCCGTGAAAGGGCGA
>JAIKZD010000091.1 GCA_024682555.1 Lachnospiraceae bacterium | reverse complement strand
CCGAGATAGTTACCTTCGGAGGTGCGGACGAACTTGTTTCAAAACAGCACCTTGAGTACATTAAGGAACATGCCCTTAACTATAATGAAGAGTACGGTGTTTACGGCGTGCTCTACAGTACAAAGAGATATCTTTCAAATTACCTCGACGATCGGATAAAAAAAGAACCGGAAGCGGTGACGGCAGATAATGGCACTGCAGAGGAAAGCCGGGATGAGGAGAAAGCTCTTGAAGAAGAGATAGAAGAGACGGAGACCGAGACCGATACCGGTACAATAAACGGGACAGATGATCCGAAAAAAGACTCCGGTGAAAACGAACAGGAGTCCCCTTCGGATGCTGCGGAAACGAAACCGGACACTGCTGCGGATAATGACAACGGGACCAATGAAACGGACCTGTCCGGAAAGGATGCCGCAGAAAAGCCCGCATGGTATGTTGAGGATATTTCAACCTTTGAACTGTATCATGATGATAATGCTCCCCGTGTTGTGGATGATGCGGATATTTTTTCCGATGATGAAGAGAAGGCAATGTCTGCCCGTCTGTGGGAGTTAAGGGATGAGCTTGATAAGGATATCGTGGTATTCACGGACATGTCGGAATACGGGCTCGGCAAGCCTGTTTATGCGGCTGATTTCTATGAGATGAACGGTTACGGCAGAGGTGACGAATATGAAGGAGCCGTTCTTTTTATCTGCATGGATCCGAATAACAGAGGCTGGTGGACGAGCTGTATGGGCAGTGTGACCATGGGGCTTTATAAAGAGGATGTGGCAAATGCCATAGATGATAAGCTGTATGAATATATGAAGGCGGGAGATTACGCAAAAGGCGTTTCCGACTGGATGGAGAATTTCAGGCTCATGTATTTAAAGGGCAATCCTTTTGCTCCGGACTGGCTTGTGAATCCGCCATCCGAAAGGTTTCACGACAAAAACGCTCCGAGGATAGACGATACGGCATTGTATCTTGATCCTTTGGAGAAGAAAAAAATCGAAGAGCATGCGGCGGAGATATCCGAAAAATACGGGATCGACATCGTGATACATACGGCTCCCGTGTATAATGCCATCGGACTGAATGTCGATGAATATGCAAAGAAGTATTATGAATACAATGGCTACGGAACAGGAGACGGCTTTGAAGGTCTTCTGCTTGTGATCTTAAAGAACGAGGATTATAACACAAAACTGTCCTGCCTTTACGGAGAGGGATCCGTCGAGGCAAAACTAAAGGGAAAGAATTATTCCAGGCTTTTAGGGAATCTTAATGATGCGGCAGGGTCCGACAGAAACTTTTATAAGGCCTTTGACCGTTATCTTGATCAGACGGAGCATATGCTTAAGACCGGACGGGTGCCGAGATCGGGCTGGTACTGGTCCCTTGCGTGGATCCTCGGAACTTTAGGAGGCAGCATCACGGGCGGCAGTCTTCTTTCGGGTGCAAAGAGAAAAATGGAAACACCGGCGATCAAAGGCGATGCGGATATGTATCTTGTGAAGGAGACGGTGAGCATAAACGGAAGCGATCATTTTGTTACAAGAAATACCAGCAGGAAGTATTCCCCTGTAGAGAGGAGCAGTTCCTCTTCCTCCGGTTCATCCTCATCCGGGCGATCCTCCTATTCTTCGAGCTACTCAAGCTCCAGCGGACACAGCCATTCAGGATCGGGACGGAGCTTCTGAGGCGAAGAAAATGAGATGAGTGAAATGTATGATAATATCAGGATTAAGGAATTTTCTGCTATCCAGACAGATTAAAAAGTTGAGCGTATGTCTGATATGGGATAGAATGAAGTGATCGATAAGTTATTTAGAGAGAAGAATGCCCAAACCACGCTGATTTGGCTTGTATAGGAGGAGTAGAATCAGAAGATGATACCTTTTAATGTTCCGCCTTATGTAGGAAAGGAAATGACATATATTAAGGATGCTATAGACGGCAGGAAACTGTGCGGAGATGGGAAATATACAAAAAAATGCAATGCCTGGCTTGAAGAAAGGCTTAAAACCGGCAAGGCACTGTTAACCACATCATGCACTCATGCCCTGGAAATGGCTGCTATTCTGGCGGACATCAAAGAAGGCGATGAGGTGATCATGCCTTCATATACGTTTGTTTCTACGGCTGATGCTGTTGTTTTGAGAGGTGCGGTTCCTGTATTTGTGGATATCCGTCCTGATACGATGAATATCGACGAGAAGCTTATCGAAGATGCGATAACGGATAAAACAAAGGCGATCTTTCCGGTCCATTATGCCGGGGTATCCTGTGAAATGGATACAATAACGGATATTGCAGAGAAGTACGGATTAAAGATAATAGAAGATGCAGCACATGCGCTGGGATCATTATATAAGGGCAGATCCTGCGGTACCTTTGGCGATTATGGATGTCTCTCTTTTCATGAAACGAAAAATATATCCATGGGTGAGGGAGGTGCACTGCTGATACGTAATGCCTGCGATATAGAGCGGTCAGAGATCATACGCGAAAAAGGAACAAACAGAAGTAAATTCCTCAGAGGAGAGATCGACAAGTATTCCTGGGTTGATATGGGATCATCATATTTACCGAGTGAATTGAATGCGGCATATCTGTATGCTCAGATGGAGGAATTCGATTCGGTCCAGAAGTCCAGGATGAATGCCTGGAACCTGTATTCGGAAATGCTTAAAGAGCTCGAAAAAGAGGGATATATAGACTGCCCTTCTGTTCCGGAGGATTGTGAACATAATGCTCATATGTATTATATCAAGGCGAAGGATCTGGAAGAAAGAACACGTCTGATCGATTTCCTGAAAGAGAATGGAGTATATCCCGTATTTCATTACATTCCGCTTCATTCATCTCTGGCTGGGATAAAGTTTGGGAGATTCAATGGTGAGGATAAATATACCACAAAAGAGAGTGAGAGGCTGTTAAGGCTGCCTCTGTTCTATGGGATTACTGAGGAGATGGTATCGGATGTTTGTGAACTGGTTATCAGATTCTATACTGATTGAGTATCGATGCCTGCTTTCTGCCGGGACTTTTATATTTCCATAAAGAATGATATAATCTCTAAAGCGGTCATGGGGCCGTAAAAACAATAAAGCTGCATCCGGACTAAATGTCCGGTGTTACGGAGGAAATGAATAATGGATGAGAATAATAACGATATGAACATCTTTGAAAACGGAGAGGATGTTGAAAAGTCAGTGGAGAATGCCGTGGAATCGGCTGAGGAAGCCATGGAAAAGGCGAACAAAAACTTTGCGGAAACTACCGATGAAGTTTTTAAAGAGGCTTTTTCGGACGGATCGGAAGCTGTCGATGATACGGTAAACGGATCTTCTCAGGCCGGTGCGGATCAGAGTCAGGGGAACGCTGATGACAGCCGGACCGCTTATGATCAGACTTCGGGGCAGAACGATCCCCGGAATGATTACGGCAGCGGCTATCAGAACAACTACCAGAATAACTATCAGAATAACAGACAGACATCCGGATACGGGGAAGGAAGGGGAATCTCCATCGCATCCATGGTCTGCGGTATTCTTTCACTGGTATGCTGCTGTTCCAGATTTGTGGCCATCGTTCTTGCGATAGTGGCCATCGTTCTTGGAATAATCGCCGTAAAGAACGGTTATGAAGGAAAAGAGATGGCAATAGCCGGTATCGTAACCGGAGGCTGCGGTATCGTGATCTTTATCGTAATGACCGTGATCGCAGCATCAATGGCTGCCGTGTTCTCTTCGTTTGATTACACGGATTTCGAAGACATAATAAATGAATTTGAAGATTTTCTATAAGCCGGATCGGGTAATTAACTGATATGGATCGGGATGTGAACGGAAAAGGATCAATGGTCCATACCTTATACAGGCTTGGAAAGCCTGTGTTTATAGCAGGGCTTTTTGGGATAGTGCTTTATTATATGAAGTTTTTTGATCCCATAAGGCCCTGTTTATATTGTTATTTCAAGAAGGTGACCGGTCTGTACTGTCCCGGCTGCGGTGTTACAAGGGCGGTGGACAGTATTCTTTCCGGACATTTTCTGAAAAGCCTATATTATAACGCCGCAGTCCTGTATTTTTCCGTTTTTTACATATATGTAATGATAAGGGAATTCGTGACGATCCACTTTGGCGGAAAGATGCTTAAGGACAAGACGGTTTATATTCTCATATATACGGGGATCGGAGTGATCCTTATCCAGTGGCTTGTCAAACTTGCCGCCCTTCTCATATTTCATTACAGATGGATGTAGGCGCCTGTTCTCCTGCCTTCATGCGGGATCTCCGTGCCGTGTGCGGTTCGTGTTATTCGGCGTACTGTTCGTGGTATACGGTTATACGCTGCCGGTAAATCTTCCGCTTGCGCCGCAGGGAAGGAAGAGCCCGTCATCCTTTACGGGAAGCCCTATTTCCGATTCCGTTACTTCTCCTTTGTATTTCTTCGCTACCGTCATGCCTAACATATAGGAAAGGACCGCCGGCTGCAGCCCGGTGGTATAGGAATTGATCAGGAAGAACAGGGGCTTATCGGAAAGGATAAGGGTGCATTTTTCGATCAAGGGAAATATCATATCTTCTATTTTCCATATCTCACCTTTGGGGCCTCTCCCGTAGGAAGGCGGATCCATGATCACGGCATCATATTTATTGCCGCGTCTGATCTCTCTTTCGACGAATTTTACGCAGTCATCCACGATCCACCTTACGGGAGCCTCTTTCAGTCCGCTTGAGAGAGCATTTTCCCTGGCCCAGGTGACCATTCCCTTTGAAGCATCCACATGGGTCACCCTTGCACCGGCTTTTGCCGCCGAAAGGGTGGCGCCTCCGGTGTAGGCAAAGAGATTGAGAACGGAGATCTCCCTTCCTGCTTTTTTTATGAGATCCGAAAACCAGTCCCAGTTAACGGCCTGTTCCGGAAAGATGCCGGTATGCTTAAAGCTGAAGGGCTTTAAATTAAATGTGAGTTCCCGGTATCTTATCTGCCAGACCTCCGGGAGATCAAAGAACTCCCATTCACCGCCGCCTTTGGTGCTTCGGTGATAGTGGGCGTTGGGCTTTTTCCAGCCCTTATCTGTTTTGTCCGCAGACCAGATCACCTGGGGATCGGGACGTATCAGCAGATAATCTCCGAAACGTTCGAGCTTTTCGCCATCCGTAGTCTGAAGCACTTCATAATCCGTCCATTTATCCGCGATCCACATGTTAATCCTCCGTTTGAGCATATTTCTTCTTATTATATAATCAATATAAACAAGGCCTAAGAGTTTTTCCGGTCATCCGGCCTCTGTCACACATCATACCACAAAAACTGCGGTTGCATATTTTATATGCCTTTGATAAACTGTTATCTTGAAAATGAAAGTTCACTTTAGTGTGTTAAAGTACGGAGGAGATGAAAAAATGACAGGAAGTACATTGGTTTGGGTATTGATAGCATTTGGCGTCTATCTTGCCGGAATGATCATCATCGGAGCTGTTTTCATGAAAGAGAACAATTCCTCAGAGGATTATTTCCTCGGCGGACGTAATTTAAACGGATTTGTGGCTGCTCTGTCTGCCCAGGCATCCGATATGAGCGGCTGGCTCTTAATGGGTCTCCCGGGATCCATATATGCTCTGGGAACCGGGCAGGCATGGATAGGCATAGGACTCTTTCTCGGAACGGTTGCAAACTGGCTCTTTATTTCGGGAAGACTCCGCAAATATACCATCAGGGCAAATAATTCACTGACATTACCCGAGTATTTCAAGAACAGGTTCCATGATGAAAAACAGATCCTTCTCGGGATATCTTCGGTGGTGATAGTGATATTCTTCCTTGTATATACCGCATCGGCACTGGCTTCGGGCGGAAAGCTCTTTAATTCCATGTTTGGGATAGATTACCATGTGGCCCTTACATTCGGAGCCGTTGTTATTCTTTTGTATACCTTCATGGGCGGATTCCTTGCGGTATGTACCACTGACTTTATCCAGGGTACTCTGATGCTCATCGCACTTTTAGTCATTCCCGTTATAGCCTGGATCGGTGTCAGCGGAGAAGGACTCTCAAATGTTCTGTCACAGACAGGAGTGGATCCGGTTTCCTTTACGAATATCATGCAGGAGAATGGTGCACCCATTACGGCTGTTTCGATCATATCCTCCCTCGGATGGGGTCTCGGATACTTCGGAATGCCCCATATCCTTGTAAGATTCATGGCCATAAAGGATGATAAGGAACTGAAAAAATCAAGGGTAGTCGGGATCGTATGGGTATTCTTTTCACTTCTGTTTGCCTGCATAATAGGCGTGGTCGGAAGAGCATATCTTGCCCCCGTCATCCTTGGAAGTGAAGGCGAGGTTTCCACAGAGAATGTATTCATAGAGATGATCAAAAAGATGTTCACGGAACACTATGCGCTTCCTTTTCTTGCAGGTATCTTCCTCTGCGCCATACTTGCCGCGATCATGTCCACTGCGGATTCGCAGCTTTTGGTTACGGCTTCCGCCGTTGCCGAGGATCTCTATAAGGGGATATTCAAAAAGGATGCCAATGAAAAGGATGTGCTCAAGCTTTCAAGAGTCGTAGTCGTGGCCGTGGCAGTTGCCGCTTTTGTTATAGCCTGGGATCCCAACAGTTCCGTAATGGCACTGGTATCGGATGCATGGGCAGGCTTCGGCGCCGCCTTCGGTCCGCTGGTACTCCTTTCACTTTTCTGGAGAAGGACGAATCTTCAGGGTGCCGTAGCGGGTATTTCCTCCGGAGCCCTTTTGGTCATTCTCTGGGATTACATCCCCGTAAGCGCGGGACAGACCCTCAGCGCAGTTACGGGACTGTATTCACTGGTACCCGGATTTATAGTAAGCTTCATACTTATAATAGTGGTAAGCCTTCTTACCAAAGCTCCTTCGGATGTGATCCTGACGGAGTTTGATGAGGTGGCAAAAGGTTAGGGTTTAACGAAAGGATCACCGAAAGAGGATCGACGGATAAGGGCCGCATGCAACAATATGTAGTATGCGGTCCTTGTCATGAATACAAGGTTATAAAATAACATCGTTTTTTTACATTTTTTTCTTGCATAACCTGTTTTCCTCATGTATACTATCTCTTGCTGTGACATTGATAGCTGTGAAGCGTGAGGTTGCTGTCAATGAATCGGAAGTCTTTCCGGCTCACGAAATGACAGGTTTTCCGTGGAGCGAATGTCAAGTTAGGAAACTGGCGACAAGTCACTGTACGTATAAGGTAGTCTACATCAGGTAGAAACGACGTGTGAAAGTTATGGTATGGAAACATCCGCGACACGCACGGGAGAGTGTACAGTCACCGCTTGTCGTACTTAAAAAGTGCGAAAAGGAGGCGACTTTTTTTATGGCAACTCAGATTATGAGAATCACATTGAAAGCTTATGATCATACTTTGGTGGATTCATCCGCGAAGAAGATCATAGAGACTGTTAAGAAGAATGGATCAGAGGTGAGCGGACCGGTACCCCTTCCTACAAAGAAGGAAGTCATCACGATCTTAAGGGCCGTTCATAAGTACAAGGATTCCAGAGAACAGTTCGAGCAGAGAACTCATAAGAGACTGATCGATATCATCTCACCGACTCAGAAGACCGTTGATTCATTATCAAGGTTAGAGATGCCGGCAGGTGTTCATATTGATATCAGAATGAAAAACAAATAAGGCTCCTACTAGTATGAACGCATAAAGCGGTCCGCTGTAGGGCAGCCCCGTTTCGGGGAACTGCAAAAAAGGAGGAAAACAGATGAAGAAAGCAATCTTGGCTACTAAGGTCGGAATGACCCAGGTCTTCTCGGAAGACGGAGTGCTCATTCCGGTAACCGTATTGCAGGCCGGTCCCTGTGTGGTAACACAGATAAAGACTGAGGACAACGATGGCTATAATGCGGTTCAGGTCGGTTTTGTCGATAAGAAAGACAAGATCATTAACAAGGATAAGTCCGGAAAAAAGGATGTTATCCACAGACATGGTGTCAATAAGGCCCTCAAGGGACATTTTGACAAGGCAGGCGTGTCTTCAAAGAGATTCATAAGAGAATTCAGATTTGAAAATGCCGGCGAATATGAGCTCGCACAGGAGATCAAGGCCGATATTTTTGAGGTCGGAGACAAGATCGATGCTACGGCAATCTCAAAAGGTAAAGGTTTCCAGGGTACCATCAAGAGACTTGGCCAGCACAGAGGTCCCATGGCTCACGGTTCCAAGTTCCATCGTCATCAGGGCTCAAACGGAGCCTGCTCATCACCCAGCCGCGTATATAAGGGAAAGGGCATGCCCGGACATATGGGAAGCAAAAAAGTCACAGTACAGAACCTTGAAGTTGTAAGGGTAGACGCAGAGAATAATCTGCTCCTTATAAAGGGTGCCGTTCCCGGTCCCAGGAAATCACTGGTGACAATCAAGGAGACCGTAAAGACTCTTGTTTAGTCTTTACCAGAAAGGAGAACTTAAACGATGGCAAACGTATCTGTTTACAATATGGATGGAAAAGAAGTCGGCAAGATCGAGTTAAGCGATGAAGTGTTTGGCGTAAAGATCAACGAGCATCTCGTACATATGGCAGTTGTTCAGCATCTTGCCAATAAGCGTCAGGGAACACAGAAAGCGAAGACTCGTGCCGAGGTATCCGGAGGCGGAAGAAAGCCCTGGAGACAGAAGGGGACAGGTCATGCAAGACAGGGTTCGACCAGATCACCCCAGTGGACAGGCGGCGGAGTTGTATTTGCTCCCACCCCCAGAGATTATTCCTTCAAGCTCAACAAGAAGGAGAAGAGACTTGCCTTAAAGTCCGCTCTTACTTCAAGAGTTCAGGAAAACAAGTTCATTGTGCTTGATGAATTAAAGCTTGATGAGATAAAGACAAAGAAGATGCAGGCCGTGCTTGATAACTTAAAGGTCAGCAAGGCAATGGTGATCATTTCGGAGGATGATAAAAACATAGTCCTTTCCGCAAGGAACATTCCCGATGTGATAACGACTTCCGCAAATGCCTTAAATACCTTTGACATCATGAAATACAACACGGTAATAGCTACAAAGGATGCGGTATCTATGATTGAGGAGGTGTACGCATAATGGCAAACGTTCAATATTACGACGTGATCTTAAAGCCGGTCATCACCGAAAAGAGTATGTCCGGAATGGCAGATAAGAAGTACACGTTTCTTGTACATACAGACGCCAACAAGACAATGATCAAGGAAGCTGTTGAAAAAATGTTCGAGGGAACCAAGGTTTTATCCGTAAACACCATGAACCTCGACGGAAAGAACAGAAGAAGAGGCCGTATTACGGGTAAGACAGCCAAGATGAAGAAGGCTATCGTTCAGCTGACCAAAGACAGCAAAGAAATAGAGATCTTCTCGGGTCTGTAAGATTCAGAGATACGGAAACTATAGGTGAAAAAACACCTGACGATACAAATTTGAAGAGGAGAAAAGATCATGGGAATAAAAAAGTATAACCCATATACACCTTCAAGGAGACAGATGACAGGATCTGATTTTTCCGAGATAACAAAGAAGACTCCGGAAAAATCCCTGCTCGCTCCCAAGAAGAAAAACGCCGGCCGTAATAACCAGGGTAAGATAACCGTAAGACATCATGGCGGCGGAAACAGACAGAAGTACAGGATAATCGATTTTAAGAGAAGGAAGGACGGAATTCCGGCAACCGTTATCGGAATAGAATATGATCCCAACAGATCGGCAAACATCGCCCTTATCTGTTATCAGGACGGCGAGAAGGCTTATATCCTTGCACCGGAAGGCCTTACGGACGGAATGAAGGTAATGAACGGTGAAACAGCGGAAGTAAGGCTCGGCAACTGCCTCCCCTTATCCCGCGTTCCCGTAGGTACACTGGTACATAATGTTGAGCTTTATCCCGGAAAGGGCGGCCAGCTTGTACGTTCCGCAGGAAACTCCGCACAGCTCATGGCCAAGGAAGGAAAGTATGCAACCTTAAGGCTTCCTTCCGGCGAGATGAGAATGGTTCCCATTGAAGCAAGAGCTTCGATCGGGGTTGTCGGAAACGGAGATCATAACCTTATCAATTACGGTAAGGCAGGACGTAAGCGTCACATGGGCATCAGGCCTACAGTCAGAGGTTCGGTCATGAACCCCAACGACCATCCGCACGGTGGTGGAGAAGGAAGGACAAGTATCGGACGTCCCGGACCTTCAACCCCCTGGGGTAAGCCGGCTCTTGGTCTTAAGACAAGGAAGAAGAATAACAGATCCAACAAGATGATCGTAAGACGTCGTGATGGCAGTGTTATCAAATAAGAGGAGGAAGAGGAAAAATGGCAAGATCACTTAAAAAAGGTCCTTTTGCAGATGAGAGCTTACTTAAGAAAGTTGAAGCCAACAATGCTGCAGGAGATAAAAAACAGGTCATAAAAACATGGTCACGTCGTTCTACGATATTTCCGTCATTTGTTGGTAACACCATCGCCGTTCATGATGGAAGAAAGCATGTTCCGGTATATGTTACCGAGGACATGGTAGGACATAAGCTCGGAGAGTTCGTAGCAACCAGAACCTACAGAGGTCATGGCAAGGACGAAAAGAAGTCAAAGGTTAAATAAGGATAGTTTGAAAGGAGGTTTCATCCATGGCAAAAGGACATAGATCCCAGATCAAGAGAGAAAGAAATGCAAATAAGGATACAAGACCCTCGGCAAAGCTATCTTTCGCCAGAGTCTCTGTACAGAAGGCATGTTTTGTACTGGATGCCATCAGGGGAAAGGATGTAAATACCGCACTCGGTATTCTCACCTATAATCCCAGATATGCTTCGGGAATCATTAAGAAGCTTTTGGAATCAGCAATTGCCAACGCAGAAAACAACAATGGTTTAAACGCCGCCAACCTTTATGTGGCAGAGTGTTATGCCAATAAAGGACCTACAATGAAGAGAATCAGACCGAGAGCACAGGGCAGGGCTTATCGTATCGAGAAGAGAATGAGCCATATAACGATCGTGCTTGATGAGAAATAAGGAGGAAGAAAATGGGACAGAAAGTTAATCCTCACGGCTTGAGAGTCGGTGTTATAAAGGATTGGGATTCCAGATGGTATGCTGAGAAGGATTTTGCGGATTTTCTTGTAGAAGATTACAATATCAGGAAATTCTTAAAGAAGAAGCTTAATAATGCCGGCATTTCCAAGATCGAGATAGAGAGAACATCAGACAAGGTTAAGGTTGTTATCTTTACCGCAAAGCCCGGTGTGATCATAGGAAAGGGCGGTCAGGAGATCGAGAATACCAAGAAGGAACTGCAGAAGCTTACGGATAAGAAGCTTGTGGTTGACATCAAAGAGATCAAGAGACCCGATAAGGATGCACAGCTTGTTGCCGAGAACATCGCACAGCAGCTTGAAAACCGTGTGACCTTCAGAAAGGCAATGAAGTCTGCTATCTCAAGATCCTTAAAGGCAGGTTCTCTCGGAATCAAGACAACCGTTTCGGGCCGTCTTGGCGGAGCGGATATAGCAAGAGGCGAGACTTATTCGGAGGGAACGATCCCTCTTCAGACAATGAGAGCTGATATCGATTACGGTTTTGCCGAGGCAGATACAACATACGGAAAGCTTGGCGTCAAGGTATGGATATACAAGGGCGAAGTACTTCCGACAAAGTCTAAGGAAGGGAGTGTGGAATAAATGTTAATGCCGAAAAGAGTTAAGCGTCGTAAGCAGTTCCGCGGCAGTATGGCAGGAAAGGCGCTTAGAGGAAATACATTATCATATGGTGAATACGGGATCGTGGCTGCAGAACCCTGCTGGATCAAATCAAACCAGATAGAGGCAGCCAGAATCGCAATGACAAGATACATTAAGCGTGGCGGTAAGGTATGGATCAAGATATTCCCCGACAAGCCCGTAACGGCAAAGCCTGCAGGAACACGTATGGGATCCGGTAAAGGTGCTGTTGAATACTGGGTAGCAGTAGTTAAGCCCGGCCGTGTAATGTTTGAGATAGCAGGTGTACCTGAGGAAGTTGCAAAGGAAGCATTACGTCTGGCAACACACAAGCTTCCCGTAAAGTGTAAGATTGTCTCTAAGGCAGACCTGGAAGGCGGTGTATCATAATGAAGACAAATACATATCTTGATGAACTTAAATCAAAGAGTGCCAAGGAACTTAATGAGGATCTTGTGGCAGCAAAGAAAGAACTTTTTAATTTGAGATTCCAGAACGCGACCAATCAGCTTGACAATACCAGCAGGATCAGGGAAGTCAGAAGAAACATAGCAAGGATCCAGACCTGCATTACCGAAAAAGCTAAGGCAGAGGCGTAGAAGGGAGTAAGTGATGGAAAGAAACTTAAGAAAAACCCGTACCGGTAAGGTTGTCAGCAATAAGATGGATAAGACCATCGTCGTAGCTGTAGAGAACCATGTTAAGCATCCGATCTACAAGAAGATCGTTAAAAATACCTACAAGCTTAAGGCTCATGACGAGAACAACGAATGCAATATCGGCGATACGGTAAAGGTTATGGAGACAAGGCGTCTTTCTAAGGACAAGAGATGGAGACTTGTCGAGATCGTTGAAAAGGCTAAATAAGAGAAGGAGACAAATAGCATGATACAGCAGGAAAGCAGACTTAAGGTCGCTGATAATACCGGTGCCAAAGAACTTCTGTGCATCAGGGTTATGGGCGGTTCCACAAGAAGATATGCAAATATCGGTGATATTATCGTCGCTACCGTTAAAGATGCAACACCCGGCGGAGTTGTAAAGAAGGGTGACGTTGTCAGAGCCGTAGTTGTACGTACTGTTAAGGGTGCCCGCCGTAAGGACGGCTCCTATATAAAGTTTGACGAGAACGCCGCAGTTATTATCAAAGAAGATAAAACCCCAAGAGGAACACGTATTTTCGGACCCGTGGCAAGAGAGCTTCGTGAAAAACAGTTCATGAGAATAGTTTCGCTGGCTCCGGAAGTATTATAGGAGGTATTTCTGATGATGAAGATAAAGAAGGGTGATACGGTAAAAGTTATCGCCGGTAAAGATGTAGGAAGCGAAGGCAAGGTCCTTGTAGTGGATCAGAAGAACAGAAAGGTCATTGTTGAAGGCGTCAATATCGTAAAGAAGCACACCAAGCCTTCGGTAGCAAACCAGAACGGCGGTATCGTCGAGAAGGAAGCTTTTATAGATGCTTCAAACGTGATGTTTGTAAACAAGGGAAAGCCCACCAGGATCGGATTCAAGTTCGAAAACGACAAGAAGGTCCGTTACGACAAGAAGACGGGCGAAGTTGTGGATTAGAACCAGTGGAGAGGAGGCTTTAAGGTTGAGCAGATATAAGGATTTATACAAAGATCAGATCGTTGACGGTATGATCAAAAAATTTGGATATAAGAATAAGATGGAAGTTCCCAAGGTTGATAAGATCGTTATCAACATGGGTGTCGGAGAAGCCAAGGACAATGCAAAGATCCTCGAATCCGCGGTAAAGGATCTTGAGACCATCTCAGGTCAGAAGGCTGTTATAACCCGCGCAAAGAACGCCATAGCAAACTTCAAGATCAGGGAAGGCATGAACATAGGCTGCAAGGTAACACTTCGCGGTGAGAGAATGTACGATTTCCTGGACAGACTTGTTAATCTTGCACTGCCCAGAGTACGTGACTTCCGTGGTGTTAATCCCAATGCCTTTGACGGAAGAGGCAATTATGCTCTCGGTATCAAAGAACAGATAATCTTTCCCGAGATTGAATACGATAAGATCGACAAGGTCAGGGGTATGGACGTTATCGTTGTTACCACGGCAAAGACCGATGAGGAAGCCAGAGAGCTGCTGACACAGTTCGGAATGCCTTTCTCAAAGTGATCCGGTTCAGTTCACCTTAAAAAACGGTGAACTCAAGAAAAAAAGGAGGAATAAGATTCATGGCTAAGACAGCAATGAAGTTAAAACAGCAGCGCAAGCAGAAGTTTTCCACGAGGGAATACAGCCGTTGCAGGATCTGCGGACGTCCGCATGCATATCTGAGAAAGTACGGAATCTGCAGGATCTGTTTCCGTGAGCTTGCATATAAGGGACAGATCCCCGGTGTTAAGAAGGCCAGCTGGTAAGATTAGGAATATTCAGGAGGAAATGAAATGACAACAAGTGATCCTATTGCAGATATGCTTACAAGAATACGTAATGCCAACACTGCAAAGCACGATACGGTAGATGTTCCTTCATCAAAGATGAAACTCGCTATTGCTGAGATTCTTTACAACGAAGGATATATCAAGAAATATGAACTGGTTGATAACGGTTCCTTTAAGGACATACATATCACTTTAAAGTATGGCGAGGACAAGAATGAGAAGATCATATCCGGATTAAAGAGGATATCCAAGCCCGGTCTGAGAGTTTATGCCGGTAAGGATGAGCTCCCCAAGGTTCTCGGCGGTCTCGGAATAGCGATCATTTCAACCAATAACGGTGTGATCACCGACAAGGAAGCAAGAAAAGCCGGAGTAGGCGGAGAAGTTCTCTGCTTCGTATGGTAGTATAAATTGTTTAAACAGAAAAAACAGGAGGTACGGGCATGTCACGAATAGGAAAAATGCCAATCGCAATACCTGCGGGTGTTACAGTGGATATTGCAGAAAATAATAAAGTGACTGTAAAGGGTCCTAAGGGTACGCTTGAGAGAGTTCTTGTTCCCGAGATGGAGATTAAGCTTGACGGAGGTGTGCTTACCGTAACACGTCCCAATGATCTTAAGAGGATGAAGGCACTTCACGGTCTTACGAGAACACTGCTCAATAATATGGTAACCGGAGTGACCAATGGATACGAAAAAGTCCTTGAGATCAACGGTGTTGGTTACAGGGCACAGAAACAGGGCAAGAAGCTTGTTTTATCCCTCGGATATTCTCATCCCGTTGAGATGGAGGATCCCGAAGGAATCGAAACCGTTCTTGAAGGAACGAATAAGATAACCGTTAAGGGTATCGACAAGGAAAAAGTAGGTCAGTACGCTGCTGAGATCAGAGACAAGAGAAGACCTGAACCCTACAAGGGCAAGGGTATCAAGTATGCTGATGAGACAATAAGACGTAAAGTCGGCAAGACCGGTAAGAAGTAAGAGAAGGAGTGTGTGAAGAATGGTTAGTAAAAAATCCAGATCAGAAGTAAGAAAGAAAAAGCACTTGAGAGTACGTAACCGTTTAAACGGCACTGCCGAAGTACCTCGTCTTTCCGTATTCAGAAGCAATGATCACATGTATGCTCAGATAATAGATGACACAAAAGGAAATACCCTTGTAGCTGCATCAACGGTTGAAAAGGATGTCAAGGCCGAACTTAAAAAGACAAACAACGTTGAAGCTGCAGCCTACCTCGGAAAGGTCATCGCAGGAAGAGCACTTGACAAGGGCATCAAGGAAGTTGTTTTTGACAGAGGCGGCTTTATATATCAGGGTAAGGTCAAGGCATTGGCAGACGCAGCCAGAGAAGCCGGACTGGAATTTTAGGAAGGGAGAGAGAACATGAAACGTACGATCATAGACGTGAGCAACTTGGAGCTCGAAGAAAAAGTTGTTTCGATCAAGAGAGTTACAAAGGTTGTTAAGGGTGGACGTAACATGCGCTTCTCAGCTCTGGTAGTTGTAGGCGATGGCAATGGTCATGTAGGCGCAGGCCTCGGAAAGGCTGCAGAAATACCCGAAGCAATCAGGAAGGGCAAAGAGGATGCCATGAAGAGGCTCATTAACGTTGCCCTTGATGAAAATAAGAGTATAACACATGATTATATCGGCAAGTTCGGCGGTGCGAACGTTCTTTTGAAGAGGGCACCTGAAGGAACCGGTGTTATAGCAGGCGGTCCGGCACGTTCGGTATGCGAACTTGCAGGCATCAAGAATATCCGTACAAAATCACTCGGATCAAACAACAAGCAGAATGTAGTATTAGCTACTATCGAAGCATTAAGCCAGTTAAAGACTCCGGAAGAAGTAGCTCGTCTTCGCGGAAAATCCGTAGAGGAGATCAAAGCTTAATCGGGCTCAGAAACCTAGGAGGAGGAACAAAAAGTGGCAGAGAAAAGATTAAAAGTTACACTGATAAGATCCACCATAGGATCAATACCCAAGCACAGAGCGACCGTGGAAGCTCTTGGACTCAGAAAGCTCGGTAAGACGGTGGATTTACCCGATAATGACGCTGTAAGAGGAATGATAAAGCAGGTCAGTCATCTGGTAAAGGTTGAAGAAGTATAAAGGACAGGAGGTGTCACAGTTGGAATTATCAAATTTAAAGCCTGCAAAGGGTTCTACACATAATGATAATTTTAGAAGAGGTCGCGGACACGGTTCAGGAAACGGCAAGACTGCCGGTAAGGGACATAAGGGTCAGAAAGCCCGTTCAGGTGCTCCCAGGGTTGGTTTCGAAGGCGGACAGATGCCGTTATACAGAAGGATCCCCAAGCGCGGATTCAAGAACAGAAACACGAAGGACATCGTAGCGATCAATATCTCGGCTCTTGAAGGATTTGATGACGGAGCAACGGTCAATATAGATTCTCTTCTGGAAAGCGGGATCATCAAAAACCCGAGAGATGGCGTAAAGATACTCGGATATGGAGAATTGACCAAGAAGCTTACGGTTCAGGCTAATGCCTTCAGCGCATCGGCCAAAGAGAAGATTGAGGCTGTTGGCGGAAGTACAGAGGTGATCTGATGTTTAAAACGTTACAGAATGCTTTTAAGATCAAAGAGATCAGAAAAAAACTGATATTTACTTTTTTGATGCTTATAGTTATCCGTCTGGGCAGTCAGCTGCCTGTTCCGGGCGTTGACAGAACTTATTTCTCAAACTGGCTGCAGAATGCTCTGGGAGATTCTTTCAATTTCCTTGATGCCTTCACCGGCGGCTCTCTTGAGAAGATGTCAGTGTTTGCACTCAGCATTACGCCTTACATCACGAGTTCCATCATTATGCAGCTTTTGACCATCGCCATCCCGAAGCTTGAAGAAATGCAGAAGGAAGGCGAGGATGGACGTAAGAAGATCGCTTCCATCACCCGTTACGTGACCGTTGGTCTGTCTCTTATAGAGTCTTTGGCCATGGCCATCGGATTCGGAAGACAGGGACTTCTGGAAAAATACAACGCACTCAGCGTTATAACCGTTGTAGTAGCCCTTACCGCCGGCTCGGCTTTCCTTATGTGGATAGGCGAACAGATAACGGAAAGCGGTGTCGGAAACGGTATATCCATAGTACTTGTTATCAATATCATTTCAAGGATACCTCAGGATTTTGCCGCTCTTTATGAGCAGTTCATGAAGGGAAAATCCTTTGCAACGGCAGTCCTTGCAGCAGTGATCATAATAGCGGTGGTACTGGTTACCGTAGTCCTTACCATTATGTTAAACGGAGCAGAGAGAAGGATCCCGGTGCAGTATGCCAAGAAAGTACAGGGAAGGAAAACCATGGGAGGACAGTCTTCGCACATCCCCTTAAAGGTAAACACGGGCGGCGTTATTCCCATTATCTTCGCTTCAAGCCTTATGCAGCTTCCTGTGGTCATCACCTCATTTTCGGGGAAAAACGGACCCTTATGGTGGCAGAAGATAATGCAGGCCCTGAACTCGGGGAACTGGTTTAAGCCTGCAAGCCCTGCTCTTTCCATCGGAGCACTTTTCTATATCATACTTGTCATCTTCTTTGCTTATTTCTATACATCGATAACCTTCAACCCGCTTGAGGTTGCCGATAACATGAAGAAGCAGGGCGGATTCGTACCCGGTATCAGACCCGGAAAACCGACAAGTGAGTATCTTACGAAGATACTTAATTACATAATCTTTATCGGAGCGGTAGGTCTCATAATCGTGGCCATCATACCGATAATCTGTAACGGACTCTTTGGTGCGAGCGTTTCCTTCGGAGGAACCTCTCTTATCATCATCGTAGGTGTTATCTTAGAGACGATCAAGCAGATCGAATCACAGATGTTAGTCCGCAATTATAAGGGATTTTTGAACGACTGATCATGATCGGGCGGGAAACTTATGTGTCAGTCCCCGTAAACGGGGATGCTGAAACGCTTCTGTTCCTGCCCGGTCATTAACTGCCTAAATGTGAATCTATACGGAGGACAGAGTTATGAAGGTAATAATGCTCGGTGCACCCGGAGCAGGAAAAGGAACCCAGGCCAAGAGGATCGCTTCGGAGTACGGGATCCCCCATATTTCCACCGGTGATATTTTCAGGGCAAACATCAAGGAAAATACTCCTCTCGGAATGGAAGCCAAGAGCTATATGGACAAGGGACAGTTAGTACCTGATGAGCTTACGGTAAGGATACTTCTTGACAGGGTGGCAAAGGATGACTGCAAGAACGGATATGTTCTTGACGGATATCCAAGGACAATACCCCAGGCAGAGGTCCTTGATGAGGCAGTTGCAAAATTTAACGAAAAGATCGACTATGCCATCAATGTTGATGTTCCGGATGAAAACATCATAAACAGGATGAGCGGCAGAAGAGCCTGTGTTAAGTGCGGCGCCACATATCATGTGAAGTACATGCCTCCGGTGAAGGAGAATGTATGTGATGCCTGCGGGAGCGAGCTTATCATAAGAGACGATGACAAGCCGGAGACGGTTAAGAACAGGCTTTCCGTATATCATGAACAGACAGCACCTCTTATAGAGTATTACAGGAATAAAGGAATACTGAAAGAGGTTGACGGTACAAAGGATATCGATGTCGTGTTCGAGGATATAAAGAATATATTGAAATAAATATCTGAAAGGCATTGCCATGGCGGTATCAATTAAATCTCCGAGAGAGATCGCTCTTATGAGAGAATCCTGCAAGAGACTCGAATATGTGCATGATAAGCTCGGGGAGGCCTTGAAACCCGGGATGTCGACACTTGAGGTGGACAGACTGGGCGAAAAGCTCATAAGGGAGATGGACGGGATTCCCAATTTCCTTCATTATAACGGGTTCCCGGCATCGATATGCGTATCCGTAAACGAAGAGGTCGTGCACGGAATACCAAAGAAAGACCGGATATTAAAGGAAGGCGACATAGTAAGTCTGGATGCGGGTCTTATATATAAAGGATATCATTCCGACGCTGCAAGGACTTATATGATCGGAAAAGTAAAGCCAGAGGTAAAGGATCTGGTTGAAAGGACGAAACAGAGCTTCTTTGAGGGCATAAAGATGGCGAGGGAAGGAAATCATCTTTATGATATCTCAAATGCCATTGCCGATTATATCGAAGGTTTCGGGTACGGGATAGTTGAAGATCTCGTCGGTCACGGTATAGGAACAAAACTTCATGAGGATCCGCAGATACCCAATTTCAGACAGAAGAAAAAGGGACTTATGCTGAAAGCCGGAATGACACTTGCCATCGAGCCGATGATAAATCTCGGGACCTGGGAAGTTGAATGGCTTGAGGATGACTGGACGGTGGTGACCGCAGACGGACTTCCAAGCGCGCATTATGAAAACACCATCCTGATCACGGAGGACGAGCCGGAGATCCTTACACTGTCAAGGTAGACAATCAGGCAGGTCTTTTACGGAAACCGGTGAAAACGGGTTTATGCGGGGACCGGGAAGAAAAGTGTTAGGAAAACGAAGGAAGACGGCAGATGTTTGAAGGGATGTATGCGGTATCGGTGGCCGGACATGATCGCGGGAAAACGTACATCATCATAAAAGAAGAAAACGATGTGTTTTTTCTGTCGGACGGAAGACTGAGACCCGTTGGCAAACCGAAAAGAAAAAAGAGAAAACATGTGAGACTGATCAAAAAGATCGGTTTTAACAGAGAGCTGATCGAAAAGCTAAGTAACAGGCAGGATGAAAGCATACTGCCTTCCAATGAAGAGATAAAAAGGGCTGTCAGGTTATATTTAATGGAGGACAATGAATGTCAAAAACCGATGTAATTGAAATAGAAGGAACGGTGATCGAAAAGCTTCCCAACGCGATGTTCCGCGTAAAGCTCGAGAATGAGCATGAGGTACTTGCTCATATCAGCGGCAAGCTTCGAATGAATTTCATAAGGATCCTTCCGGGTGATAAGGTAACCCTTGAAATGTCACCCTACGATCTTTCCAAAGGCAGGATAATCTGGAGAGATAAATAATTGTTGATATTTATCACAGCCCGTGATAATATATAAAACGGTCGCGTTTAAATGGGCAGGATGTCATCATGCCCTTTTCGGAGACCTATTTTGGTTTTTGGTAGTTGAAAGGAGGTTTAACGTGAAAGTTAGATCATCAGTAAAACCGATTTGCGAAAAATGCAAAGTCATCAAGAGAAAGGGCAGGATCAGGATAATCTGTGAAAACCCCAAGCACAAACAGCGTCAGGGATAATATCCCAAAGAACAGCGGCTGAGTTGGCAGTTTCCCGTGTTATAAGCCTTACCGTCATGAGGACATGCGGGTGATTGCGGCAAATAGATAACTCGTTTGGAAAATACGGGCTTATCTGCGATTGATACCGGCAAAGCCGGAAACCTCCGGTCATTATCCGATCTTTGATGAGAAATGATCCGGAAGGATCTCTGAGACCAGGAGATCCCAGTCAATTTGTAAGGGATCGCAAAGCGATCCGAAAATCTGTTTATATTTGAAAGGAAAGAGGTAACAGTAATGGCTCGTATTTCAGGTGTTGATTTACCAAGAGACAAGCGTGTTGAGATCGGTCTTACCTATGTGTATGGAATCGGAAGACCGAGTGCAACAAAGATCTTAGCGCAGGCTAAGGTTAATCCCGATACAAGATGTCGTGATCTTACCGATGAAGAGGTTAAGAGGATCAGTGATATCATTGATACGGAATATCAGGTAGAAGGTGATCTGAGGCGTGAAGTAGCTCTTAACATCAAGAGATTACAGGAAATCGGATGTTACAGAGGTATCCGTCACAGAAAGGGACTTCCCGTCCGCGGACAGAAGACCAAGACAAATGCAAGAACGCGTAAGGGTCCCAAGAGGACAGTAGCAGGAAAGAAAAAGTAAATTATAACAGAAAGTAGGTTAGTTTAATGGCAAAGACAGGTGCAAAAAAAGTAACAAAAAAGCGTGTCAAGAAAAACGTTGAACGTGGACAGGCGCATATTCAGGCATCATTTAATAATACTATCGTAACATTAACTGATACCGAAGGTAATGCTTTATCATGGGCAAGTGCCGGCGGCCTGGGCTTCAGAGGTTCAAGGAAATCTACTCCATATGCAGCACAGATGGCTGCAGAAACAGCAACAAAGGCTGCTCTGGTGCATGGCCTTAAGACTGTTGATGTTTTTGTAAAGGGACCGGGCTCAGGAAGAGAAGCTGCGATCAGAGCTCTGGCAGCAAACGGTTTAGAGGTTATAAGTATCAGTGATGTTACTCCCGTTCCCCATAACGGATGCCGTCCGCCCAAGCGCAGGAGAGTATGATCCTTTTTCAAACAGGCGGTAAACGGTTTTTCGTTTCATACGGAAATATGGCAGACAGATACTGCCTGTCATGATCACAGATGTACAGTGAACACAATGGTTCATTTAAGGAGGAAGAATTAATGGCAGTCAATAGAGTACCCATACTCAAAAGATGCAGATCACTTGGGATCGAGCCGATGTATCTTGGCTATGACAAGAAGTCAAGAAGGAATCTGACCCGTTCCGGAAGAAAGCCCAGTGAGTATGCGCTTCAGTTAAGAGAAAAGCAGAAGGCTAAGTTTATATACGGTGTATTGGAAAAGCCCTTCAGAAATTATTACGATAAGGCAGACCGTATGAAAGGCATGACCGGTGAGAATCTTATGGTTATGCTTGAGAGCAGGCTTGACAATGTTCTGTTCAGAATGGCTTTTGCAAGAACCAGAAGAGAGGCCAGACAGATCGTCGGACACAAGCATGTTCTTGTAAACGGCAAGAGTGTAAATATCCCTTCATATCTTGTTAAGGCCGGTGATGTTATTGAGATCAGGGAAAAGAGCAAGAGTCTTCAGAGATATAAGGATATCCTTGAGGTTACCGGCGGAAGGGCCATCCCCGCATGGCTGGACGTTGATCAGGAGAACTTAAAGGGAGAGATAAAGAATCTTCCCACACGTGAAGAGATCGATGTTCCCGTTAACGAGATGCTGATCGTCGAGTTGTATTCAAAGTAAATCCGCATAGAGGTTTTTGGTACATATTTTTGATACTATCACAGTTTCAGATACAGCAATCAATGAAAAGGGGGTACCTGCATTGTTCGATTTTGAGAAACCCGCAATACAGATCGTTGAGATCTCCAATGATAAGAAATACGGTAAGTTTGTGGTTGAGCCTTTAGAGAGAGGCTATGGAATAACACTCGGTAACTCACTCAGAAGGATCATGTTATCATCCCTTCCCGGCACGGCAGTAAGCCAGGTCAAGATAGACGGTGTTCTGCATGAATTCAGTTCCATCCCCGGTGTCAAGGAGGATGTTACGGAAATAATAATGAACATCAAGAGTCTTGCCATCAGGAATGAGAGTTCATCTTCCGAACCCAAGACGGCCACCATCAATTTTGAAGGTGAAGGAGTTGTTACGGGTGCGGATATCCAGTGTGATTCCGATATAGAGATATTAAACAAGGATATCAAGATAGCCACTTTAAGCGGTTCCAAGGCTAAGCTTTATATAGAACTGACGATAACCAACGGAAGAGGCTATCAGGGATCCGATAAGAACAAATCCGAAGATACGCCTATCGGAGTCATCGCGGTGGATTCGATCTATACGCCGGTTGAGCGTGTGAACATGACCGTAGAGAATACCCGTGTAGGCCAGATAACGGACTATGACAAGCTTTCGCTCGAGGTATTTACAAACGGAACCCTGGCACCCGATGAGGCAGTAAGCCTTGCGGCAAAGGTTTTAAGCGAGCATCTTTCCCTCTTCATCGATCTTTCCGAGAATGCCAAGAATGCTGAAGTAATGGTTGTCAAGGAAGATGATGAAACGGAAAAGATCATAGAGCTTTCGATCGATGATCTTGAACTTTCGGTAAGATCATACAACTGCTTAAAGAGAGCAGGCATAAATACCGTAGGAGAGCTTATAAACAAGACACCGGACGAGATGATGAGAGTGCGTAATCTCGGGAAAAAGTCTCTTGAGGAAGTTCTTGCCAAGCTTAAGGAGCTGGGACTTCAGTTAAATAATGGTGAGTAAGACCGAAGAGCGTCACGGAAGGAGAAAAAATGGCAAATTACAGAAAGCTTGGTAAGACAAGCAGTCAGAGAAAAGCATTGTTAAGGAACCAAGTAACGAATCTTTTATATCACGGAAAGATCACTACCACCGAGGCAAGAGCCAAGGAGATAAGGAAGATCGCCGAAGGTCTTATAGCCCTTTCGGTAAAGGAAATGGATAACTTTGAGACCGTTGAGATAGATGCCAAGGTTCCCTTAAAGGATAAAGACGGCAAGAGGATCAAGGAAGAAGTCGAGGTAAACGGCAAAAAGAAAAAGGTTACCAAGTACGACACCGTCAAGAAAACCATCAAGAAGGATAAGCCGTCAAGACTCCATGCCAGGAGACAGATGTTAAAGGTATTTTATCCCATAACTGAAGTACCCGATAAGGCAGCAGGAAGAAAGAGAAATACAAAGAGTGTTGATATGGTGGCAAAGATGTTTGATGAGATAGCTCCGAAGTATGTTAACCGTCACGGCGGATATACCAGGATCATCAAGATTGGACCCAGAAAGGGTGATGCCGCTATGGAAGTGATCATAGAGCTGGTATGATCATAACTGAGCAAAGAGCATGGGAGCAGGCATATGCCGGCTCCCATTTTTTGGAAAAATGGGAATCGTAGAAGCTAAGGATCTTGTTTTTGAATATATAAGAAGAGATAAAGACGGTGAGGTCGACGGCATAACAAGAGCCGTGGATGATATTGACCTGTCCGTAAAACAGGGTGAATTCATTGCGATACTCGGTCATAACGGATCGGGAAAATCCACCCTCGCAAAGCATTTAAATGCCATCCTGTACCCCACGGGCGGTGTGGTATATGTGGACGGGAAGGATACTTCCGATCCCGATAATATCTGGGATGTGAGAATGACTACCGGAATGGTATTTCAGAATCCCGACAACCAGATCATAGGTCAGATCGTGGAAGAAGATGTGGGATTCGGTCCCGAAAATCTGGGTATTGAAACAAAGGAGATCTGGGAGCGGGTGATCGAAAGCCTTAAGGTCACCGGAATGTATGATTACAGAAAGCATTCCCCCAGAAAACTCTCGGGGGGTCAGAAGCAGAGGGTGGCAATAGCCGGAGTTGTTGCCATGCATCCCAAATGCATAGTTTTGGATGAACCCACGGCTATGCTTGACCCCAAGGGCCGCAGAGAGGTAATAAGGGCCGTAAGGGCTTTGAATATGGTGGAGGGGATCACGGTGATCCTGATAACCCACTATATGGAAGAAGCCATTAACGCTGACAGGATCTATGTGATGGATGCAGGCAAAATAGTGATGCACGGAACCCCGAAAGAGATTTTTTCAAGAGTGGAAGACTTAAAGGCCATAAGACTGAGCGTGCCCCAGGTAACTGAGCTTGCATGGGAATTAAAACAGGCAGGCCTGAATCTGCCTGACGGGATACTCAGTGAGGAAGAGTTAGTAAACGAGATATGTCGATTATTGTAGATCATCTTTCATATATATACAATAAGGATACCGTATATGAAGTAAAGGCCGTCGACGATGTGAGCTTTAAGATAGAAGACGGGGAATACATCGGGCTTTTGGGTTCAACTGGCTCCGGAAAATCAACCCTGATACAGCATCTGAACGGGTTGTTAAAGCCTGCGTCCGGAAGCGTGTATTTTAACGGCGCGGATATTTTCGATAAGGAATATGACAGAAAGAGATTAAGGAGCAATGTGGGACTGGTATTTCAGTATCCCGAACATCAGCTCTTTGAGGTTGATGTGTTCAGTGATGTCTGCTTCGGGCCGAAGAACCTCGGACTTGACAGGTCGGAAGTGGAACTTCGGGCATATGAAGCACTGAAGCTTGTGGGAATGAAGGATGAGAGTTTTTATATCTCTCCTTTTGACCTTTCCGGCGGTGAAAAAAGGCGGGTGGCGATAGCGGGGGTCCTTGCGATGAAGCCGAAGGTCCTGATTCTTGATGAACCTACGGCGGGACTTGACCCGCAGGGCAGAGAAGAAATACTGTCGCTTATCGGTCATATAAGAGAGGAAATGGGCATTACCGTAATACTGGTGTCTCACAGCATGGATGATGTGGCTGAAAATACGGAGAGGCTTTTAGTTATGCATAAAAGTCATCTTATATTTGACGATTCCCCCATAAACGTGTTCAGGGAATACGAGACCATGACGGAAATAGGACTCGACATCCCGAAGGCAATGAGGATCCTCATAGAGCTCAGAAAAAGAGGAATCATGATAAATACGGATCATATTACCATAGAAGAAGCAAAGAGAGAGATCCTATCTTTGTTTTCCCGGAGTTAATAAGGAAGCAAAGAGAGATATTGTCTCTGTTTTACCGGAGTTAATATATGTTAAAAGATATAACACTCGGACAGTATTATCCGGCCGGATCCATACTGCATGAACTTGATCCCAGAGTAAAGGTGGTCGGGGCTTTTTTGTACATAGTATCCCTTTTCATGTTCAAAAGCTATCCCGGTTATATACCCGCAACACTTTTTCTCGCTTTCTGCATATACATGTCGAAAGTACCGTTTTCATATATGGTAAGGGGTCTTAAGGCCATAGTGATACTGATGCTTATAACCGGGTTATGCAACCTGTTCATGACGACGGGAGAACCTCTTGTCAGTTTTTATAAGCTGACGATAACAAAAGAAGGGTTAAGCACCGCGGTAAAAATGCTTCTAAGGCTGTCATATCTTGTGCTGGGATCATCCGTTCTCACCCTTACGACCACACCCGGAAATCTCACGGATGCACTAGAAAGGCTTTTCAGGGGACTTAACAAAATAAACGTCCCGGTTCACGAGATCGCGATGATGTTATCGATAGCTCTTTCCTTCATACCCATACTCATGGAGGAGACGGATAAGATAATGAAAGCCCAGATGGCAAGGGGAGCCGATTTTGAATCGGGAAATATCTTTGTCAGGATAAAGGCGCTTGTTCCTTTGCTTGTTCCTTTGTTTGTATCCGCGTTCAAAAGAGCGGGTGATCTGGCTCTTGCAATGGAGGCAAGGTGTTACAGGGGCGGTCAGGGCAGAACGAAAATGAAACCGCTAGTGTACAATAAAACGGACATAAAGGCTTATGTGGTCATACTTTTGTATTTTATACTGATCCTTTGTATCAAGCTCGTATGGGGATGATCGGGAATGACCGATTATTGGTTTGTTTTTTCATATTTTTTCGGCTGAAACGGGGTTATATTTTGAAAAGGATAATGCTTACGGTGGCCTACGACGGAACTGATTATAACGGCTGGCAGATCCAGCCGGGAGTGACCACCATAGAGAGCGTTCTCAATAAGGAGTTAAGCAGGCTCCTTGATGAAGACATAAAGGTTATCGGTGCCCAGCGAACGGATTCCGGCGTACATGCGGAGGGTGCGGTATGTGTTTTTGATACCGGATCTTCAATCCCGGCGGATAAGTTCTCATATGCGGTCAACTGCAGTCTTCCTCAGGATATCAGGATAAGGGCTTCAAAAGAGGTGGCGGCTGATTTTCATCCGAGACGTACACCCTGTAAAAAGACCTACAGATACAGGATCTGGAACGATAACTTCAGTCTGCCGACAAATTCAAGGTATACGCATCTTGTATATACCGGTCTTGATATTGAAAAAATGAAGGAAGCTGCAGGGTATCTTAAGGGAACTCATGATTTTAAGGCTTTCTGCAGTGCAGGATCCCAGGCTGAGACTACGGTCAGGACGATATATGAGCTTTCGGTCATGAGGCACGATAAAGAGATCGATATCGATGTGACCGGTAACGGTTTTCTCTATAATATGGTGAGGATAATCGCCGGAACCCTTATAGAAACGGGACAGGGAAAATATGAGCCCTGTGACATGATAAAGATTCTGGAATCAAAAGACAGAAGTTTCGCAGGTCAGACGGCACCCGCAAAGGGACTTACACTGATCGGATATGAGTGGTCAGATCTTTAAAGGCAAAACAGACAGGAGACAATAATGGGAAAAAGAGTTGTAAGAAAAAAAGAAGTCACGGAAGAGATGAAGAACAGGGCAAAGGAGCTGTTATCAGAACTGACCCTTGATGAAAAGATCGGGATGATCCACGGAAACGAGCTCTTTGCCACAAAGGCAGTGGAGAGGCTCGGGATCCCGAAGCTTGTTACTTCAGACGGCCCCATGGGCGTAAGGGCGGAGTTTAAACCCGACAGATTCGAAAGAATAGATGATTCTTCGGATGCCGTAACCTATTTTCCGAGTAACAGCGCTCTTGCCTCCACATGGAACAGGACCCTTGCATATATGACCGGATCGGGCCTTGGCATGGAAGCAAGGGGAAGAGGCAAGGATGTCATACTGGGGCCCGGTGTGAACATAAAGAGATCACCTTTATGCGGAAGGAATTTCGAATATTTCAGCGAAGATCCTTATCTTACCAAGGAGATGGCCGTAGAGCATATTACAGGCGTTCAGACAAATGATGTGGCTGCATGCGTAAAGCATTTTGCAGCAAACAACCAGGAAACCGACAGGCTGCAGGTTGATACCATCGTAAGCAGAGAAGCTCTTGACAGGATCTATTATCCTGCTTTTAAAGCGGCTGTACGTGAGGCGGATACCTACACGATCATGGGATCCTATAACAAGATAAACGGCGAACAGGGATGTCAGAACAAAGAAACACTTAAGGATGCCCTCAGAGATGAGTGGGGATTTGAAGGCGTCATAATATCCGACTGGGGCGGAGTACATGATACGAAAAAAGCGGCTCTTTCCGAACTTGACATAGAGATGGCCTGCGAATCAGATTTTGATAACTATTATATGGCAGAACCCCTGAAGAAACTGATCCTTTCCGGCGAGATAGACGAGAGTGTCATAGATGAAAAGGTTTACCGCATCCTTATCCTGATGCAGAAACTTAATATGCTGGATGGTGCCGAAAGAAAAAGGGGTGCGTATAATGATGAGCACACCAGGGAAACCTGTCTTAATGTTGCAAGAGAATCGGTGATCCTTCTTAAAAACGACGGAATACTTCCCCTGGATGCGGAAAAGACAGGGAAGATACTCGTCATAGGAGAGAATGCGGACAGGAAACATTCGGACGGGGGAGGAAGTGCCGAGATAAAGGCTCTGTATGAGATCACGCCTCTTACGGGCCTTAAGATGATTGCAGGCGGAAATACGAAGATTGATTACGCACGGGGTTATGACAGCAACACCCAAAAGGAACATCATAATATAGGATGGCAGGAGGACAGCCTGCTTGACGGCGGCGGAAAAACGGCAGAGGCGGAAAAAGCAGATGAGGATTTAAGGAAGAGGCGCAGGCTCTTAAGGGAAGAAGCCGTAAGGCTTGCCTCGGACAGCACATATGATCAGGTGATCTTCGTCGGAGGTCTCAATCATAATTCCGATCTTGACTGTGAAGGAAATGACAAAAGGGATATGGAACTGCCCTATGAGCAGAACGAACTCATAAATGCCCTTTTAGATGTAAGACCCGATACGGTGATTGTAATGACGGCAGGAAGTGCCGTATCAATGGAGCAGTTTGCCGACAGGGCAAAGGCGCTGATCTGGACTTATTATGCAGGAATGGAAGGCGGCAGGGCTCTTGCAGAGGCACTTTTCGGTGTTATCAATCCCATGGGAAGACTTGCGGAGACCCTCTATAAAGATCTGTCACAGTGTTCTGCCCATGCAGTCGGAGAATACGGACTGACGGGAAGAGTGGAATATAAGGATGGCATATATGTCGGCTACAGGTATACCGAACAGAACGGCATAAAACCGAGATATCCGTTCGGTTACGGCCTTTCATATACCACTTACGAATACAGGGAGCCCTATGTCAGCAAGGAAGATGGTTATATAGGTGTCAGGGTCTGCAATACCGGAGATGTAAACGGCAAGGAAACCGTACAGTTATATCTGATCGGAGAGGGGGAGGAACCGGTAAAAGAGCTTGCAGGCTTTGAAAAGGTCTTCCTCATCGCAGGCGAGGAGAAGATCGTTAAACTGTATCCCGATGAGCTTAAGGCAGGAAGAAAGTATGCCATCGGAAGTTCAAGCGCGGATATTAAGGCTGTTATATCAGTTAATGGTTGACATTTGCGGATTTGCTGTAATATAATGTCTAAATGTGGCGGTATTTAAGGAGAACATAGCCCCGTTTGAGTTAAATGCCGGTACTTTGGAGGTCGGAGGATGTTGATTCCCGAACATTTTTCCGATGATACACAAAGCGCATTTTTCGCGCGGTTTGCCGGATACGCCGGTGAATTTTCAAATGATTACGGAGGTCAGACATATGAAAACATATATGCCGAACGAAACAGCCATTGAGAGAAAATGGTATGTTGTCGATGCAACAGGATATACACTCGGCCGCCTTGCATCAGAGGTGGCAAAGGTACTGAGAGGAAAGAACAAGCCCATATTCACACCTCATGCAGATACCGGTGACTGCGTTATCGTGGTCAATGCAAAGAATATAAGCGTTACAGGCAAGAAGCTTGATGACAAGATCTATTACCGCCATTCGGATTATATCGGCGGATTAAAGAGCGAGACCTTAAGACAGAAGATGGATAAGAATCCCGCCCAGGTAGTAGAGCATGCAGTCAGAGGAATGCTTCCCAAAGGACCTTTAGGAAACAGAATGTACAAGAAGCTGTTCGTATATGCGGGACCCGAACATCCCCATGCAGCACAGCAGCCTGAAGAATTGAAGTTTTGATGAGGTCGAAAGGAGGAAATAACATTGGCTAAAAAAGCAGCAGCAGAAAGATATTACGGAACCGGAAGAAGAAAGAAATCCGTAGCAAGAGTATATATCATGCCCGGGAAAGGCAAGATAACCATAAATCACAGGGATATCGATGATTATTTCGGTCTTGAGACATTAAAGAAGATCGTACGTCAGCCCTTTGAAGCAACGGACAACAATGATAAGTTTGATGTACTTGTTAATGTACACGGCGGCGGATACACGGGACAGGCCGGTGCAATCAGGCACGGTATTTCCAGAGCCCTTGTAAAGGCAGATTCAGAGAATCGTCCTGTATTAAAGGCAGAAGGTTTCCTTACAAGAGACCCTCGTATGAAGGAAAGAAAGAAGTACGGCTTAAAGGCAGCCCGTCGTGCACCTCAGTTCTCAAAGAGATAATCTTTCAAAAAGTTTTTTCAAAGATTTCGAAATCCGGAAGCCGGCCGGCTTCCGGATTTCTGTCTTCAGATATTTCCATTCTCAGATATTTCTATTCTCAGATATTTCTATTCTCTGATAGTTCTATTTTCAGATATACCAATTTTCACATGTTTTTGTTTCTCGGATTACATCTTTATTCAGATATGACCGCAAATCATGTTTTTTCAAAAATGAGTCATGAAAAATCAGACGCAGATATGACCGCAAATTATGTTTTTCCAAAATGAGTCATGAAAAATCAGACGCAGATATGACCGCAAATCATGTATTTTCAAAATGAGTCATAAAGAAGCTGACGCGGGCATGACCGCAAATCATGTTTTTCCAAAATGAGTCACAATAAACCCTGCATATCTATAAATTTATAGGAAGGAGCACTGATAATGTACGGACTTAAGGAAATGCTTGAAAAAGAGCAAAAGCATCTGGAAAGTATAATAGGCAGGATAAAGGAAAAACAGGATGAACCTGCTCCTGAGGGAAGCCTTCGCATATCTGTAAACGAAGGACAGATCAGGTATTATCACTGTGTTGAGGACAGATACGGGTCATATATACCGATGAAGGATAAAGAACTGGCTCAACATCTGGCACAGAAAGCTTATAATGATGCTGTCATAAAAAAGGCAGAGAACAGATTAAAACTGATAACCAGGAGTCTTAAAGATTATTCCGATAATGAGATTGAGCAGATATATGAATCATTGCACATTGTGAGACGGGGACTGATAACTCCAGTAGAGCCGACAACCGAGCAGCTTGAGGAACAATGGTTTCGTGAACCATATAAAGAAAAGGAGTTTCAGGAAGGTATTCCTCTGATACTTACGGAAAGGGGAGAACGCGTACGATCAAAATCAGAGAAAATACTTGCTGATTATTTCTTCAGAAACGATATTTTATATAAGTATGAAAAGCCGCTGAAACTTGTCGGGTATGGAACCGTCTATCCGGATTTTACATTCTTTTCTAAGAAGATAAGAAAAGAAATATACTGGGAACATGAAGGAATGATGGATAAAGCGGAGTATGCCAGAACAGCTGTAAAAAAGGTCAATAACTATCAAATGAACGGGATCTACCCGGGAGAACGACTGATATTGACCTTTGAGACTGAACAGGATTTATTGAATTCGAAAATGATCAAACAGTTGACAGATAAATACCTCAAATGAATCAGATCTCAGATGAATGACATATAAATTGAATGATAATGTGTACCATGTGGTAAGTCTTACCATAAACCGTAACTATTTTGGGGAATATCCGTATTTGCGGTAAAGCCATTCTGCAAAGCCAATTCCGCATTTCTTGCAAAAACCTCCCTCAGATGGTATATTATAAGAGAAATATCCGGGCAAAGGCGTCTGCAGCTGTGTATGTATGCGGACGCCTGATTTTGTTTATAAGGTATGAAAGGGGCCCGGTTTTGAATAAATACATGAAAGATACCTGCTCTATGGAGGACTGATAAATATGAAAGCAGTGACAGGACTGATACCTCTCTATGATGATGAGAAAGACAGCTTCTGGATGCTTCCCGGGTATATGAAGGTTTTGGAAAAATGCGGAGGCCTTCCGGTCATGCTCCCGTTGACCGGGAATGAAGAAGAACTGAAAGATGCATTTTCATTATGTGACGGGATCCTTTTTACGGGAGGTCATGATGTTTCGCCGGCCGTTTACGGAGAGAGCATAAAGGAGTACTGCGGGACGATCTGTGATACAAGGGATAAGATGGAGGGGATCCTGTTAAATCTTTGTCTTAAAGAGGATAAACCCTTCCTCGGGATATGCCGCGGGATCCAGTTCATAAATGCTTATCTTGGAGGCAGCCTGTATCAGGATCTGCCGGCCGAATATGACACCAAAACGGAGCATCATATGACTCCTCCATACGACAGGGCAGTTCATAAAGTAGAAGTTTTGACAGGAAGCCGTCTGGCGGATATTATAGGAGAGGGTGTTCATGAAGTGAACAGCTATCACCACCAGGCAATAAAGAAACTGTCACCGATGGTAAGGAAAGCGGCTGTATCCGAAGACGGTCTGACAGAGGCCATAGAGATACCGGATAAGAAGTTTGCCCTTGCAATCCAGTGGCATCCGGAATTCTTTTATGAGAACAACCCGGACAGTATAAAGCTTATTCAGGCATTCATTGATGCCTGCATATAGATATTTTAAGAAGAAAAGGAGAAATAATATGAAAAAAAGAATCTTGACAGGATTACTGGCATTTGCAGTGGTATGTTCGCTTACCGGATGTGCCGTGGCAGAAACAGCGGCACCGAAGGAAGAACAGGCAGCAGCAGAAGAAGAAAGCAGCGAAGCTTCCGAGAGCACTGAGGGAAAGAAATGGATCGTTGCAACGGACACATCATTCAAACCTTTTGAGTATACCGATGACAATGGTGACTTTGTGGGAATAGATATGGATATTCTTGATGCGGTTGCCAAAGATCAGGGATTTGAGTATGAGGTGAACGTACTCGGATGGGATGCTTCCATCGCAGCATGTCAGGCAGGACAGGCAGACGGTATGATCGCAGGCGCATCCATCACGGAAGAGAGAAAGGAAAACGGCTGGATCTTCTCCGACGGTTACTATGATGCAAATCAGAGCATGGCTGTTGAGGCATCTTCAGATATTACCGGATTTGACGGACTTTCAGGACAGTCGGTTGCAGTTAAGACCGGAACCATGAGTGCATCTTATGCCGAGTCACTTTCGGAAGAATACGGCTTTACTGTGACATATTTTGAAGATTCACCTACAATGTATCAGGCAGTAGTCGGCGGACAGGTTGCAGCCTGCTTTGATGATACGCCTATCATGGCATCAAACATCAAGGATTCGGGTCTTTCAATGAAGATAGTTGACGGAACCGGAAACGATCCCGCAGCTTACGGATTTGCCATTTTTAATGCCGATAACCAGGAGCTTGTTGACATGTTCAACAAGGGTCTTGCAAATATCAAGGCAAACGGCACATATGACGAGATCCTCGCAAAATATCTGGGAGAATAAACTGATCTTTTTCCGGAGATAATAAGGCTGTTAAGGGCCGATAGAAATACCGGCCCTTAAACCTTAAGAAAGGTGTTTTTATGGTTAAGATTTTTACGGTATACGGAGGACTGCTCCTTACTGCCATGGGCAGGACATTACTGCTGGCACTTCTCGGACTGTTCTTTGCCTGTATAATCGGAATGATATTCGGAATAATGGGTGTCGTTAAGATCAGGGTCCTTAACATCATTTCCCAGATCTTTGTTGATGTGATCAGGGGAGTTCCCATGATCGTGCTGGCATTCTTCATCTATTTCGGTGTTCCTTATTTTTTCAATACCATCATCGGAGGCTTTTCATTTAACTTAACGGCTCTTCAGGCAGGAACCATATGTCTTGCGTTAAACTGCGGAGCTTATATGGCAGAGATCATAAGAGCGGGTATTCTGTCCGTAGATATCGGGCAGATGGAGGCGGCAAGATCACTGGGACTGACCTATGGCATGGCAATGCGGAAGGTCGTTCTGCCTCAGGCCATAAAGACAATGATACCGACCTTCATAAATCAGTTTATCATAACCTTAAAGGATACCTCGATCCTTTCCGTCATAGGATTCCCGGAACTGGTCAATACAGCCAAGAACGTTCAGGCCAACACTTTCATGTCATTCCAGACATGGGCGATCGTCGGCGTTATGTATCTGATCGTGATAACGATCCTTTCACGAAGTGCAAAGGTTCTCGAAAGGAGGCTTAACGTTGGCAGATAACAGAGAGATTAAGGTAAGCGTAAAAAATCTGAAAAAGAATTTCGGCGATCTGCAGGTATTAAAGGATATAAGCACGGATGTTTACAAGGGTGAGGTTGTATGCATCATCGGACCCTCGGGCTCGGGTAAATCCACCTTTCTGAGATGCCTTAACAGGCTTGAAACGGTGTCCGGCGGACAGATATTTATAGACGGCAAAAGCATCGTTGAAAAGGGTATCAACATAAATAAAGTCAGAGAGAACATCGGCATGGTGTTCCAGCACTTTAATCTGTTCAATAACTTAAACATCATCGATAATCTGACTCTTGCTCCCATCCAGCTGAAGAAGTGCTCAAAGAGCGAAGCAACGGATCGCGGAAAGAAGATGCTCAAAAAGGTAGGGTTAGAGGATAAGTCGGCGAGCTATCCGAACCAGCTTTCGGGCGGCCAGAAACAGAGGGTAGCCATAGCAAGGGCGCTCTGCATGCAGCCGGATATAATGCTTTTTGATGAGCCCACGTCAGCGCTTGACCCGGAGATGGTAGGTGAGGTCCTTCAGGTCATGAAAGACCTTGCAAATGACGGAATGACAATGATCATCGTTACACATGAGATGGGATTTGCAAGAGAAGTGGCTGACAGGATCCTGTTCATGGATGGCGGTTATATTGTTGAAGAGGGTACTCCCGGAGAGCTTCTCTTAAATCCCCGGGAACAGAGAACAAAAGATTTTTTGGATAAGGTGTTGTGATCATATTATGAAAAATATCATTACCATAAGCCGCCAGTTCGGTGCCGGCGGAAGCTCCGTCGGTCAGGAAGTTGCAAAAAGGCTCGGATTTTACTACTGCGACAAGGATATGATCATCAGATCTGCCCTTGAGAGCGGTAACCTTACGGCCGATGAGGTGAGATACTATGATGAGAAGGTTCCGAAGGAATTCGGATTCGGACAGAGCCTTTTTGATTTCTATAACAAGCCTCTTGATGAGAGGCTCTTCAGGGCGCAGACCGAGGCCATCAGAAAGGTTGCGGAGAAGGGCAACTGTGTGATAGTGGGAAGAAACGCAAATGTGATCCTGCAGGAATATGACAGGACCCTGCATATATTCCTTGCGGCAACCGAGCATTTCAGAGTCAGAAGGATGATGGAAAAGATGCCCGGTATGCCTGAGGATAAAGTGCTTGAGAAGGTCCGTTCCGTAGACCGGACCAGAAAGAAATACTGCAAGCACTATACAAATACCGAGTTCGGCAATGCGGCCTATTATGATATGTGTCTGAAAACATCAACCCTCGGGATTGACGGATGTATAGACATCATATGTAAAGCTGCGGAAAAATAAGCCGATAAAGCCGATCCGGCCTACGGGAAAAGGATGACCGGATCGCCGTCTTCTTCATTATGCGGCAGGATGGTGACTTCGGATATCTCAAGACCGTCCGATTTAAGCTCATTAAGGGCTTTGCCGACAAATACGGTGCACGTCCCCTCTTCCGGAAGGCCGCAGATACCGAGTTCATCATGATACTTTCCGTCCTGGGTACCGGATATCTTTATGGTTACATTTTTGAATCTGCAGTCCTTATATTCGGGCTTCGGTTCTATCCAGTATGAATGTCCGTTCTCATTGGGATCATAATTATCCTGTAATGTCATTGTCAGATATTTGTCAAAATCTCCCTTTTCAAGAACCTTTACCCCGGCGCTTGTGTATTTTTTTATCTCATCATATTGCTCTTTCGGTATATAGATCATGGGATCACCGGCTTTGGGATCGTGAGGGTATACTCCTTTTACCGAATCTATACGTATCTCGGTATCGGGATAACGATATACCATCCCCGTATGATCCAGACTCAGTATTTCATCAAATAAATAATCGTCTTTGATATTCTTAAGTGTTACTTCAACATCCACATTTTCAAAACGGCAGCCGACATAATCCTGCGTTGACTGTATCGCATAATATCCCGCGGGTGTTTTTTCGGTATGGTAGGAAGGGTTGTTGGACGCTCTGAAATACTTATCAAACTCATCTTTACCGATCACTACGGGGACAAGATCGGAATTATCTTCTGATTCCTGAACGGGTTTTACGGCGGGCTGGTCCGCGGGTTCCGGGACAGGCTCCGAAGCAGCAGGAGAATCCGATGTGTCAGATACAGTCTTTTTTGTATCCTGGGCATTATCGGCTTTTTTTGTGCCTTTGCCGTAATGTATGCGGGGTGTTGTTCCGCTTCCGTTTGAAAGGACTTTCATTCCGTTCATTTTGTATACATTATACATATAGCTTCCGATATAACCCTCGCCGTTTTCATCGATGGACCCCGTGCAGAGATCCTCGTTCAGATGTCTTTCGGTACCGTCATCGGTGGTTCCGTATAATGTGATCATGACATTCGTAAAGCGGCAGCCCTTATACTCACTTTTAGGGGTGATGTGAAAGGTAAAATCACCGGATGCGGTGTTGTTCCAGTTTGTCTCCACATCCTGCTGATCGGACAGAGTACAGTCAAAATATTTCTCCGCCTCATCAAATTCGATCTCGATCCCCACATCTTCACCGCATTCGGTGCAGTACCCGTTTTCATCAAGGGTTTTGTGATGGCATTTCGCGGCTTCTTCCTCTTCCTGCTTTTTCTGCCATTCTTCTTCCGAATATGTTTCCGTTACTTCTCCGGTCTCAGGATCGGATAAAACATAGGTCTTGCCTGCATCGTCACCGAATGCATTGCCGCAGCCTGTCAGACATCCTGCCGTAAGCAGTATAAACAGTCCTTTTGCAAATAGTTTTTTCATACCTTGAATTCTCCTTTTTTGGGTTTTCCGGAAAGCCGGTCCGATTTTTGCATGACCGGATGAAAACAGTATACCACATGGATTGTATCATTTTTGATTTTCAAGTATTATTGTAAGGGAAACGCTGATCAGCATTTCCTTAGGTATATCACGATCCGGGGGTACGGAAGATGTTTCTGACGCGGGTAAAGGAATTACTGAACAGATCAGATAAAAGGGATGAGAAAATGTACATAATAGCAGGTCTTGGAAATCCGGGGAAGGAGTATGCCCATACAAGGCATAATGTGGGCTATGATACCATAGATATTTTAGCCGACAGATATTCGATCTCTGTTGAGACGGATAAATTTGAATCCTATATAGGAAAAGGAATGATAGAAGGCAAAAAGGTCATTCTCGTTAAGCCCCTGACCTATATGAATGCAAGCGGAAAGGCCATCGCTAAGATAACGGATTATTATAAGACCGATATCGTAAACAGGCTTATAATAATCTATGATGACATCTATCTCGATACCGGAAGACTCCGCATCAGAAAAAAAGGAAGCGCTGGCGGACATAATGGGATGAAGGATATCATCTCATATCTCCACAGCGATGAATTCATGCGGATACGTATCGGTGTCGGTGAAAAGCCGAAGGGTTATGACCTTAAGGATTATGTTCTCTCGCATTTTTCAAAGGAAGAACGGGACAGGATGGATCAGGCGCTTATCGATGCCGCAAATGCCGTGGTTGAGATCTTAAAGGAAGGCCCCGATAAGGCCATGAATGAATATAACAGGTCCGAAAGAGGGGAAATAAGCTGATTTGGACATTCTTATGAAACCGCTTGAGGAGCTTGCGGAGTTTCCTCTTATCAAAAATGACATAAATAAAAAGACCGGGATAGTAGAGGTTAACGGCTGCGCGGATTCCGTTAAGCTTAATCTTTCCTACGGACTGTCTCTTTCCTATAAATACAGACTCATCGTGACCTACAGCGAACAGAGGGCCAGAGAGATCCTTGAGGACTATTCCTTTTATGATAGGGAAATAAGCTATTATCCGGCAAGGGATCTGATCTTTTACCAGGCGGACATACACGGAAATCTCCTCTCAAGGGAAAGACTCTGCGCATTAAAGCCTCTGTTTGAAGGACGGCCCGCTACGATAGTGACCACCTTCGATGCCCTGATGGAGCATCTGGTGTCCTTTAAATCTCTCACTTCCGGCAATATGAGTTTTGAGACCGGTGACAGTATCGACACTGGCAGTCTTCCGGGTGCTCTTCAGTCCATCGGATACGAGAGAAATTATCAGGTAGAGGATAAAGGTCAGTATTCCATACACGGCGGGATAATAGACATCTTTCCGGTGACTGAGGATAATCCGGTGAGGATAGAGCTCTGGGGCGACGACATCGAGTCCGTAAGAAGCTTTGACTTAATGACCCAGAGATCCCTTGAGATCCTTGACAGTGTCACCATATATCCAGCATCCGAGATCGTTCTGTCGGAGGATGAGCTGTATGAGGGAAAAGAGGCGGTAAAAAAAGCCGCTGAAAAGCAGGAAAAGAAATTCAGGGAAAAGTTTCTGACAAAGGAAGCCTATTCGGTAAAAATGCTCGCAGCAGAGCTTTTGGAGCAGCTTGATAATTTCGGTATGAAGGGCTGCAACATGGAAAGCTTTCTTAATTATTTCTGCGAGGAAACAGTTTCTCTTCTTTCCTATTTTGACAGAGAGGAGACCCTTTTTATCCTTGATGAGCCTGCAAGGCTTAAGGAGACCGGAGACCTTATCGAAAAGGAGTTTAACGACAGCATGCTGGGACGTCTGGAGAGGGGACTGGTGCTGCCTAAGCAGACAGAGCTTCTGTTTTCGCGTCAGGATGTTTTTAATGTGATCTCGGACAGGCATACGGCAGCTCTCTGTTCACTGCCCCTTTCGAAAAGTGTCTGCAGGACCATAAGCCATTACACCATAGTTTCAAAGTCCGTCAATTCCTATAACAATTCCTTTGAAACCCTGACGGATGATCTGAAGAGACTTAAGAAAAACAAATACAGGGTGGTCATTTTTTCGGCAAGCCGTACCAGGGCGAAAAGGCTCTGTGAAGACCTGTTTGATAATGACCTTACGGCGTTCTATTCGGAAAACCTCGAAAGACAGTTAAACCCCATGGAGGTCATGATCACCTACGGACGGTTAAGGCAGGGATTCGAATATCCTCTTCTGAAATACATTGTCATTTCGGAAAGCGATATTTTCACCACCCGTAAGAAGAAAAAAAGCGGAAAGCTAAGATCCGGGGCCTCGATAAAAAGCTTCACCGAGCTGTCGGTCGGGGATTATGTGATACATGAAAGCCATGGTCTGGGGATATATGAGGGTATAGAGAAGGTAACGGTGGATAATGTTACCAAGGATTATATGAAGATCCGCTACAGGGATGACGGAAGGCTCTTTGTACCTGCCACCGCACTTGATGCTATCCAGAAGTATGCCTCAAAGGATTCCTCACAGCCTAAGCTTAACAAGCTCGGAAGCACGGAATGGGTTAAGACCAGGCAGAAGGTAAAAAACGAGATCGATGTTATAGCCGCCGATCTTGTACAACTCTATGCAAAAAGAATGGCAAAGCGGGGTTATGTCTATGGAAAGGATACGGTATGGCAGACCGAGTTTGAAGAGAGATTTCAGTTTGAGGAGACCGAGGATCAGCTGAAGGCCATAGAAGATACCAAGAGGGATATGGAGAGCACGAAGATCATGGACAGGCTCATATGCGGGGATGTGGGCTATGGAAAGACCGAGATCGCAATACGTGCCGCATTCAAGGCCGTTCAGGACGGTAAACAGGTGGTCTATCTTGTACCGACTACAATTTTGGCTCAGCAGCATTACAATACCTTTGTCCAGCGCATGAAGGATTATCCCGTAAAGATAGCCATGCTCTCAAGATTCTGCAGCACACGGGAGATAAAAGGGACAATTGACGATCTTAGACGCGGTCTTGTGGATATAGTTATCGGAACGCACAGGGTACTGTCCAAAGATGTTGTTTTTAAAGATCTGGGTCTGTTAATAATAGATGAGGAGCAGAGATTCGGGGTAAGACACAAGGAAACCATCAAGAAGCTTAAGGAGACGGTTGATGTACTGACCCTTACGGCAACTCCCATACCGCGGACTCTCCATATGAGTCTCATAGGAATAAGGGATATGAGTGTCCTTGAGGAGGCTCCCCTTGACAGGATGCCTGTCCAGACCTTTGTGATGGAATACAACGAGGAACTTGTAAAGGAAGCCATAAACAGAGAGATTGAAAGAGGAGGACAGGTCTTTTACGTATATAACAGGATAAATACCATAGCGGATATAACCGCCGCCCTTAAGAACCTTCTGCCGGATGCGGTCATAAGGTATGCCCACGGACAGATGAAGGAGACCGAGCTTGAAAAGATAATGATGGATTTTGTAAACGGTGAGATAGATGTGCTGGTATCCACCACCATAGTCGAAACCGGTCTTGATATTCCAAACGTCAATACAATGATAATCCATGACAGCGACAGACTGGGCCTTTCCCAGCTCTACCAGTTAAGGGGAAGGGTGGGCCGCAGTAACAGGACGGCTTATGCCTTCATGCTGTATAAAAAGGATAAGCTTATAAAGGAAGTGGCAGAGAAAAGACTCAGGGCCATAAGGGATTTTACCGAACTGGGTTCGGGCTTTAAGATCGCCATAAGGGACCTTGAGATAAGAGGTGCCGGGAATCTCTTAGGTGAAAGACAGAGCGGGCATATGGAGCTTATCGGGTATGATCTTTACTGTAAGCTCTTAAACGAGGCAATAAAAGAAAAGCAGGGATTTGATACAAAGGATGATCTTGAAACGGGTGTCGACATCAATGTGGATGCCTATATCCCGGACAGTTACATAATGAATGAGTATCAGAAGATCGATATCTATAAGAGGATAGCCTCTATTACCTCACAGGATGAAAAGAACGAGATGACAGATGAACTGACCGACCGCTTCGGCATACTTCCGGAAAGTGTGATAAACCTCCTGGAGGTGGCCTGTATGAGGGCCATCGCAAGAGAAGCGTTCATTACGGATATAAAGGAAGAACAGAGAGATATAAAGTTTACGGTCTATGAAAAGGCAGATTATGATGTATCAAAGCTTCCGGGATTCATAGCTTCCTTTAACGGCAGACTGTCCTTAAGGAATACGGAGAAACCCTATTTTGTCTATGCGTTTGAAAAAGGCAGGACCTATACGGGGAAGGAACTCATAAGAATGATCCTTGATTTCCTTGAAAGGATAAAAACCGGGATTGTCACGGCTCCTGCTGACCCCTGTAGTATTCCTCCAGTCTCGGACGGGCATTGATATAGGCTTTTTCGAGTCTCGGATCAAACTGCGTTCCCATGCCTTCCATTATTATCCTGTCGGCTTTTTCAAAATCAAAGGCACTTTTATAGACACGCTTGCTGACTAAAGCGTCATATACATCGGCGATCGCCATGATGCGTGCTTCCGCAGGTATTTCAAGGCCCTTAAGCCCTTCGGGATAACCCGAGCCGTCCCATCTTTCATGGTGATAGTGAGCGACGTTCTCCGCAACCTTCTTAAAGGACTCATTGTCGGTATTTAAAAGTATCTCGTGAATGACCCGTGCCCCTTCTGCGGCATGGGTCTTCATTTCTTCGAATTCTTCGGGGGTGAATTTCCCGGGTTTTTTAAGGATCCTGTCATCTACCGCAATCTTTCCGAGATCGTGCATGGGCGCGGCTTTTACCACTTCTTCGCAGAATTTCTCCGTTACCACAAGGCTCTTTTCCTTTAAAATCTCCTCGGTAAGGATCCTCACACCCTCACTGGTCCGCTTGACGTGGCCGCCGGTGGAATTGTCCCTGCTCTCCACCACCATTGCAAGACTCATGATAAGGTTGTCATGCATCTTTATTATATGCGCGGTTTTTTCTTCAACTTCGATTTGAAGTTTTTCGTTATATCCGTCTAACAGACGGATATATTTCCTGTTGGCCGAGTCATCTGAAAAGGTTATGATGTAGCCTCTTTTCCGGTTTCCGTCATACAGATGTCCTGCTTTTACACTGTAGATCTTTTCATCATCGGGATCATCCGATTCACTGCTTACGGTATAAACAAAGGTATCGTTTTTCTCGTCCCGTCTGAAATCATCAAGGAAATGTCTGATCTTTCTTTCGGAGGGTTTATATCCGATAACCTCGTCCACGGGTTTATACATAAATTCGGGACACAGTTTTTTTGCCGTCTCGTTTCCGCCCAGATAACGAAGCTTATAATCACAGGAAATATAACCGATCTTATGATCCTGCACCATGGAGTCTATAACCGTGTCACTGACATCATACAGATTTACCCTGTAGGCGATCAGTAAAAAAACAATCTCCGAAAAGATGAAAGCTGCCGTTACAAGATCTATCGGACTGCTTAGCTTACGGCTTATAAAAAGGCAGAGAAGACAGACGGCATCAGGTATGATAAGAAGCATGATTATGGTTCTGGGGATCTGGAACTTCTTAAACCAGGAATAAATGATCACCAGTATTCCGGCTATGAGATAAAAGCACATCTGTGCATATGTGATCGAATGGAAAAAGCCGTAATCCTTTATGAGAACTCCGGTCTCTCCCGTTATTATAAAATCTGCGTCCCTGTAAAAGAGGATATTGTGACCGATGGTAAGAACGGAGCCATAGGTACAGGCCGCGATCACAAACATTATAACCCTGGCTCTTTTAGGGATATTGAACTGGCAGAGATTAAGGATACAGAAGAAAATGAACAGCTGTAAGAAACATCCGCCGATATATCTGATCTTTGTAGCGGCAATGGCTTCTTCAAGGGTACCGGCCTGGGAGGCCAGTACATATCCGAGAAGTGATATGGGCACAAGTGTGAACACCATGGTGAAATTCACATCAAAATGCTTATGCCAGATATAAATATATATTGAAGCGCAGATTAACGATATCACAAATACGCTGATATAATAAGCCTGTATCAAATCAGTTTACCTCGTCTTCTCTATTTTGATGTTTATGTCGCCGGTACTTGAAGATATCTCACAGATCCCTCCGTCCGATGAAGCGGGTATCTCAACATCTCCCGTTTTTGTTTTTGCATTAAACTTTTTGTCCGATAAAAAACTTCCTTCAATATCTCCGGTACCGGTGCTTATATACATATTTGCGGCATCGCATTTATCGAATGTGATATCGCCGCTGCCTGTTTTTATTCTCATATCTCCGGAAAAAACAGAGTCATCAAGCTCGATTTCGCCGGTAGAAGTACCAAGGGTGATATCTCCGCCCGTAACGGATGACAGGGTGATGTCGCCGGTTGTAAGTGTGATCTCTGCAGATCCGGTGTTCAGACCGGAAAGGCTGACGTCCCCGGTGTTCGTTTTTATACAAAGACCATTGGAAACGGAGGCACTGTAATCCGTATCTCCTGTATTTGCCTCGATGATTGCTGTTTCAAATATGAAGTCTTTCGGTATTTCGGTATCTCCGGTGTCAGTCTTTACAGACAGGTTTTTATATTCTGTATCGGGAAGATAAACCCTGATACCGGAATCCTGTGAGGATATGTTGAGAAACCAGTTCCGCCTCTTACTGCCATCCGTTTCAATGATAAGACAGTCTCCGTTTACCGAAGCCTCTGCCGCAGCGTTCTCGGCTAAGGTACAGACAACGCTGCATTTTCCGTCATCGGAAGGAAGGAGAATTATATCCTCGATCTGTGTGTGTATATTTATGTCCGTAAAATCATCGTTTATCTCAAAGGTTTCGGTTCTGAAGGATACTGTGCTTAATTTTGTCAGATCAAATGAGATCATGAAGAATGCCGCCCCACAGATGAAGAGTCCGAGCACAATAAGGATCATGGAGGTTTTGATCATTTTATTCGAGTTTTTCATTATTTTACTTCCTTTCCGACGAATCTGTTCTTTATCGAAAGAAGTATTCTTCTGGTCAGAATACATACACCCTTTGCAAAAGCATTACATGCCGGGAAACAGAGGATCGCAAGTCCCGAAAGAAGGATCAGTGCACCGAAGGATAATACAGCACCTGCAGGATTTCCCTTGGACAGATACAGGAATATGGCCCCGATACATAAAAATGACGAAAGTGCCAGTGAAAGATCCACGATATAGAAGCATAACACAAGGATCCACAGCACTATATAGAGTGAGAGGAGGACGGCAAACACCGATACGGCAAGCGGAAACCACACAGGGAACAGTATTATCATCAGGACAACGGGAAGTGTGCCGGATTTTTTCTTCAGGGCGACCCTGTCCTTTACCAGTCTGCTTATCGGTATCTCGGACATGATCTGATCCACCACAAAATCCACGGAACCGATCATAGACACGGCTTCTTCCTCGCTTATACCGTCCTCGACACGGTCATCGATCATCTCGCCGTAAAACGAAAGCCTTTCATTGATATCTTCCTGTGAGAGCCCTGCGAGCCTGTTTTCCAAAGCTGTCAGGAATTCCTGTTTATTCATGATCCGTATCCTCCCTGGTAATAAATCTGTATATAGAGAGGATCTCGTTCCAGTCCTCCCTGAATTCTTCTATCCGCCTTATACCGGGCTCCGTGATATGATAATATTTTCTGAGCCTTCCGTCATACTCCGCAGATCTTACGGTAAGCATGTCCGCCGCTTCGAGCCGCTTAAGGATCGTATAAAGAGTGGATTCCGAAAGCGTGAGATACGGCCTGACATCCTTTATTATCTGATATCCGTAAGAATCTTTATTTCTGATGGCAGCAAGAACGCATACATCTAACAGGCCGCGTTTCAGCTGTATATCCATTCTCCGACTCCTTTCATGGTTATCCCTTGCATCACGATATACATCATATAACGAAGTATATCGGGTTGTCAAGTATATAATCCTTTTGATTGAACAAAATCCGGATATATGTCATAATCTTCCTTGTCAATAACAGACAGGAGAAGAGCAATGTCATTATATGAAGATATAGTTGAAAAAAGAGAAAAACTTGCGGTAATAGGGCTTGGTTATGTGGGGATGCCCATTGCACATGCCTTTGCCAAAAAAGTTAAAGTCATAGGTTATGATCTTAACGAAGCCAAGATAGATCTGTACAGATCCGGCATCGATCCCACAAAAGAGGTGGGGGATGAGGAAATAAAGAAATCAAAGATAGATTTCACCTCCGATGAGAAAAGACTTAAGGAAGCGAGATTTTTCATAGTAGCGGTTCCGACGCCGGTAAATACCGATCATACACCGGATCTGTCCCCGGTGGTGGGTGCAAGCACGATACTCGGAAGAAATCTTCAAAAAGGCTCCGTGGTCGTATATGAATCCACTGTATATCCGGGAGTTACAGAAGAATTCTGCGTGCCCATACTTGAAAAGGAGTCCGGACTTAAATGCGGAAAGGATTTTAAGATCGGATATTCCCCCGAGCGTATCAACCCCGCCGATAAGGTACACAGACTTGAAAACATCAGGAAGATCGTGTCCGGAATGGATGAGGAGACTCTTTCGGTCATAGGAAAGGTATACGATCTGGTGATAAAGGTCGGTACATATCCCGTTTCAAATATCAAAACCGCCGAAGCCATCAAGGTGGTTGAGAACAGTCAGAGGGATATAAACATCGCTTTCATGAATGAGCTTGCCATGGTTTTTGACCGGATGGGGATAGATACCAATGAGGTCGTTGACGGTATGAACACAAAGTGGAATTCTTTGGGCTTCAGACCGGGTCTCGTGGGCGGTCACTGTATCGGTGTGGATCCTTATTATTTTACGTATGAAGCGGAAAAGTACGGATATCACAGCCGGATCATCCTAAACGGAAGGATAGTTAACGACGGAATGGGTGCTTATGTGGCGGATGCCGCCATGAGGAAGATGATAGAGGCTTCCCAGGCGCCGAAAAAGGCAAAGGTCGCCATATTCGGCCTTACATTCAAGGAAAACTGCCCCGATATACGAAACAGTAAGGTTTATGACATAATAAAACGGCTCGGTGAATACGGTATCACCCCTGTGGTTACCGATCCCCATGCGGACAGGGAAGAAGCCAAAAAGGTATACGGTGTGGATGTTAAGGACCTTTCGGAGATAAAGGATGCCGACTGTATCATCCTGGCCGTAGCTCATGATGAGTATAAAAAAATGAGCCTTTCCGAGGTTTTAGAGCATACCGGTGACAGAAAACCGGAAGAGACTGTCCTTATCGATGTAAAGGGCCTGTACAGCGTAAAGGAACTTAAAGAGTCCGGTCTTTTATGGTGGAGGCTGTAAACAGAACCTTTATTCTTGTGGATTTTTTTCATTGATGATATACTACCGAGTGGATACGCAAAACCGCAGAGATTAAAAACAGCTTCGGCAGGGAAACAAAAGGGTCCGGTGTCCGAAGACGAAGCGGTTTTATATATCATAAAAATTTTCAGAAGAAAGGAAGACAAAATGGCATTAGTTACAACCAAAGAAATGTTTAAGAAGGCATATGACGGCGGATACGCCATAGGTGCTTTCAACGTTAACAACATGGAAATAGTACAGGGTATCACAGAGGCGGCAGGAGAGCTCAAGAGCCCTGTCATCTTACAGGTATCAAAGGGTGCAAGAGCTTATGCAAACCATACCTATCTGGTAAAGCTTGTAGAAGCTGCCATCATTGAGAATCCCGACATCCCCATCGCGCTTCATCTCGATCACGGCGACAGCTTTGAACTCTGCAAGTCCTGTATCGACGGCGGATTTACATCCGTTATGATCGACTGCTCATCAAAGCCCTTTGATGAGAATGTTGCCATTACCAAGCAGGTGGTTGAGTATGCCCATGAGCACGGCGTTGTGGTTGAGGCAGAGCTCGGAACTCTGGCAGGCATCGAGGATGAGGTTGTAGTTGAGGCAGGTAAGGAAAGCTACACACATCCCGAAGAGGTTGAGGAGTTCGTAGACAAGACAGGCTGCGATTCACTTGCCATTGCCATAGGAACCTCCCATGGTGCTTATAAGTTTACGGCTGAGCAGTGTACAAGAAATGCAGACGGCATCCTTGTTCCTCCTCCGCTTCGTTTTGATGTGCTCGAAGAGTGCATAAAGAGACTTCCCGGATTCCCCATCGTTCTTCACGGTTCATCATCCGTTCCTCAGGAATTCGTAAAGATGGTCAACCAGTATGGTGGAAACATGCCGGATGCGGTAGGTATTCCCGAGGAGCAGCTGCGTCAGGCAGCAAAGCTTGCCGTATGTAAGATCAATATCGATTCCGATATCCGTCTTGCAATGACAGGAAATATCCGTAAGTACTTTGCAGAGCATCCCGATCACTTTGATCCCCGTCAGTACTTAAAGCCCGCCCGTCAGGCTGTTAAGGACATGGTTGCTCATAAGATCAAGAACGTGCTCGGATCGGACGGAAAGGCCTGAGAACCGGTCATACATCATTAAATATCAGAGGGGCTGCCTCAGGGCAGTCCCTTTTACCAGTATCCGACAGCGCAACTTTTTTTCTTTTTTCTATAAAGTATCAAAAAAAACTTCCGATAAAAATTATAGATGGTCAGAG
>JAIKZD010000087.1 GCA_024682555.1 Lachnospiraceae bacterium | reverse complement strand
TTGGTGTTTCCGGTGGACATGGGGATAACCATGGCTCCAAGGTTCTCGGCTCCGTAATGGGCACCGAGGCCTCCGGTAAACAGACCGTAGCCGTAGCCTACCTGAATGATGTCATTCTTGGTGATACCGGCCATGGTCATGGCTCTGGTGACACACTCCGCCCAGATATCGATATCGTGTCTTGTATAACACAAAAGCTTGGGCTTTCCCGTAGTTCCCGAGGAAGCCTGTACACGGACTATCTCGGACCTGGGAACTGCCAGAAGACCATAGGGATAGTTCTCCCTGAGATCCTCATAGGTTGTAAAGGGAAGCTTTTCAATATCATCGATACTCTGGATATCGGAAGGTTCGATACCGATATCCTGCATCTTTTTCCTGTAAAACTCCACGTTGTGATAAACTCTCGAAACAAGGGTATGCAGCCTTTTGCTCTGAAGAACGCATATCTCATCCCTGCTCATACATTCCTTCGATTCATTCCAGATCAATTTTTTCTCCTCCTTTTTATGTCCGGTACAAGTTACATTAACTCCCATATCCTTCTTCAAAGGCCCTGACATTTATCTCTATTGTCTTTTGAGGAACCTTTGACTCGATAACTTTTATCCATGCTTCTTTTGAAAAATCCATATGCTTTGCGGAAAGACCAAGCACCACCAGGTTAAATACCCTGGGATTTCCCAGCTTCTTTGCCGTTTCCATGGCATTTATGGAATATACCGTATATTTCCTGCCCAGTTCTTCAAGTATGTTTTCCGGATACTTTGCGGCTCCCGTAACAACGGGCATGGGATCGATCCTCTCGTCATTTATGATAAGCACCCCGTCATCCTTAAGGAAATGGGCATATCTTTCCGCCTCAAGTTTCTCAAAGGCTATCATGACATCCGCCTGTCCTTCCTCAACTATGGGCTCGGCCACCTTATCACCATACCTTACATAGGTAACGACGGAGCCGCCGCGCTGTGCCATTCCGTGTACCTCCGAGATCTTGACATCATATCCCGCATCAGCCATGAGGCCTCCGAGGATCCGGCTTGTTAGCAGGGTTCCCTGTCCTCCTACTCCCACTATCATAATATTCTTTGTAATCATAATCTGTATCCTCCGGTTAATTCCGTATCTGTTATGAAGATCCGGGCATTTTCCTTCTGCTTTTCTTCAATGGATCCGGGTTCTTGCTTTCTCATCCCGGACATCTGACGGTCCGCTCTGCTGCCTTATCGGATCTCTTCCGAAACCAATGCATCAAACTTGCAGAGCTGCACGCAGAGACCGCAGCCGTTGCAGAGCGTGTCATCGATCTCGATGGTATTATCCGCTTTTCTCTTAAGGGCGGGACATCCGGGCTTTAAGCACATTCCGCATTTTTTGCATTTATCGGAAAGAGCCTTTATCCTGTATTTTTGTTTGTGTCCCTTTAACAGTGCACATGGTCCGTACACTATTATCACCGAAAGGGCATCCCTGTCCGTTTCTTCCCTGACGGCTTTCTCAAGGGCTGCCGTATCAAAGGCATTTACCTCAACAACATTCTCTATGTTCATTGCTTTGCAGAGCTTATAGATGGATATGGCCGGGACTTCTCTTCCGTCAAGGGTCTTTCCCGTTGCCGCATGATCCTGGTGCCCCGTCATTCCCGTTGTGGAATTGTCAAGGATCATAACCGTTGCATTTGACCCGTTATATGCAAGATCCTCCAGGGAATTCAGTCCCGTATGCATGAAGGTGGAATCGCCGATCACGGCAACCCAGTTCCTGATATAATCCCTGCCCCTTGCCTTTTCCATACCGTGGAGCATTGATATGGATGCTCCCATGCAAAGCGTGGTATCTATGACATTTAAGGGTGCCACCGCACCGAGGGTATAGCAGCCTATATCACCGGCGGCATGTATCTTAAGTTTGTTAAGCACATAATAAGTGCTTCTGTGGGGACATCCGGGACAGAGTATGGGGGGACGTCCGGGTACCTCGGCACCCTTCCTGTTTATGATCTCGCCCTTTAATTTTTCCCTTAACATGTTTGCGGAATATTCACCCTGAAGGGTAAACAGTTCCTTGCCCTCGCATTTTATCCCCAGGCTCTTTACATGAGTCTCCACAAAAGGCTCAAGCTCCTCAAATATAATGAGCCTGTCCACCATCTGCGCAAATTTTCTTATAAGTCCGTCGGGAAACGGATATACAAGACCAAGCTTTAGGACGGAAGCTTCCGGGAATACCTCCTTGACGTACTGGTAGGCGATCCCGCCTGCGATGAATCCGATGGATCTGTCGCCCTCTTCGATCCTGTTTACCCATAACGAAGCCGCATCTTCCGATAATCTCTTCTCTCTTTCCTCCACAAAAAGATGACGTTCCTTAGCCGGTCCCGGCATCATCACGTTCTTTCTCATATTTCTTTCATAGGATCTGTCTTCCGGCTCCACACGCTCCGAGAGCTTCACATATCCCTGGGAATGTCCCAGTCTTGTGGTTGTCCTGAGTATCACCGGAGTATCATATTTTTCGGACAGTTCAAATGCAAATTTCGTAAAATCAAGAGCCTCCTGGGAATCCGAGGGTTCCAGAACGGGTACATGGGCCGACCTTCCTATGAGCCTTGTATCCTGCTCGTTCTGCGATGAATAAAGGCCGGGGTCATCGGCTACACAGTATAAAAGTCCGCCGTTCACTCCTATATAAGAACCGGAATATAAGGGATCGCTTGCAACGTTCAGCCCTACATGCTTCATCGAGACCATGGCTCTTACTCCGGATATGGAAGCACCGATGGCGACCTCTGCGGCGACCTTCTCGTTAGGGGACCATTCCGCGTATATTTCGGGATATTTGACTATGTTTTCCGATATCTCCGTACTGGGAGTTCCGGGATATGCCGCGGAAACCTTTACCCCCGCCTCATAGGCTCCTCTTGCTATGGCTGCATTTCCAAGCATCATTTCTCTGTTTTCCATTTTGCTGTCTCCTGTATTATCTGAATATCCGAACCGGATCCGTTATCCCGTGACCGGGATCCCCGGCTGAAACCTCCGACCCGCGACTCTGTAATTCTATCATTTATCCGGTATATTTATCAATTACATATTGTTCTGTTCATCCGCTTCGGAGGCCTGTCTGTGTTTTCTGATAAACTCGACGAATTCATCCTTGGGAACCGGTTTGCAGAAATAGAAACCCTGTATCAGCTCGCAGCCCTGTATAAGATCCGTGTTGATATCGGTAAACATTCTGGCTACCCTTTCCTCCTCGATGCCTTCAACAAGAACCTCCTTACCCATTTCCCGAAGCATCCCGATGGTATCCTGGATCACTATCCACATCTGGGGATCATCAACCATATCAACGAAGGATTTGTCCATCTTAACCTGGTCTATGGGTAGAGTGGTGACCCTTCTCACGTTGGAATATCCTGTTCCGAAATCATCCAGGGCTATCCTTACTCCGTAATCATGAAGCTTTCTGATATTGTTATCAACTATCTCCGGATTGATATCGGCTGCGGTCTCGGTAAGCTCAAGCCCTACATTTTCGGGACGGATGCCGTGATCCTCGATAAAGGACTGTATCCTCTCCACAAGGTCCACCTCGATACACTGGGAGGCCGAAAGATTGAGTTCGATATAATAAAGTCCCAGCTCCTCCATATCCAGATCGGATATAAACTTAAGAACGGTTTTTATGACGTAATCGCCTATATCATGTATGGCACCGGACTTTTCGGCCATGGGAATGAAGAGGGCAGGCGAAATATTACCGTAATAACGGTCTTTCAGCCTTATAAGGGCCTCTGCCGCCACAAAGCGGTTCTCAACCGTTGAATATATCGGCTGATAATACATCTGAAAACCGTTGTTTTCCAGTGCTCTTGATAAGATCGCATTCATATCGTTACGGATCTTAAAATCGTTATCATTGCAGAAATCCCTGTAAAACTGTACTTCCCTGTTATTGGGCATTGTGTTGTGGAAGGTCAGGGCAAGGGAGTAAAGAGTCCTTAAATCCTCTATCTCATCGGGACAGTCCGTCACACAAAGCCTTACATCAGGCATGACGAGGAATCCGTCAATATTAAACGGTCTGGTCAGGGCTTCCCTTGCGGCTTCCGAGATCTGCGCAAGAAGCTCTTCATCCGATCTGTCTCCGAGGTATGCAAAAAGGCCTCTCTCAAAGTAGTATATCTCGGATGTAAATCCCTTCTCCCTGCTTACAGAGTTAAGCGCCGCCGTAATGCTCCTTAAGAATTCAACAAATTTGGTCTGACCGAGATAGACCCTTATGTTGCTGTGATTGACTATCTTTACAAAGATCAGCGAAACGGGTTTCCGGGATATGAAATTCCTGGTTATCCGCTCAATACCCACGTTATACTTTGTGGCCCCCGTCATGGGGTCTATCTGATCCTCCTCCCTTTTGACCATTACCATAAAGAACAGGAGTGCAAGGGCCATACAGAAGCTTTCGATGAGCAGCTTTGGATGGAACATCTGTATGAACATCCCGCTGAAGATGATCGCATACATGAAGATAAGTACCGCAAATTTGTCTTTATTAAGGAGCTTTCTGTATTTGATGGTGACAACTATTCCCCAGATGCCGTAAACCGCCGAGATCAGATATAACACCGAAAGGAAAGGGCCCCTTACATACTTGCATTCTTCTGTCACCGAAAATACGTCAAACACAAATCCGTTAAGCAGAAGAACCGCCATTGAAACGGCAAAAGGAGCAAACCAGAGGGCATTCCTCACCTTCGTGGATACAAAGACGTGCCAGATATCGATGCTGGAATAAAGATACAGGACAAACAGCGGCGGAATGATATTTCTGGAAACAAAATACAGATAATTTACGGCATAGTAAACAACCCTGAGCCAGGGTGCCGGGTAGCCGTAAACATCTATGGCCCCGAACCCGAGATCGGCCAAGGAAGACAGAAAGATCAGAAATACGATCGTAACCATTATCCGGTTTGTCCTGCCGTTTAAGTACTGTCTCCGCATGATATAGGCTATCAGGAAGACAAGTGTCAGGATAACGGCACATTCATCAAAGCTTAATACAGACATTTTTATACCGTTAGATATTGTTTTTTTTCATAAACTCAATAAACTGCGCTCTGGGAAGAGGTCGTGAAAAATAGAAGCCCTGGATATAATCACAGCCTATATCTATGAATTTCATTAAAGCTCTCTTATCTTCTATCCCTTCCGCAAGGATCTTTTTATTCATGCGTTTTAACATCCTGACGGTGCTTGAGATGACTATCCACATAAGAGGCGTATCCATATCATCAACCAGGGTCTTGTCAAGCTTGACCATACTCAGGGGAAGGGAAACAACCCTTTTTATGTTGGAATATCCCGTGCCGTAATCGTCCAATGAGAAACGGATCCCCGCATTCGAAAGCATTTCGATATTGCGATCCGTGGTTTCAGGATCATAGTCAACCGCCGTTTCGGTTATCTCGAGATTGATCTGGGAGGGCAGCACTCCGTATTTTTTCATGCAGTTATCGATCTTTTCGAACAGATCCGCCTCAATGCACTGGGCAACGGAAAGGTTGATCTCAATATACTCAAGGGAGGAATTTTTAAAATCCTCACTTCCGATAAACTTACATACCTCTTCTATGACATAATCGCCTATCTCGTGTATTGCGCCGCTCTCCTCGGCTGCGGGTATGAAAAGCGCGGGAGACACAAAGCCGTAGGTTTCGTCCTTAAGACGGATAAGGGCCTCGGCGGACACGAATCTGTCGGCCTGTATGGAATAGATGGGCTGGTAATATATCTCAAAACCATGCTTTTCTATTCCTCCGGCGATAATTGTGTCAAGATCGGATCTGACCTTGAAATCCTTGGTCTTTGCGATCTTTGACATTATCACAACCCTCTTTTGTGCAGGAATCTTTCTGTGGAAGGAATTGACGAAGTTTAACAGCGAGACCTCGCTGGAAATATCCTCGGGGCACTCCACAAGGCAGATCCTTGCATCAAGCATTACCTCCATCTGCCTGATCTTTACCGGTTCCAGCAGATAGGCGGCAATGATGCGCCCGCAGTCAAGGACCTGTTCATAGGACTTCTTGTCACCCACTATGGCAAAGACACCTGAATTGAGATAATAGTTTTCGGTATTGATGGAAGTTACCTTGCACATCTTTCCTATCTTTGAGGAAATATTGTCAAGAAGCCTCAGATAATTATCAAGACCGAGGCTGCTCCTTAAGGATTTGTAATTGACAAATCTTATCAGAAGATATACCTTTGGCGATTCCGATTCAAAGTCTATCCTCGTATTATGCAGAAAAGCATTGTAATTCTGTAATCCCACCACATAATCCATCATTTCCTCGGGCCTCTGAATGGAGATCGCAACGGAAATGGCCATAATGGACATGATAAAAGCGGATATCCTGAACCTGTCAAAATTAAACTGAACGATAACTGCCGCAGCGCTTAAGAAAAGGGTGATCACAAGTGCATTGAACTGTCCCTTTGCAAGGAGCTTTTTATACATGAATACCACCACAAGGCACAGGATGTGGAAATAGACGATGATCACATAAAGCCCCGTGATGGAGGTTGTTTCTACAAACCTTCTGTCATCGTCAATATAGAAAAGCTTTGAAGAAAATGCATTCTGCCCGAGTATGATCAGATACAGAAACATGGGGACGATCCACCACAGAAGCATGGAATCTATATCCGGTATCTTATGCCACAGCCCTAAAGTGGAACTTATGTAAAAAAAGAAGACCGGCATCACGATACCATAGAGGATATAATATATATATCTGAATACCAGTCTGGTCACATCCAGATCGGCGGGAATGCCCTTTATGAGGTCATATCTCAGAGACTGTATATCGATAAGTGAAAGCGCCAATATAGCAACACAAAGGGTCAGAAACAACTCGTTGTTTCTGCCCTTTGTCAGTTTACGAAATATTAACGCTAAGATCAGTGCAGTGATCGTAGCTACGGCGCATCCATCAAAATACATATTACAGTCCGGACATACTCTCCCTTATGTTAAATAATACTATTGATACCCCTAAAAAACAACCGTTACTCGGTAATAACGATACGTCCCTGTCCGTAAGGATCGGAATATTCTTCCCCTATATTTCCGTCAAGACTCTGCATTACATAGTCTATAAGAACCTGATTGTCAAGCTTTACCTTATCCTGTAAAAGCTCCGCCCCGTCAAAGGCCGTATTGCCGTCACCGTCATTTAACAGAAGATAATCGTGGCTTGCAACCGTATAGGTTTTTTCCGGATCTATGGGTTCCTCGCCGACCATTACGTTCCTGACCCTTCTCTCACCGTTTATTCCGTTAAACATACCGTCCCGGTCCGCTTCACAGGGTGATGGCAGGGAGGTGTTTATTTCAAAACTGATGCCCGATACCTGCAGGAAACCTCCGAACTCATCGGGATTTTTGGCTGCCGCCCATTCAAGAGCATCAAGCACCTGCTGCCCGGAAGCTTCCACTACGCAGAGGGAGTTCCCGAAGGGATGGACATTTAAGAGATTTCCCAGCGTGATATCTCCCTTTTCCACATTGGAACGTATGCCGCCTCCATTTACCAGGGCAATATCCGCTCCCGACTGGTCTCTGTAAGCATCGGCACAGAAATCTCCGAGATTTGTTTCCATCCTTCTTACTATTCTGACGGGCTTTTCGTTTTCATCCTTCATGACGGGATCGTATATGGTAAGATCCACATCCGTATGTGCCACCACTTCGTTTAATACATCCTCAAGTTGATTCATGGCATCTCCGACAGCTGCCGACATCTCATTCTCTATCCCGAGAAGCTCTGCGGCAGGAATATCGTTATGCCAGGTATAAAGTCCCGTACTCAGCTCTCCCTCCGTACTGATCTTACAATATCCAACGCACTCAAGCTTTGTTCCGCAGGCGGATCTGAGTACTTCGTTTCCGTCCCTGTCATTAACCGTGATCTGTTCCGTATCATGGCTGTGACCGTCAAGGAAAACATCTATACCGGAGGTATTTGAGATAACATCCATGCTTGTCCAGGGTTCACAGTCGGCTTCGTTTCCGAGATGTCCCATAGCGATAATGAAGCCGGCACCTTCCGCCTTTGCGGCATCGATGGCATCCTGAACGGCATCATATACGCCTTCTCCCGTTTTATCCTGCAAAAAGCCGTAGATATACTCGCCTTCCTCATTTTTGAAATATGCAGGGGTTGAGCTGGTTATGGTCTTTGGTGTACATATTCCCACGAAACCTATCTTTACCCCGGCGATCTCCTTTATCATACAGGGATCGAAGACCGGTTTTCCTTCATGATAAAAGTTACATGACAGATAGGGAAACTCAGCCTTTTCCGCCAGCTCAAGAAACCTGTCCATCCCGTAATCAAATTCATGATTTCCGGGAACGGCCGCATCATAACCTGCCTTATTCATGAGATCCGTGATCGCCCCGCCTCTGGTCATGGTACCTACCGGCTCACCCTGAATTGCATCACCGATATCCACGAGCATTACCTCATTATCTTCGGATTCCAGGTATTTTCTGATCTGTTCAAGTCCTGCCAGGCCAAGACCCTGATCTATACCGCAGTGAATATCACTTGTAAACAGTATGACTATGTCCTTTTCGGGGAGAGGGGGTTCTTCCGCGATCTCCTCTTCAACTGCATCCGTCCCGCTGTCAGCCGTTTCGCTTACAGGACTCTCCGGCTTTTCTTCCCCCGTAACCTTTTCAACTGTTCCCGTTTCTGCATAGGGAACGGCATAATAGCATCCCGTAAGGGAAAGTGCCGCACACAGGGCGAGAATCAGAAGCAGTCTTATGGATCCTTTTTTTCTCATTTTACAATCTCCTTTCAGTCGTTATCATGTATAAGCCTTAAAAAGGCGCTGACCGTCCTTTTATCCGCGTCCTTAAAATGATTCCCCTCATTCCATGTAAGGCAGCATTCTGCCCCGTCTCTTTTTATGATATTATACGCTTCCCTTATATTGTTTCCAACCTGAGAGATCAGGAGGTTTCTGACCTTCTCCTCTCTGTCGCCGAGGCTTAAGTCCACTCTTTCTGTCCTTATCCTGTTCTCCCTCATATGATCCATGAATCCCGGATACCATAAGGAGGGCGAGACTGCGGCAATACCGGAAAATACATCCGTCTGATATGCTGCCCACAGTGAAAACAGTCCGGCCAGTGAATATCCGCCCATATAGATCTTTTTCTTTTTATTCCCCGAAGGATCATTTCCGGATCCCTTATCCGAAGAAACACGGGTTGCAAGTTCAAGGATTGCGGAGAGAGTCTCTTTTGCGCCGCCCCCGAAACCTTCGTTTCCGAAGACCGCCTCGGCCTTCCAGGGAGAGAGGTCGTTATTCCAGTCTTTTACACCGACCGCGACGAATCTTATTTCTGTCCCGGACAGCTCTCTGATCATTTCCGCCCTTTTTGCGATAAGGGGCAGATCCCTCTCATCCACCGGTTCGATCAGTATCGAGCCTGAGGCCGGATCACCGTATTCAAAAGCAGTCATTTTGTTTTTCAAAAGGATCCCCTTCCGTCAGATTCTTAAGCCATCTCTCTTTTTTCAGCCAGAAATGAAATACCACGACCTTAACAAGATCCAGAAGCTTGATGCATCCATACATTTCCACAGGACCGATATCCGTAAATATCCCCAGTCCGAACAAAAGGGGCATCATGATAAAGATAGTTATGGTCGCATCCGTATATGCTCCCATAGCCGTGTCTCCGCCGGCTCTTGCGATGGCCTGCTGAGCGTTCATGTACAGCCAGAGTGGTGTGTATAAAGCCATCATGATCACCATTCTTCTGCAGATAAAGATCGCGGATGCGCTGAGCCTTCCGAACACTATGGGAATAAAAAATGTCGTAAGCAGGGCAAAAGCCATGACAAAAAGGCTGAATACGGCGGTCCCTGAGAGAATCCAGTTTTTTTCCTGTCTTGCTCTTTTCAGGTTACCCTCACCAAGGGTTTTTCCGAGGATCACTCCGGCAGCACTGTAAATACCCCCGAAGGCCACAAAGAAAAGATTTGCTATGGCAAAGCCTGCCGACATTCCCGATACCACATCGGCACCGCCCCTTCCATTATAGATCGCGGTGGTCACGGTCTCGGAAAGGACCCATACCATCTCGCAGAACAGTACCAGTGCACCTTTCTTCAGGATGGTTTTGAACAGTCCGGTATCTATACGCAATAATTCCTTAAGCTTTATGACAAATTCCGGTTTTTCCCGGATGCAGAAGGTAATAAATATCAGGAATTCAAGACTTCTTGCGATCACCGTGGCAAATGCCGCACCCTTTACTCCCATTTTCGGAAAACCGAGATTACCGTAGATCAGAAGATAGTTGAAAAACGTATTCGTAAGTGTGGCTATTACGGTCACCACAAGGGGAAATCTTACTCTTCCCATATCCCGAAGGGAGCTTGCGATGCACATGGATACCGTCATCGGGGCTCCGATAAAAAACATGATACGGATATATTTTACCGCTTCATCAAGGATCATGTCAGCCTGCGTATTTCCTATCAGCATAAGTGACAGTACCTGTCTGGGAAATACGATACAGACAAGGAAATAGGGAATGAAGGCCGCAAATCCCAGCATCAGTTTAAATCTGAATGCCTGCTTAATACCCTCCTTATCCTTAGCCCCGTAAAACTGCGTCATAAAGATACCGCCTGCCATGCATATGGTGTTTAAAAAGACCATAAAAACAAACAGTACCTGTCCCGCAACGTTTACGCCGGACATGGATACATCCCCGAGTCCCGAGACCATGAAATTATCGATAAGGGACACCAGGCTCTGGATCAGCGACTGGAGCATTATAGGTATGGCTATGGCAAGGGCTCCCTTATAAAAGCCGGCCGTGCCGAATATTCTGTTTCTGTTTATTAACACCGATTCTTCGTTCATTTTATTTAAAGCCTGTCTAAAGTTCCTTCTCGTAACAGAGAAAATCCTGTTCATACATATGACATTCGCCCACGGTCCTGAACCCGAATACGGCATATGAGCGGAGAGCTTTTGTATTGTATTTGTTTACGATAATGTGGATGCCCTTATACCCCAGGCGTTTTAATTCATCCATCCCGAACCTTAACATGATCCTTCCAAGGCCTTTGTTCTGTTCTTCCGGAAGCACCGCAAGCCTTGACAGCTCCCCAAGGGGTGAAAGGCTTCTGTCCCAGCATTCAAGCCGGTTAACCTCTTCATCTTCATCTATGGAGATCGCCGCCGTTATGATACCGTCCTTTTTCATCACAAACAGGGCATCCCTTGACAGGTCAAAATCGATCGTCTCATCCGAGGGATAATCATCGCTCCAGGGGCATCCCTCCCTGCCTCTCTGCATGGCGTATAAGGACAGCAGTTCCTCTCTGTCTTCTTCTGTTGCATTTATGATCTCATGATCCATAACCTATATCTCTCCGTTTTATTCCGGTCTTCTTTCGTTTCCCGTATCAGATGTCAAACCTTATCACCTGTTCATCCGCATCCACCGTTGCATCTATTCCGAAGGGAATGATGCATCTTGGCGTTGCGTGCCCGATATTTACATTAAACAGGATCGAAACCGAAGGATCATCCGTCACGGATACCAGCAGCTTTTTATAATCACCTGCATAAGCTTCATCCATGGGTTTTCCTGCGATCACACCGGATACGGCATTAAGCACGCCTCTCTCTTTCAGGTACATAAGGGCTTTACGGTATTTTTCGGGAGATGGTTTTTCCTCGCTCGATTCAAGCAGGAGGATACGTCCCTTCCAGTCATCCCTGTCGGGGAAAAGATGATATTTCCCGCATAATGCAGGCATATCCTCATAGCGTTCCCCGTTGAAGATATCAAAGATGGAATCTATACAGCCGCCAAGTACTTTTCCTGAAAACACAGGCGGTCCCTGCAGCAGTTCAAAGCCCGTGTTTTTGTGTTTTTTCCTCGGTACTCCCACCTGACTTTCGTCATAGAGGGTTCTTTCTTCATACCACACGTCGCCGGGACGTATCTCTTTGATGCTCCCCGTACGGATCAGCTCTTCAAAGTAATGTCTGCTGTAGGGAAGCATGTCCGTTTCAAGTTCGCAGATATCCGCAAGAAATGACTGTCCGTAAAATGTTTTTATCCCGAGGCCATGAAGCATCAGATGATTGATGGTCGTATCCGAAAACCCGAGAAAGATCCTGTCATCCAGAACCTTTTTCAGCCTGTCGTTATCAAGAAGATGGGGAAGAAGGCGATAAGTATCATCACCGCCTATGGCGCACAGGATCATATCGACTTCCGGATCGGAATATGCCTCAATAAGGTCAGCGGCTCTGTCCTGCGGATGATCCCTGATATATTCGATGCCGCTTAATGCATGCGTCGAAAACTTAACCTTAAGTCCCATGTCCTTAAGCCTTTTTATACCGATCTTAAGCTCATGTGCCGCGAAATCCTCGCCTATGGTGCCGCTTGATAAACTTACTATTTCAATCGTCTTTATCAACTTTTTCTCCTTACCGCTCATATGGATCACCGGTCATGGGGCCGGTTCTCTGACTTACCCTGTCTTTCGGTGAACAGATACTTAAGAACCACCGGAGTTATTAGTGCCACCTCGCCTCTGGTCATCATTCCCACTCCGATCCTTTTAGACAGCAGTCCGAAAGCCTTGGCGGAAAATATGAGTACTGCAAGATTCAGTAATATAGTTACGTCCATGATTCCTCCATCTCCACAAGCCTGAAATCTTTTATCCTGCCGCAAACCGGCGGAGCTTCCACCTTAAGGCCTATCTTTATATCTACGGCCTCAGGTATTTCCGCCTTAAGCGATGTGAGCTCAAACCCGATATCCGAAGGATAGATGTCTTTCTCACAGAGCACCTCCTCATTGCAGGAGACCCTCTTTAGATAGAGTCTTACACTTACGCCTGTGGTATTGATGCCCCGGTATTCCACGGAAAGCAGGTAGTTTCCCGCCTTTTCGATCCGTATATCCCTGCTGATCTCAAATGTGAAATTCGAGAGGCTTGAAAAAACAAGTTCTCCGTTCTCCCACTTAACATCCACACTGTCGGGCTTTCTGCATATCCACCAGCCTGAGGTCTCATCCGTAAGATCACCCTTCGGAATAAGATCGGTGCCGGCGGGAGGGATCTCCTCCGGCTTTTTTCTGTAGAGGGATGCGATATAACCATCAAGATCGGGAACAAAAGGATTAAACGGATCAAAATCCTTAAAGGCCGCAAATGAAGGAAGCAGTCTTCCTTCCGTATCCATCATCCCCATATTCTCATCCCAGCTGCTCAGGTTTTTATCCGTAAAGCAGAGGGGTTCCCAATAATATACCCCGGTCCGTCTCTCACCGGAAACACTTGCTGCGATCTGCATCACAAGAGAAAGTGACTTGCGCTGCTCTTCGATCCCGGCAGGAAATCCTGCCATCTTCATCATTTCCCTATTGACATGCTCTAAGGGGCAGTGCCTCCAGGGATGTGCAGTCTCCACAACATATACGGGCAGTTTGTACCGGTCAATGAGCTGCGTCATGGAATCCTTAAGATCCTTAAAGGTGCCGTGCCAGAAAGAATAGAAGGAAATACCGATAGCATCTATCCTGTCAAGCCCCGCCGCAAACATCGCATCAAACCAGTCCCTTAAGCAGAAGAAACGTCCGCCCTGATCCAGATGTATCATAACCTCGATGCTTTCCGAAATGTCCCGTACTGCGCTTATCCCCGCATTGATAAGTTTCGCAAGGGCCTTATAATCGGGAACGGCCCCTTCGGGAAACAGAAATCCGCTCCTGACCTCGTTTCCGATCTGTACCATATCAGGAAGAGCATCATTTTCGGATAGCTTTACAAGCACATCATGGGTATAGTCATATACCGCCTGTACAAGGCCGTCAAAGTCAAGCCCTTCCCAGGCTGCGGGCTTTCTCTGCTTTCCGGGATCCGCCCAGTGATCGGAATAATGGAAATCAAGAAGGAAATGCATATCCCGTTCCTTAATCCTGCGTGCCATGGCTATGGTCCCGGCAAGGTCACAATAACCTCCCGATTCCGGTACATTTGATGGTTCATTCCATATCCGCAGACGGACAGCGTTCACGCCGTACCGGACAAGAAGATCCATCGGATCTTTTTCTGTTCCGTCCATGTCCCTGAATATAAGGCCTTTTTCTTCTTTTTCCGGAATGCTCGAAACATCGACTCCCTTTAAGAATCCCGGTCTGTAAAAAGGTTCTGTGACTATGGGCTTTTCTTTTTTTCCGCTTTGATGAGTACGCTTTACGTCATACATACGCTTATCGGCCATCCCAAGATATTCCTCCGGCGTATGTAAAGATCCGGGATCCGTAAAGATCACTCCGCTGCTCACCTCAATATTCCGCTTACTCAGCCCTTCATGAACACGGCCGGTAAAACGGTTAACCTTTTCTTCCGACGCATAGGGGATGAACACCACAAATTCATCACCCCCGAAACGGTAGGCATAGGAATCTCCGGGCTTATATGCATTGATCGCCCCGGATATGGCAAGAAGCACCTTATCGCCGAAGTCATGCCCGTAAGTATCGTTGATCATTTTGAAATCATCGACATCAAAGAAGCACACGGCACAGACAACACCTTCCCTGCGATATGTATCAAACTTCGGAAGGATCATCTCGTTATAGTTGATCCTGTTATACAGACCGGTAAGTACATCCCGGTTGTAAAGACCTCTCATCCTTTCGGCCGCGTTCTCAAGCTGTGTCTGTATAAACAGGTTCTGGAGCCTGTTTATAAAGGTATGGTGCACATCATAGAACATATAATGATAATAAAGAAATGCAGGGTCAAGCAGGATTGTCATTCCCACTCTCCTGTTTCGAAAATGTATGGGGAAGAACATGAAATCCCTTGGCTCTTCGGAAGATGCAAGATATTTCCGGACATCCTTATAATTTCTTATTGAGTACAGGCGTCTGCCTCGATCCTCACCCGCCACAACGACAAGGGAGTCCATATCAAGCCTGTCCTCCGAAAAAGCGCTTTCCGGCATGGCCTCCAGAAGTGCTTTGTCCACGCAGATAAAAATGCCGGCACATTCGATATTCCCGATATATTCGGCAAAGCTTTCGAAAAGGCCGTTTATATTCCCGCATTCCGCAAATCGCTTTTCAAGCTCCAGGGTACGTTCTTCATGGCGGTCAAGCTCGACTTTATAATCTATCTGCTCTTTGGCGTAATCACGGTAATCCACGAGACCGGTATTTTTACAGCCGCAGGTCTCGGCGGGGACAATCTCGCTGTGCATATAGGTGTAAATGTCCACTTCCTCATTGTTCATCAGGGCATTCAGCACTTCAAAAGCCCTGTTGCTGAGTGTTCCGCGATTATGATTGACGCTTGCTATCTGAGGCCTGTAATAAGCAGCCTTGTCCAGATTGTCAAAACCTGTGACCCTGAAATCCCCGGGAATATCAAATCCCTGTCTCATCGCCTCCTTGCACATGCCTGCAGCAATGTTGTCATTGGCACAGATAAAAACATCGGGAAACTCTTTTCCCGCATCCACCCATTCCGAAAAATAGCGGACACCGGTATCAAAATCAAAGTCCCCGAACATGTAGCTTTCTTCCGAAACCGGCAGTCCCAGTTCTTCCAGCGTCTCACAGAATGCTTCAAAACGCTGTATGTTCTCATAATGGTACTGCGGTCCTCCCGCAAATATCATTTTCCTGCATCCGTGGACATCATACATGTGTTTTACCATCTCACGGATAAGGTTTTTATTGTCATTTCCGACGTAATGAAATCCCTCGACATAATAAGAGATGCTCACAACGGGCACCCGCACCTTTTTCAGCCTTTCCACCGTGGCCGCGATGATCTGCGGATCCTCGGTATTTGTGCAGTCAAAGATAAAACCGTCGAAATCATCGTAATCTATCTGTTCGTAAAGAGCATACTCGCCCTCGTTGAACTTTTCGTCATGGCTTAGATTTCCGTTGGTATTGAAGGTATACAGGCAGATATCAACGCCGTGTTCCCTTGCGCCCTGCATTATCCCCACTACCCAGGCGTAGGTCACACATCTTCGCCATCCGTCCGTGATCAATGCGATCTTTTTCATAAATTCCCTCCATAGTACTCGGACCGGTAAGGATCGTTGAACCGTAAACATATCTTTGTTTATTGTAAGTGAACACGGCTTATGATTCAACAGATTTATGACCTTTGGGGGTATTGTTCCTAAGGTTTCTTTGCAAGATATAAAACACAGGTATCGTTGAACACTATCCTGTCTCCTGCCTCCGTCACGGCATTTCCCAGTTTTTCAAAGAATTCCCTGCGGACGTCTTCAGGGATCACGATATGATCGCAGTGTGTTCCGGTAAATCCCACATATTCCTCTGCGGTAAAAACCCGCTGCCCTTTGAACTCATATCTCTCCACCCCGGAGTAACCGTACCCGGGTGCGGCAGTATAGTTGAAATTCCCATGCTCATAAGGAATATCCGGTTTATAATACCTGTCATAAAGCGCCTGGATCTTCTCATACAAAGACACGTTATCCGACCTGTATTCGGATGAGATAAACATCATCGCAAGGATCCCGCCGGGCTTCAGAAGCTCAAAGGTCCGGGAATATGCGGTCTCTTCCGGGATCCACTGTATGGTGGCTGCCGAGTAGATCATATCGAACTTCATATCTCCGAAATCATGTGTGATGAAGTCATCATTTACTATATTGAAGTTAGGAAGTCTCCCATATTTTTCTTCCATTTTACGGTACAGCTGCCTGCCAAGTTCGATGGCATGGTATTCGCATCCGGTCAGAAGCACAGGTTCCGTCGCCTGTCCGGTTCCCGGTCCGATCTCAAGAACTCTCTTTCCGGGTCCTGTCCCCGCCCGGTCATTCAGAAATGCAAACAGGTCATCGCTGTACCCCGGGCGGAATCTGTCGAACTGATCCGGGATCATGTCGAATACCCGGCGGAATTCATCCTGTTCAAGCTCATGAATGTCATCCTGTGTGATGGGCCTCAGCACTCTGTTCTCAACACGCCAGATCCTTCCGACGGTATCTATCCTTCCCTCTTTGACAAAGAAAGCACTCATGTCCTCCATGGCATAGGCAACACGGGTCTCGGACATTTTTAATGTCTGTTCGTACCGTCTTGTATCATCCGGGTCATGATGACAGCTCACGGTGATATTCGTAAGACCAAGCCCCGGAAAAGCCTCCGGCGACTCAAGGAAATCCACGGTGTTTCGCGCCATGTTCATGGAACCCGCGCTCACGCCGAGAATTGCGGCATGACAGTCAAGCAGTGCCTCAAAACAGTCTTTTTCCCTTAGAAGCTCAAGCTGTTCCCCGCAGACTCCCCCGCCCATAAGAAATATGCAGTCGGCGTTCTCAATAAGGGCCCTGGCCTCCGATGGTCCGGTACGCTTATCTATTACACAGTGTTTCTCAAACTTTATATCCTGTTCGGCAAACATTTCATACATACCGTTACAGTCATCATCATTCTGCGTAAATTCAAACGGGCAGGCGGTGATAAAGACGATGCTCTTGCGCCCGGTCAGTTCTTTTCGAAGCCTTCCTGTTATCTCTTCCGGAAAATGATGATCCGGAAACCCGCTGAATACAGCCAGCAATTCTTTTCTCATCAGGTCATCCTTTTCTATTTCCCACTCTTTAGATACTCCACGATGGGATCCGTATAGCTGATATCCGAAATATCGTAGGAGGAGGATATCATCTCGGCCATCTTCTTCTCATCCCCGGAAGCATTCTTCTTTTTCTTAAGATTTCCGACAAACATCTTCATGGCCAGTCTGGATGCGATGTTCATCTTCTCGTAATTAAATCCGCCCTGACAGTAAAAAGCAGCTATATACTGCCTCTGCTCATCCGTAAGAAGCCTGCGAAGCATTACTTCCACCTCCGGATTGTCATTGGGGCTCCCTCCGACGCAGAACAGGGCAAGGCGCTTATCTTTCCATGCGGCAGCCTTATCCAGGAACCATTTCAAGCTGACCACGGTTCCGGCCATGGTCCATCCGCCGTAAACGATGGCATCATATCCCCCGAAGAACCCGGCATCCTTTTTCCGGGCCTCCTTAAGGGTCATCAGATCCGCATCGGTCCTCTCCGCGATCCAGCCCGCATATTTCTTTGTAAATCCTGTCTGTGATGTATAGATGATAAGTGTTTTCATATCCTGCTCAGATTCCTTTCCATTTTCATGATAGTCTGTATCGTTGTTTTAAGACTTTTCTCACTGATCCCTTCGAAGATACGCCCAATGACGTACTGACTCTGCTGCCCGTTATTATCGTTTTCTTCCAGAAAATCCCTTGCGGCGTCCGTTACGATGATCCGCTGTTTTCTTTTGTCCTTATCATCGGGAACCGTCCTGATAAAACCTTTTTTCTCAAGTCTCAGCAGGATCTGCTTGACATTCTGGTGCGAGCTTCCCATAACTTCGGACAGCTCGTTTATGGTCGGGGCCTCCCTGCAGAGCCCGATGCAAATGACAGCAAAGAACTGTTTCCAGGTTATCTCCTTAAAATACGCATCCGCAGCGGCCTGATACCGGTTGTCAAATGCACTCAGTAATCCCAGAAGAAAAGCCTGGGGCGGCATATCTCCGAATTCCACATTTTTAAGCTTCATCTCTTTATCGTAGTCCATATATTGTTCTCCCGATCCATTTTATGTCCTCCGGTGATAAAAAAATATGTAATGCATTACCTTATTTACTAAAAAGGTAACACATTACATATATATTGTCAACCCGGTCTTTATGCCCCTGTCATCACTTCTTTATCCGCTTCCGGGGTT
>JAIKZD010000055.1 GCA_024682555.1 Lachnospiraceae bacterium | reverse complement strand
AGATGGTAGACTTTGAAAAGAGTTGTTAATTTCAACTTCTACCCTCATATTTCAGATACCCGGCGACCTTAATTCTCCCCTTTATCGTCGGGTATCAGTGTTTTAAAAGCCGTTTCCGGATTCGGATGCGGCTTTTTAAGTTGATTTTCGAAAAAATGGGCAAATATGTCGATATTTTACGAAAATTATTTCGAAACCGGCAGATCCGTTCGTCAAAACACCCCATATTTTTGTGAATATTTAATAGTTTTAGTGAAAATTGATAATAATACTTGCATATTAACGTTAAAAGTATTACGATTGAATTACGAAAACGTTTTAGAAAAAATAACCATAGAAATTGGGGCTGTTGTCCGGTTTGCTGTCGAAAACGATTAAGGCCCGGAAGCAGATAAGTAAAGCAGGGGTGTAATGTCAAAGAATAATGTCTCGCTGAAAGACATATCGAAAGCATGTGGAGTGTCCATAGCAACTGTTTCAAAGGCTCTCAATGACCACAGTGATATAGGACAGGAGACAAAGGAGAATATCCGCAGGACTGCCGAGAGGCTCGGATATCATCCCAATGCCGCGGCGCAGGCGCTGAAAACAAAAAGAAGCAATAATATCGGAGTCCTTTTTGTGGATGAAGCGCACAGCGGACTTACACATGACTATTTTTCCCATGTTCTGGACAGCTTCAAGAGATGTGTGGAGCAGAACGGGTTTGACATCACCTTTATTAATGCCGATAAGTCCAGACCGGACAATATGACTTATCTCGCACATGCGATGTACAGAGGTTTTGACGGAGTGGTGATCGCCTGCGTGGATTTCTTTGATCCCGAGGTGGACGAGCTTATTAACAGCAATATCCCGGTTGTTACGATAGACCATATCTTTTACAACAGGATAGCCATTGTTTCGGACAACGCCAAGGGAATAAACGATCTGGTCAGCTATGTATATGAGATGGGACACCGGAAGATCGCATACATTCACGGACAGGAATCATCTGTTACCCAGGCGAGGCTTGCAAGCTTCTACAGAACGCTGCAGGGCTTCGGGATCACGACTCCGGATGAATATGTGATCACATCACCGTACAGGAATATACGCTCGGCATATGAGGCAACGGAAAAACTACTGGATCTTCCCGATCCTCCGACCTGCATCCTCTATCCGGATGATGTTTCATCCTTCGGGGGCATGAGCGCGATAAGGGAAAGGGGCTTGAACATACCCGATGATATTTCGGTCGCGGGATATGACGGCACGGAGATCGCGGCGAGGATAGTTCCGAGACTTACCACCATCGCGCAGGACACCGAGAGGATCGGAAGGGAAGCAGCGGAACGGCTGATCGACATGATTAATAATCCGAAGGCCACGCTTATTGAACAGGTCGTGGTGGAAGGAACCTTAAAGGCCGGAGGAACGGTCAGAAAGATCAAGTGATTTAAGACAGCGGGTGCTGTTTTAAATAGATAAAACAAAAACAGATTATCCATATTGAGGAAATGGGAGGTAAGGAAGCTATGATGAAGAAATTAATGGTTACATTGCTTTCAGTAACGATGGCGGCAGGAATGCTCGCAGGCTGTGGAAAGGCAGGGAGCGCCGGAGGCGGAAAGGCAACAGACGGCGGAAAGGTTTTAAATATCTACTGTTGGAACGAAGAATTCAAGTCAAGGGTGACCGACCATTATCCCGGCTATGAGGAAACCGATGCTACTTCAGGTAAGATCGGAGATGTGACCGTTAAGTGGAATATCACGCCTAATCAGGACAATGCATACCAGAATCATCTGGACGAGACACTCTTAAATCAGGACAAGGCAGCTGCTGATGATAAGGTCGATATCTTCCTTGTTGAAGCAGACTACGCGCTTAAGTATGTTGATACGGATTTTGCTCTTTCCGTAAAGGATCTCGGTCTTACGGATGATGATCTTAAGAACCAGTACAAATATACCCAGGACGTTATGACCGATTCAAAGGGAGTGCTGAAGGGTACTTCATGGCAGGGCTGCCCGGGCGTTCTTATCTATAACAGGGAAGCTGCTAAGGAAGTTCTCGGTTCCGATGATCCCGCTGAGGTTCAGAAGGCTGT
>JAIKZD010000051.1 GCA_024682555.1 Lachnospiraceae bacterium | reverse complement strand
GCGATCACATTCCTGTACTTAAGGCTTTTGATGGATAATGCAAAGGAACACATACCCGTAATGACCATGGCTGCAATGGTTCCGATCACGGTCACGGTGATGGTCACCAGATAGGATCTGAGTATCCTGGCTCCGCTGTGTGCAAACAGATATCTGTAGGTATCGACGGTAAACTCTCTTGGAAGGAAAGAATATCCCCTCTGGACCACAGCGGTATTATCAGACAGAGAGACCGAAACCACCATGATCAGCGGCAAAAGGCATGCCAGTGCGATCAGTCCGACAAAGGTGTAGGAGAAAACGCTGACTGCGATATCCGCGCCCGATCTTCTGATCTTTCCGTGTATGCTTTGATCTTTCATCAGAACAGTCCCTCCCCGTCATTTATTTTTTTTGCAAAATGGTTCGAGATCGTTATAAGGATCAGACCCATCACGGACTGCATAAGTCCTATTGCGGTAGTATATGAGAAGCCCAGGGTTCTCATGGCCGAATACACATAGGTATCGATAACGGCAACTTCCTCATAGAGAAGAGCGTTGTTTCCGACTATACCGTAGATCATTCCGAAATCACCGAAGAAGATCCTGCCTATGGCCATAAGCGTAAGGATCACGACAGTGGGCTTAAGAAGCGGCAGCGTGATATATATGATCTGCCTGAACCTGTTTGCCCCGTCCACTCTTGCAGCCTCATAAAGTGTCGGATCAAATCCGGCGATGGCTGCCATATAGATGATGGAATTGTAACCGCACCATTTCCACACATCGGCGGTTATGATGATGGGCTTCCAGTATTTAGGCTCCGAATACCATCTGACGGTATCCTGTCCCGCACCTGCCAGCCACTGGTTTACTATACCGGTACTGGTTGAGAAGAAAGCATAGATGATGGCACCCACAACAACCCATGACAGGAAGTAGGGGAAAAACATGACGCTCTGCGAAATCTTCTTATATGTTTTGTGATTTACATCGTTAAAACAGATCGCTATGGTGATGGGAACGATGGTACCGATGATTAGTCCCCAGAAGTTGATTATGAGTGTATTCCTTACGGACTTAAGGCCAAGGCCTGTACCGGAGCTGAAGAAAAACCTGATGTTTTCAAGCCCCACGAAACGGCTTCCGAATATACCGTCAAGATAGTTATAGTCGGTGAAAGCCATCCACAATCCGCCGTAAGGGATATAACAAAACAGGATCAGGAAAATAAGCGCCGGAACAGTCATCATATACAGCTGCCAGTTTCTTCTTAGTTCCTTCTTCATTAAATCCTTCCTTTCAGACCGTTACTCTCAAACAATTCATCCTGTCTTTCAAGATCTTCCGGGGTGATATAGATCATCTTTTCATGATCCTTATCCAGTTCCTCGGGAAAATATACCATTCCGGGTTCACAGAATCTTCCGCCGTTTTCAAGGAAACGGGCGACTTTTTTCTGGAGACTGCTTTCCTTTGGTACATCTTCAAGGGGCATGTCAACATCCCCGTAAAGCTCTAAATAGAGCATCTCCCCGTTCCATCCGCCGCTGTAGTTGAACAGATGTCTCTGAACCCTGACGATATTGCTGTCATCGGGAAGCAGCAGTGATAATCTCCCGTCATAAAGCCAGCTTGCGGACCAGAAACCCTTAAAGGGTATCTCGGGATAATACTTTTTAAAGAATTCCCAGGCCGGCTTCATGGAACTTCTGACCCTTGCCGGTACGTATCCCTCCCCTTCCGGGATATGAAACCCTATCATCCAGTCATCTCTCTTAAGGATCTGTTTATATTCGCTCTTATCAAGAGTGATCAGACTGTCCGTGATATAGCCGCAAGGCGATATGCGATATCCTGTGACTTCGGATCCGTTTTCCCTTCTCTCTGTTACGAAGGATACCTTCCGGTCTTCCCTGAATCCCCCGTAATAATGTCCGTTCTTAACATCCGCTTCGGCAGGATCCGCTTTTTTTATATCCCCGGCCTCTTCTGTCACGGAAGATATTTCTCCGTTTGAAACAGTCCGGCCTTCGGATCCGGAAGGGATTTCTTTCTTTAAAATGATCTGGCCTTCCGTATCCACGCTGAGCCCGTCATCGGCTATTCCGACCACCTCATCTCCCCTTCGGTAGAAAGTATAAGGGTCATCAAATCTGCACGGAACGAACAGAAATCTGTCAAACAGATATATGGATAATGAATAAAAATTCGCCTGCCACTGAAGATCATCCACAAAGAAATCGTCACTCTGCATGATCTTATTCATCTGCCTCTTAAGCATCCTGTGGGGGATATCCTCATATAACGAAGCAGGTATCTGTCTCCTTATAAGATCCTTTTCCGCGTAAAAGACGCAGGACAGGCAGATAAAGAAGGTAACGGTACGCCCCGGATCTCCGATGAGTGTTAGGTTAAAATCGGTCTTATCCTCTATGTAGTATGTATATCTTGCATCGCACATGATCCAGGAAACGAAAGTCATGTACTCGGTGACAGCCGGATCGGATCTGAGCGCATCAAGATATCCGGTCAGCCTGTTTATCCATTCGGGAGAAAGCTCGTATCTGTCAAGGATCTTAAGAAGCTCCGCGTCAGAAAGGACATGGCCTTCACCCGTCCACTTTTCGTAAGCGTCCGCAAACTTTTCTTCCAGATAAACCGGCTTAAGCACCGATATAAGTTTTTCGTAACCCGTTTTATTCATAGATTCACCTGTCTCCGCGGAGTTCGGAAAGATCCACCGTTCTGTGTTCGATCCTGGATCTGTCGGCACCGATGGCCATCACATGACCCTCGATTGATCTGTCTATAGCGGAGAGATTCTCCGAATCATTACCGTCGATCATATTCAGGAAATCCGCAATGAGTCCGTTGTCTCCGCCTCCGTGGAAGCCTTCCCTTACTTCCGGTATGATCTTTTTTATCTCGGGTTCGGACTTCCAGTTTGACGAGAACCTTATGACCTCGATCTCGTTAAGATCATCGTCTCCGCGTATTTCTCCGTCCTCGCACATGATCTTGACGGTCCTGCACATCCTGTTGGTGAAACCGCTTAAGTTAAAGGTTGCACGTACTCCGTTTTCAAATTCAAATATGGTAACCTGATGGTCACATACGTTGTTGTCGCATTTATACACGCATCTGCCGTAATTGCCTTCCTTTATGGCTTTCTTTAAGCCTTCTTCGGACTGGTCCACGGACAGTACCGTTGCCGGCCACTCCCCCACTATGGGCAGATAAACCTTCCTTGCATCAAAGCGGCAGTCCGAAATCGTACAATCAACGCATCTGTCCGCGCTGCCTTTTGGTGCGTTTTCTGCCGTAAAATATCTGAGTCCCCCGAAGGAAGAAACCGATGATGCCCTGCTGCCCGTTAACCACGCAAGCAGATCCGTGTCATGACAGGATTTCTGCATCATAAGGGTGCTGGACATATCGCTGTTTCTCCAGTTGCCCCGAACAAATGAATGCGCGATATGAAAGTTTCCGATATTCTCATTGTGCTGGATATCCATGATCCGTCCCAGTTCACCGCTGTCGATGATATTCTTAACGGCAGACCAGAAGGGCGTATATCTGAGAACATGACAGACCATTACTCTGCAGTGGTTTTCAATGGCGGTGTCCCGGATCTCAAGGCACTCCTTAAGATTGGGAGAGATTGGCTTTTCAAGAAGAATGTCATAACCGAGCTTAAGTGCGGGGATCGCATGCCCGTAATGCTGCCTGTCCATGGTAGCTATGATCAGGGCATCACATACCCTTCCAAGTTTAAAAAACTCAGCCGGATCGTCAAAAAGTCTGTCATCGGTGAGTCCGTACTTATCCGCCGCCGCTTTTCTCCTGCCGGGATCGGGTTCGACCACATATGCGATCTCGGCACGATCATGTTCAAAAGCATAATCGGCATAAATTCTTCCTCTTTGTCC
>JAIKZD010000040.1 GCA_024682555.1 Lachnospiraceae bacterium | reverse complement strand
CAAAAAGCATTTCAGACCGGAGGATTATTTTGACACGAGGAGCCATATGGTGGGTACCGGAATGATAGGGGGTAAAGCCTGCGGAATGCTTCTTGCAAGGGCTATCATAAGAAATAACGCTCCGGATATAGATACGGTAATGGAAGAGCATGACTCTTTCTTTATCGGCTCAGATATGTTCTATACCTTTATTGTGGATAACGGATTCTGGGATCTTAGGATACGGCAGAGGAGCGGTGACGAGTATTTTTCCCTGGCGGAGGATTTTGCGGACAGGATCATGGGCGGTTCATTCTCGGAGGAGATGGCAGCGCAGTTTGTGAACATTCTGGAGTACTACGGGCATGACCCATTCATTGTGAGATCCAGCAGTATCCTTGAGGACGGATTCGGGAATGCATTTGCCGGAAAGTATGAATCCGTATTCTGTGTGAACAGGGGTGAACTCCCGGAGAGACTTAAGGAATTCGAGGATGCGATAAGGACGGTATACGCCAGCACCATGAGCCTTTCCGCACTGGATTACAGGAAAAGAAGGGGGCTCGATAAAAAGGATGAGCAGATGGCACTTCTTGTCCAGCGTATCTCGGGATCATATTACGGACAGTATTTCATGCCATGCGCAGCGGGTGTTGCCTATTCGTACAGCCCGTATAAGTTCCTGCGTTCCATAGACCAGACTGCGGGGATGCTAAGGCTTGTGATGGGACTCGGTACGGCAGCGGTTGACAGGATAGACGGATCTTATCCGAGGCTTGTGAGTCTTGACAGCCCGGAAGCCACCAATTATACGACTATTGCCGAAAAGCACAGGTTTTCACAGAGAAAGGCAGAGGTCATTGATACCCTGAGCCGGAGCTTAAGCCTTGTTGACAGTGATACTGTTATGGACAATCTTCCGATGTACCTTAAGAACATCCTGGGAGAGAGGGATCATGAGGCGGAACAGAGCCTTAGAAACATGGGTCGTCCCCGTGATGTACGTTTCGTATCCTGCAAGGGCATAGTCTCAAACAGGGATATTATGAATAATATGCGTGACCTTCTGCACACCATTTCCTCCGAATATGATCACGCTGTGGATGTGGAATTTACCATAAATGCGGCCCCTGACGGTGAATATGCCATAAATCTCCTTCAGTGCAGACCCTTGAAGGTCTGTAAGGACGAGGCGGAGATAAGGATACCCGAAGATACGGACAAAGGCAGGATAATAGTAGAAAGCCGTCATTCCTCCATGGGTCTTTCGCGTAAGGAAAAGATAGATATAGCGGTATATGTCGATCCCGTGAATTATTATAATATGCCTTATTCCGAAAAGCCGGCTGTCGCAAAGCTCATAGGGAAGATCAACTGGAGCTTAAGAAACAGCGGAAAGAAGCTGATACTTATGGTGCCGGGGAGGATATGCACGTCATCCCCCGAACTCGGTATCCCGGCTTCATTTTCGGATATCAGCGGATTCGAGGCTGTATTTGAAATAGAGGAGAGTAAGGCCGGATATAATCCCGAGCTCTCATATGGCAGTCATATCTTCCAGGATCTGGTGGAGCAGGAGATACTGTATTCCGCGGTATTCACATCGGTAACGGATACGGTCTTCGATCCGGAGGGGCTGTCCCGTTTTGATGATATCGGTGAGCAGTTTGAGATCGAAGAAAACCTCGGGTCTGTAGTCAGGGTATTTGACACCTCGGGAGGCGGTCTCACGCTGTATTATGACATGTCCGGGGAGCATCTGCTTCTCACGTGAACAAGACAGGGGGGCGAAGACAAAAGGTCCGTCCCCCTGTCTTCCTTCTTATACTCAAAAAGGAGTACAAAAACGGTCATTTTGTGTAGTTGTAAAACAGTGAGGAATGATCTATATTGCACATAAAAGAAATGAAAATGCTTTTCAAGGCAAGGGTGCTGTGTCGCAGCACCCTTCTTTTTTTTAGCTAAGGACCGCCGGGGAAAGGGACTCCGGTAAACCGCAAATAAGGAGGAACAGAGGATGAAGGAACTGAATATTTTTATACGGCCGGAGAAGCTTGAAGACGTGAAGGAAGTGCTTGATAAGATCCACTGCGGAGGAATGACCCTGTCAACTGCAATGGGATGCGGTACCCAAAAGGGTGGTTCCGAAGAGACGGTAAATGAAATTAAGGGCTATAAAACGACGATCAATCTGCTCCCGAAAGTCAAGGTCGAAGTGGTGGTAGATGATAAGGATGTGGAGACGGTTATCGCTAATATCTGCGAAGTATGCGCAACAGACCATGTCGGGGATGGAAAGATCTTTGTAAAGAACGTGGAAGATGCCGTAAGGATCCGTACAGGTGAAAGAGGAGTGAAAGCGCTTTAACCGGAGGTGTTCGTATGGGAACAGTAGTTGAAATGACAGGCGTAAATAAACGTTACGGATCAAACCATGTGGTAAAGGACTTAAACCTCACGGTTGAAGAAGGAGAATTCCTGACGCTTCTCGGTTCCTCGGGATGCGGAAAGACCACGACATTAAGGATGATCGCCGGATTTGAAGAACCCAGCACGGGAACCATCAAAGTCGAGGGAGTGCCGGTCGGGGAAAAGGAGCCCTATGAAAGGAATGTTAATACCGTATTCCAGACCTATGCTTTGTTTCCCCATAAGACGGTTTTCGACAACATCGCCTACGGACTGAAGATGAAGAAGGTTCCGAAGGATGAGATAAAGGAACGTGTTCTGGAAATGATGGATATGGTGCAGCTTACGGGCTTTGAAAAGAGATATCCGTACCAGCTTTCCGGAGGTCAGAAACAGAGGGTCGCGATCGCAAGGGCACTTATCAACCGTCCGAAGGTGCTTCTTCTGGATGAGCCTCTCGGGGCTCTTGACCTGAAGCTCAGAAAGCAGATGCAGCTTGAGCTTAAGAGACTGCAGAAAAAGCTGAATATCACCTTCATCTATGTTACACATGACCAGGAGGAAGCCCTGACCATGAGTGACCGTATCGCGGTCATGCATGACGGTATCGTGGACCAGCTGGACAGCCCGGCAGAGATCTATGAGCATCCCGCCACCAGATTTGTGGCGACCTTTATAGGTGAGACCAATACCTACGACGGCTGCGTTACTAGTATCCACGAGGGAATAGCAACCGTTACCCTTGAGAACGGGGCTGTGAGGGTTAAATGCGACGAAAGTTTTTCAATACTGGAATACGCAACCATATCCGTAAGACCTGAGAAAATGCGCTTCAGTAAAGAGCCTCATGATGGTTTTGAACTGGTGGCCATAGTAAAGGATTACATCTATGTCGGATCTGTCTTGAAATGCATAGTCTCGCTTCCGAACGGGAACGAGCTTAAGATCGAGAGGCTTGCGGGACAGGAGCTTCCGGAGATCGGAAGCAGGATATATCCCTCCTGGTCATGTGTAACATAGATGAAGGTGATATTCAGCTTTTTCTGCAGTCTCTTAAGCTCAAGCTGCATCTGCTTTCTGAGCTTCAG
>JAIKZD010000024.1 GCA_024682555.1 Lachnospiraceae bacterium | reverse complement strand
CATCTGCCCCTTTTGAAAAGTGACATAAACGGGACGGAATATGAGATAAGCCTCGAGGGCTTTATGGGCGGACATTCGGGCGTGAGCATAGACAAGGGCAGGGCAAACCCGAATCATCTGATGGGACGGCTTCTCTATGCTCTTAAAGAGGATATAAGACTTTTATCAGTAAACGGCGGGCTCAAGGACAACGCCATACCCAGGAGCTCCAAGGCCGTGCTTGTCATTCCGGGAAATGAAACGGATACCGGACTCGAAAAAAAGATCGAAATGCTGTTTTCAAAGATAAAGGATGAGTACAGGACCACCGATCCGTCAATAGAATGCAGGGTGAAGGAGTGCGGCAGATACAGCGGAGCCGCTTTTGACAAAAGATCCACGGAGGACTGCATCAGATTACTGTATACCCTTCCGAATGGAATAATAAGGATGAGCCCGCATATAAACGGGCTTCCCCAGACATCCTTAAACCTGGGCGTACTGAAAACGGAGGAGAATGAGGTCATATACGGATTTGCGCTGAGAAGTTCGGTCTCATCGGAAAAAGAAGAGCTGGTAAACAGACTTTTATGCATAACGGAATCGGCGGGGGGACACATTACCCTTTCCGGAGATTATCCTGCCTGGGAATACAGGGAGGATTCACCCCTTAGGGATACGATGCTTGAAGTATATAAGGAAATGACCGGGGAAGAGGCTGTGGTCACGGTGATCCATGCGGGTCTTGAGTGCGGTATTTTTTCCGCGGGGATCAAAGATCTCGAATGCATATCCATAGGACCGGAGATGAAGAATATCCATACTCCGAAGGAATCCCTTGACACCGCTTCCGCCGAGAGAACCTGGAGATTTCTGCTTAAGGTGCTTGAAAGGCTTAAATGATCATGGATAATGCCGCTTCGGACAGACTGAGGGATCTGATCGAAAGGATCACCGGAAAAACAAAAGACAACATCACGGACATACACCTGATTCCCGGAAATCCCGCAGCAATAAGGCATGACGGGAGCAGAGAGGTGACGCTTACCGAGGTTATGGATGAAACCGTGATATCGGAAACCTTTGAGCCTCTTCTTGATGAGGGACTTAAAAGGGAGCTTGCCGCATCCGGAAGCTGTGTATTCTCATACACCCCGGCGGACGGGAAAAGATACAGGATAAGCGTATCGGAATGCATATCCGGTCTTTCTGTTTCACTGCATCCCATACCTTCGGTGATACCGTCTGCGGAGGAACTCTCCATTCCCGGACATATACTGGAGCTTGCAAAAAGAAGAAGCGGACTGATACTCTTTACCGGGGCCGGGGGCTGCGGAAAGACCACTCTTGCGGCGTCCCTTGCGGATCACATAAACGAAACCTCAAGCAGGCACATCATAATCCTTGAAGAGACGGCCGAATATATTCTTAACAGTAAAAGATCCGTCATAGAACAGAGGGAGACGGGAAGGGATCCGAAAGCCCTTTCCTTTGCGGTAAGGGAGGCAGAAACCAGGGATGCGGACGTTATCCTTGCGGGTTCCATGGAGGATGAGGCGGTGATCAGAGCCTGCACGGATGCCGCCATGAGCGGGCATCTTGTGATCTCCACCGTAAGATCGTCGGGTGCGGTGGATACCATTAAGAAACTGATCCGAAATGTGGATATAAATGACAGGGAGTATATGAGGGAGTGCTTTGCCTCGGTGATAAGCTGCATTTTTTCCCGCCTTATCGCGGAAGGGCCGGGGGGTGAAAGAGTCTTTCTCCGGGAGATAATGACGGCCGACCGCGCCATCAGGAATCTGATAAAAGAAGAAAAATACCTTCAGATCCGCTCACTGATGCAGTCGGATAAGAGCGGGGGAATGATAACCTTCAGGTCCGAAGCCCAGAGGCTTTCGGGGGAGGGAAAGATCGATCCCGGGGCGGTTTCGGATATTATTGACAATTACTGATATTTGAGGTATTATGTTGTCAGGAATTTTGTGCGGTTTCATGAAACTGCAGGAAAGGAGATTTATATGCAGGTAGGCGGAGTAGGCATGAGCTATATGCAGCCCTATGTTTACAACACAAATTCTGTCAGTGCTTCCAGTCTGAACAAGGTTCAGGGTATTGGTGATGATCTCCTTACTTCGAAAACGGATTTTTCACCGCTTGCGGAGGAACAGAAGAACATAAATCCTTTAAAGCGCGGAGAAACGGCTGATTTCATGGGTATTTTAGAGAAGCAGATGGAAGAGTCAAGACAGAATGCTTCAAGAGTACTCAATCCGGTACAGGATTTTCAGCCTGTGGAGAACACGCAGAATACTGAAGCTTCCAGACCGGAGCTTGATCAGTACACACAGTCCATAGGCTTTTACAGACCCATAGATCTGTATGCCTGACGGAACACGGACCGGTCGGATAACGGATCATAAAAACTGCTTCCTGATCACGGAGGCAGTTTTTATGTTCCGGTAATGTCAGGGCCTTTTCCTGTCTTATCCAGGTCCATACACGGTTTACAACCTGCCCCCGGGATTGGTATAATCTAACGGTAGCAGGTTTTTGTTTGCGGGGGTGCTTTATTATGACAAAAGACAAAGATATCATAAAACGGATCGTGATATTTCTTGCGAGCCTTTTTGCTGTAACATATACCTATGAGTTTGCCATTCTGTATCCGCAGTGGAAGGTCGTGGGATCAATAGGGGCTTTGAATACCGCGGCGGTAATGCTGTTTCCGGCGCTGTGCGTACTTCTTACCAGAACGGTTACAAAGGAGGGCTTTAACGACTGTATGTTAAATCCGAACTTTGTGAAGGGAAAGATCAGGTACTATGTCGGAGCATGGGTATTTCCGCCTCTGTTTGCCATATTGGGTGCCCTGATATATTTCATGATATTCAGATCGGAATTTTCCCCGGATCTTGAGTATTATGTCGGCGTTCTCAGCAAACAGGGTGCGGCGGTGAGCGTTTCGGGACTGCGCACGGCTCTGATCGGTTCCGTTTTCTCGGGACTCGTTTTCTCACCCATCTTAAATGTGGTGACCTGTTTCGGCGAGGAATGGGGATGGAGAGCATATCTCCAGCCCAGGCTTTCAAAGCTCTTAGGCCCAATTCCGGCGGTTTTCGTGACGGGGGCTGTCTGGGGTCTCTGGCATCTGCCTCTTACCATAATGGGACATAATTACGGACTCGGATATCCCGGATATCCGGTGACCGGTATCATATCCATGTGCATATTCTGCGTGATCCTCGGAATCTCCTTTGCCTATATTACCTTCCGTACGGGCAGCGTATGGCCCGCGGTCATAGCCCACGGAAGCGTGAACGGTTTTGCCTCCATCGGGATATACTTTACAAAGAACGGCGGAAATCCCTTTGTGGGACCGTCCGTCACCGGTATAATAGGCGGGATTCCCCTGATCATCATGGCGGTATTTGCCCTGGTAAGATTATTAAAGGATACCGGTGAAGTACCGGAGGTCATCGAAGCAAGACCCCTCATTCCGGACGGGGCTTTCAGGACCCAGATAAGAGAAGCTCAGATGCCCATGCCCGAGGTAAAGGATGAGACCGCAGTTGACGCATCCGATGCCTCCGAAGGAAAAAATAACGGACAATAAAGATATCACATGTTTTTTATTAAAATGGTTTTTAATTACACAGTTGTGTGTTAAAATGTTTTTGTTATGTTCAGGGAAAATATCAAAAGATCAATGAGATATATCGGGATCCTGCTTATCACCGTTCCGATATTGAATAATGTATTTGTATATGATGTCAATCCTTCGGATCTTGACTGCGTGGTGATCTCGGAAGAGGAATCCGTTAAGGAAAATGAGGTCATAGCTGCGGATCCGAATGTTTATTCCGATCCCGTTGTGCCCGGAAATCTTGAGATGTTTCCGGCAGGTACCGTTAAAAGAGCGTATCTTACCTTTGATGACGGACCAAGCGTAAATACGGATGCGATCCTTGCAATTTTGAATGCATACGGGGTCAAGGCATCTTTCTTCGTGAATAACAAAACGGATCCCGCAAACATAGAAAGATACAGAATGATCGCTGCCGGAGGTCATACCCTGGGGCTTCATTCCACTTCTCACGTTTATTCGCAGGTATATAAAAGTGCAGATGCCTTTGTGAATGATTTTGCGGCGAATCAGGCCTATGTGGCATCCGTCACCGGAGTGATCCCCACAATCTACAGGTTCCCCGGGGGCAGCAACAACAGTGTTTCGCCTCTTGATAACAGCATCTACGAGAACATACTGAACAGTGCGGGCGTTAAGTATTATGACTGGAATGTATCCGCAGGCGATGCGGTTAGACCTGCGGCCACAAAGAGCGCGATAGTGAGCCGTGTGCTGGGAGGCTGCGACAGCAAGGGCGGCGGGGATGTCATGATCCTTATGCACGACCTTCCGGAAAAGAAGACAACGGTTGAAGCACTTCCGGAGATCATAGAAGGGCTTGTTCAGAGAGGATATGTGATACTGCCCATCGATCCCACCGCTACATCCACCACACCGACTTTCCACTTTGAGTAGAAAATAATGACAATCAGAAACAATATGCAATTCAGAACGGAGGTTTAGACATGAGTTTTTTCAAGGATTTCAAAGAGGATCTTTCACAGGCGGTCAATGAGCTCCTGCCGGAAGAAGCGGCAAAGAGCGTGACAGCAGGGACACCCGAAGAAGCTGTTTCGGAAGCTGAGATCCCCGCACCTGCCGATCCGGATCTTTCGGATATCGCGGCAGAGTTTACGGGAGATGTTTCTCCGGAACCTGCAGCGGATGACCTTACTGCATCGGCCGAGCCCAAGATAGAGATCCCCGAGGCATTTGTTACCGAGGGCGCACAGACGGTTACGGAAGAAGTGACTGCAGAACCCGAACCCGAGGTATCACAGGATGTTCCCGAGCCCGTGACGGCAGCACCTGCTGTATCCGAGACTCCCGTATCGGAGCCCAAAACAAGTGTCGAGCCTGTTTTCAAAGAGTCATCATACAGACCCGCTCCCATCAATACAACGGCCGAGAAGACCTCAAAAGAGACCGGTGTCATCATCGACGGAATGTCCATCACCGGTGATGTGATCTCCGACGGTAATCTGGATATAATGGGATCGGTAAAGGGTAATATCAATCTTGAAGGAAAGCTTAAAGTTACGGGATCCATAGAGGGTAATTCGGACGCCGAGGAAGTATTTGCCGACGGTGCCAAGATAACCGGTGACCTGAAGGCAGTGGGAACGGTCAAGATCGGTGCCGGAACCGTGGTAAGAGGAAACGTGACCGCTTCCGGCGGTGTTTTCGCAGGTGCCGTTAAGGGCGATATAGACATAATGGGCCCCGTTGTACTTGATTCCACCGCAATAATCATGGGCAATATCAAATCAAAGACCATCCAGATAAACAACGGCGCGATAATCGAAGGTCTGTGCTCACAGTGCTATGCGGAAGTCAGCCCGACGGAGTTTTTTGATAAGGAATAACGAGGTGAATGCCATATGAAGCGTGTTCTGTTAAAGCTTAGCGGTGAAGCCCTTGCAGGGGATAAAAAGACGGGGTTTGATGAGGAAACGGTAAGACGTGTGGCAGATCAGGTAAAAAGGATAGCCGATCAGGGCATTGAGGTCGGGATAGTTATCGGAGGCGGTAATTTCTGGCGCGGCCGGAAGGGCAACGAGATCGACAGGACCAAGTCGGATCAGATAGGTATGCTTGCCACCGTCATGAACTGTATATATGTTTCTGAGATCTTCCGTTCTTTTGACCTTAAAACGGCGATCCTCACACCCTTTGAGATCGGATCCTTCACCAAGCTGTTTTCAAAGGACAGGGCAAATAAATACTTCTCAAGAGGCATGGTGGTATTTTTTGCCGGCGGAACCGGCCATCCGTATTTTTCCACGGACACGGCGGTCCTTTTAAGAGCTGTGGAGGTTGATGCGGACGCCATTCTTCTTGCAAAGGCAATAGACGGTGTATATGACAGCGATCCGAAGCTGAACCCTTCGGCAAAGAGGTTTGATGAGATAACCATAAATGAGGTGATCGAGAAGAAGCTTCAGGTCGTGGATCTCACAGCCAGCATCCTTGCAATGGAAAACCATATGCCGCTGTATGTTTTTTCCCTGAATGAAGAGGACAGCATAGTAAATACCATAAACGGAAAGTTTAACGGAACAAGGGTAACGGTATAGATCAAGGGAGGTCATTCTATGAACGAGAGACTGAAGGAATACGAAGACAAAATGGAAAAAACGGTGGAACACTTAAAGGGTGAGCTGAATACCATCAGGGCCGGAAGAGCGAATCCTCATGTTCTCGACAATATCAGGGTGGATTATTACGGAACCCCGACCCCCATTCAGCAGGTCGGAAATCTGTCGATCCCCGAACCCAGACTTATCCAGATACAGCCCTGGGATAAAAACCTGCTTAAGGATATCGAGAAGGCGATACAGGCGTCGGATCTTGGTATCAATCCCACAAATGACGGAAATGTCATAAGGCTTGTTTTTCCCGAGCTTACCGAGGAAAGAAGAAAAGAGCTGGTGAAGGAAGTCAGGAAAAAGGGCGAAGAGAATAAGGTTGCCATCAGAAATATCAGAAGGGATGGAAATGATTCCTTTAAGAAGCTGGCAAAAGAGGATGTTTCCGAGGATGAGATAAACGAGCTGCAGGATGATCTTCAGAAGATGACGGACAAGTTTATAAAGACCCTTGATCAGATCATAGAAGAAAAATCCAAGGACATACTGACAGTATAGATTCGATCGTGTTTTAAAGGGGGCAGGACGTTATCGTTTTGCCCCCTTTAGATACGGTAAGGATTTTTATGGAGAGAGGTTCATTTATGAAGATCCCAAGGCATGTGGCCATTATACTTGACGGAAACGGAAGATGGGCGAAGGCTCAGGGGATGCCCAGAAGCTACGGACATGTCCAGGGCGCGGCAAACGTGGAAAATATCTGCAGGGCCGCCCATGATATGGGTATAGAATATCTGACCGTGTATGCATTTTCCACCGAGAACTGGTCCCGTCCCAGGGAAGAAGTGGATCAGCTGATGAGCCTTCTGGAAAAATATCTTAAGAACTGTTTAAAGACCGCAAAAAAGAACAATATGATCATAAAGGTCATAGGGGATATCACCGGTCTGAACGACAGTCTCAGAGCCAAGATAGAAGAGCTTGAAGAAGCCACAAAAGAATACACCGGACTCCATTTTACCATCGCCCTTAATTACGGAAGCAGGGATGAGATACTGAGGGCAGTGAACAGGATAACGGAAGATATGGATTCCGGGGTTATAAAAAAGGGAAAGATCACAAGGGAAATGTTTGAGGAGCGTCTCGATACCGCGGGACTGCCCGATCCCGATCTGATGATACGTACCAGCGGAGAGATGAGGCTTTCAAATTTCCTGTTATGGCAGCTTGCCTATGCGGAGTTCTATTTTACGGAGGTGCCCTGGCCCGCTTTTGATAAAAAAGAGCTTGAAAAGGCTGTTTCCGCATACTCCTCAAGGGACAGAAGATACGGCGGTGTCTGAAGCTCCCGGGGGATCTGCATGTGTTTAAAGTGAGCCGGAGTTTTTTGATCCGGTTCCGGTTTTTATCAAGGAGAGTATATGTTTCGTGTAAGATTGATAAGCGGGATAGTTCTGCTTTTCATAGTGGCGGTAATGAATGCGTTCGGCGGACCCGTAATGGATGTCCTCCTTCTTTTTATCTCCCTGACCGGACTTGTTGAGTTTTACAGGGCAACGGGAGTCTGCGGAAAGGATGATAAGGGGATAAACGTTTTCTCCGTGATGGGTATCGCCGGAACCGTGGTTTATTTTCTGGTGGGATACTTATCCGCCGCGTCGAATATGAATTCCCTGATGCTTGTGATCGTTGCGGTCATCATATTCATGATGGGCGCTTATGTTTTTGCATTTCCGAAATATGACGGAATGACTGCAATGAAGGCCTTTTTCGGATTCATCTACGTTCCGTTCATGCTTCATTTCATATATATGACCAGAACCCTCGAAAACGGGGAATACATGGTCTGGCTGATATATATTGCATCCTGGGGATGCGATACCTCGGCATACTGCATCGGAAAGATCTTCGGAAAACACAGACTGGCACCTGTTTTAAGCCCTAAAAAGTCCATTGAAGGAGCCATCGGCGGAGTTGCGGGCACTGCTCTTTTTGCCTTCCTGTACTCGGCTCTTCTTGTGAGCAAAAAGACCGCGGACCAGAATATAACGCTGATAATTGTATTCATCTGTTCTCTCGGAGCGGTGGTTTCCCAGATCGGGGATCTTACGGCCTCGGCTTTCAAACGAAACAATGACATAAAGGATTACGGAAATCTCATTCCCGGACACGGGGGCATACTTGACAGGTTTGACAGCGTGATATTTGTTTCACCCATAATATATCTGCTGTCCGGCTTTCTTATAAAGATCATGTAGTAAAAAGGACAGGAAATGAAAAGAATAGCGGTTTTGGGGTCCACGGGCTCCATAGGCACCCAGACACTTCAGATAGCGGAAGAAAACAAGGAAATAGAGATAACGGCTCTTGCGGCCGGATCAAATATAGAGCTTCTCGAAAAGCAGATAAGGCAGTTCAGGCCTGAGGCTGCAGCGGTCTTTGATGAGGAAAAGGCAAAGGAGCTTAAGATAAAGACCGCGGATCTGCCGGTGAAGATTCTCTCGGGAATGTCCGGAATGACAGAGGCGGCAGCTCTTCAAAAGACGGATATCGTGGTGACCTCCATGGTGGGGATGATAGGAATAAGACCCACCATCGCCGCCATAAATGCCGGCAAGGATATAGCCCTTGCAAACAAGGAGACACTGGTCTGTGCCGGGCATATAATCATACCCCTTGCTAAGGAAAAGGGCGTAAGGATCCTCCCGGTTGATTCGGAACACAGCGCCATCTTCCAGTCCTTAAACGGCGAAGATAAAAGAAACATAGAATCCATAATCCTTACGGCCTCCGGCGGCCCTTTCAGGGGAAAGAAGAGGGAGGAGCTTAAGAACATGACGGTTTCCGATGCCCTTAAGCATCCCAACTGGTCCATGGGGAAAAAGATCACGGTGGATTCCGCGACCCTGGTGAACAAGGGCCTTGAGGTAATGGAGGTAAAATGGCTGTTTGATGTTCCGCTTGAAAGGATCAGGGTTGTTGTGCATCCCCAGAGCATCATACATTCGGGGGTGGAATTTTGTGACGGGGCGATAATCGCCCAGATGGGAATGCCTGATATGAAGCTTCCGATACAGTATGCGCTTTTTTATCCGGACAGAAAGCCCTTAAATACAAAGAGGGTCGATTTCTTTGAATTAAAGGAGATGACCTTTGAGAAGCCGGACACAGAGACCTTTAAGGGTCTGGCACTTGCATTTGAAGCCGCCCGGGCAGGCGGTACCATGCCTACTGTGTTTAATGCGGCAAATGAAGCCTGTGTAGGCATGTTTCTCGAAAAAAAAGCAGGTTTTCTGGATATAGCCGATACCATAGAGGTCTGCATGGAAAGGCACAGAAAGACCGATGATCCCACAGTGGATGAAATACTTGAGGCAGAAAGAGAAACCCGCGAATTTGCGGCCAGGGAGTTATTAAGATGAGTATTCTTATTTCTATAGTGATGTTCGGGCTGATCGTAATCATACATGAGCTCGGACACATGCTTGTTGCCAAGAAGAACGGCATATATGTAAAAGAATTCTGGATCGGTTTCGGTCCGGCGATCTTTTCTTTTAAGAAAGGTGAGACAAAGTACTGCCTGAGGATCATTCCCCTTGGAGGAGCCTGTGTTTTCGAAGAGGATTTTGAGGGGGAGGATAAGGAGCTGTCCGACAGGGCCTTTTTAAAGGCACCGGTCTCAAAAAGGATAGCCACCGTCCTTGCAGGTCCCGTGGCAAATCTTCTCCTTGCCTTTGTTTTTTCCATAATCGTTCTGTCCATAGCCGGATATTCAGATGCCACCCTGTCGGATATAGTGGAAGGTTCACCGGCAGAGAGAGCCGGACTTAAGCCGGGAGATGTGATCGTAAAGATGGATCATGAAAGGATACATCTGTATGACGAGGTACTGTTAAATACCGTATTTAACAGGGGTGAACCGGTGACCATCACCTACGAAAGGGATGGGGTCAGAAACAGCGTTGATATCACCCCGGAGTACTCCGCCGAAGCGGGAAGGTTCCTGTTCGGAGTGATAGGCGGCAGGCCGGCAGAGGATCAGACGGTATTATCGACCCTCAGATACAGCGTATATTATCTGAATTACAGTGTAAAAAACGTTATCAAGTCGGTGATCTCGATCTTTCGCGGCAGAGTTAAGATGGAAGATATGTCGGGAGTTGTGGGCGTAACGGCGGTAATGAGCGATATCTATGAGGAGAGCCGGTCCTACGGCGCCCTTATCGTGATACTGAATATGCTTAACATCGCAGTGCTGGTTTCTGCAAATATCGGTATCTTCAATCTGTTTCCCATACCCGGACTTGACGGCGGAAAACTGCTGTTCTATATAGTGGAACTGATCAGGAGAAAGCCTGCGGACAAGGAGATAGAGGCTAAGATTACCTTTGTGGGATTTGCCCTGCTGCTTTTGCTTGTCATTGTGATCACCTATAATGATATCCTGAAACTTATCAAATAATCCCGGGTGGGCCCTGCGGGAAACGGAGAGAAGATAATGAGAAAGACCATACTTGCATTGATCATATCGGCTGCGGTGTCTGCCGTTTTGGCGGGATGTTACGCACTTCCTCAGGGAGCGGCGGTTTCTTCTGCCGATACAAAAGTTCGGACAGATGAACCGGGTGAGATCCCGGAAAATACGGAAAACGTGAATGCGGCTGAGGATAAGGCCGGGGATAAGGCCGGGGATAAGGCGGATATCTCATCCGACACGCAGGAGGATCCTTCTTCCGGGCAGGAGACGGAAAAAGATCCGGATGAGATCATGGCCGAGGTCACATCATACAGCGTGAAATGTGAGGTCACGGAGGGCATCGCGGTAACCGGTTCATATCCGAGGATCGATCTTTCTGATGATCAGTCGGAAAAATATCCTAAGCTGGATGCGGCACTTGACAAGCTCGATGATGATATCAAGGATACCGTTGAGACGGAGATCTCCTATTACGGAGGGGATGCTCTTTCCTATTTTTCCACGGAAAACGGCAGGGGTCCCGGTGAAGCTGATATGAGTGAACAGTACGGCAGCATGTTTCTGGATGTGAGCGCTCAGATAAAGCGTGCCGATGACAGGCTGTTTACCGTTTTGCTCTTCTGGTCATCCTATGCCGGCGGAGCTCATCCCATGCACTGGACGGAGAGCTATAATTTTGCCGCGGATACCGGGGATCTTTTGCAGGTATCCGATGTATTAAACCGGGATGATTCCCTTTCGGAAGAGATATATGATGAGGTAATGAAAAAGTATGAGGATCTCGACCTCGATCCGGAGTGGGTAAAAGCATCCATAGAGGATATGGTCTTAAATGATCTGCTCTGTTTCAGCGTGGATGATAAGGGGCTCAATATCTATTTCAGCCCTTATGATATCGCACCCTATGCCTTCGGGGATCTGGATATCACCTTAAAAGAACCCGAACATGAGGATCTTATAAAGAGCGAATTCCTTCCCCCTGAGGGGGATGATCCTTCCGGACGGATAAAGGAACGGGAAGATAAGAATGTAATAAGGCTTGTTCCCGTCTCTTACGATCAGGATGAGGACGGAAACGGCGGCATGAAGGACAAGGCTTCGGTCGGCAATCCCACCTGGGGATATTACAGATCCGACAGGACAAAAGGGTCCCCTGCCATCATAACTCTTGAAAAGAGAAGAGAGAGAAAAGAGGAATGGATCAATCCCGAACTCTGGATAAGCAATAACGGGATAGAAAATGCCTCTCTGCCTTATCAGGACGGGGATTATCAGTACAGACCCTACGATACGGTCAGCCGTTTTTATGATTATCAGGCCCTTCTTCTGTGCGATCCGGTGAATGATGCCATCATACTTGATGATCTCGATCTTTCCGTGCTATTAAACGGACCGGACGAAGAAAAGGGACAAAGATCCGAGGCGACCCAGTATATAAGATATGCGAAAGCCGTTGACGGGATCCTGTATGTAAGCTTCGGACATAACGGGAATTCCGGGGAGGAGCCGGATTCGGGGTATGTGGCTGCCATAGACTTAAGCGATAATACCCTTTTATGGAAAAGCGAACCCCTTGTATGCAATTCACAGAATTTTATCATTTTATCGGATGCACTTATCTGCGGATACGGATATACGGATGAGGATGATCTGATCTATGTTCTGAACTTAAGCGACGGCTCGGTCAATCAGAAGATACCTCTAAGCAGCGCGCCTGAGGTATTCGGAATGAAAAATGACTATCTGTATGTGTGCACCTATGATACGGAATATATATTCGGTGTTACCTTTGGATAGGTTTTGTGCATAATCGACAAAGCTGAATACGGCCCTGTGGGCGGATCTATAATATCACACCCGAAATCTTTTGAAAGGAAAGGATTTTCAGGGTGTGATTTTTTTGATTTTTCGTTAAAAATGACGTACATCTGACCGTTGACAGCGGCGATGCCGGAGGCGTATATTTTCCATTATCACAAACATATGGCTTTTGGTCCGGCCCGGAACCGGAAGCATAACAAATGGGCATTTTTATATCTTATCTCTATATCAAGACAGCGGCTCTGCTGAAGATATCCTGATAAAACGTACCTTTTATGAAACCTGAAAATCATATAAACGGAGGCGGAAATGAAGAAAGACAAAAAAAGAATATGGAAGTTCTGGCTGGCAGCTTTTATCATGCTGCCTCTGATCTATTCAAAGATCAGGGCTGTCAGGGTAAATGCGGGGGAGCTCATTTATCACAATGACAAAAATTTCTATAATTATGAAACACCCTACGGATGTGACAGTCTGGTATATACCGTCCACAGGAGCAGGGAAGGGGATATCGAATATACCTGTCCCTTCTGTAACGGCCTGTATTCCTACGTGTCGGTGGTAAGAGGCTATATCAGCGAGGGAAAAGGCTGTCTTATCATAAAAGACATGACTACGGGAGATGAAACGACCTATAGTTCGGATGCCGCCATCAGTCTCGATCCCGGGCACAAATACATAATATCAATGAAGAACAGGCAGGGCGAGGGTTATTCCAAATGTGTCGGCGAGGGAACGGAAGGTTCCAGGGGATGCGGTTTCGGAATATCGGAGCTGAGCGAGATAAGCGGGGAAGTATATATTTACGGACCCTCCGCTCCGGAGATAACTTCACAGCCCGTATCACAGTCCGCGGTTACCGACGGCAGCGCTTCTTTTTCCGTCGGTGCGGCAAATGCTTCGGGATATAAGTGGCAGATCGTAAAGGACGGGACCTGTACGGACCTGAATGACGGTGTTCTGCAGAACGGGATCAGCTACTCGGGCTGTAATTCATCAAACCTTGTTATAGGAGGAATCAGATACGGCATAAACGGTACGGGATACAGATGTGTGGTAAGCGGTGCAAACAATATGACCTGTACTTCTGCGGATGCTCTGCTCACCGTAACGGATAAAACGCCGCCTCAGCTTGTGCTGTCGCCAAACAGAACGGAGTACGGCGCGGAAAACGTTATCTACACGGTTACCGCATCCGACCTGGATACGGGGCTTGCGGACAAGCCTTATTCGTTTGACGGCGGAGCGACCTGGACATCCCAAAATGTATATGAACAGACGGAAAACGGGAGACTGACGGTCTTTGTAAGAGACCGGGCGGGCAATACGGCAGGAAAAGCTGCAGATACGCAAAATATAGACAGAAAGGCTCCGGATCTGTCGGCGGCATCAAAACCGGCAAATAATCCCGCATGTGCGCTGATCGTGATAACGGCATCGGATTCCGGGTCGGGACTTTCGGATACTCCCTACTGGTATAACGGTGCCTGGCACAGTGAAGCCGGATTTACGGTTTCAAAAAACGGGACCTATGAGATCAAGGCAAGAGACAGGGCCGGAAATACGGCCTCCACGACCTGCAGGGTGTCATCAATCAAAAGTGTTACTCCTACCCCTGCTCCAACGGGGGTACCGGGTGCGGAGCCCGAGACTCCGTATATTACACCTGCCCCTGCGCCGACTGTGCCGGTTCCCGGAGATATTAAGCCCACACCCACACCGGATAAGCCGGAAGGTCCCACCATAACCATCAGACCGGAAAAAAAGGATGAGCCTGATGATCCAATGGATAAAAGAGATCCCGATACGGAGGATGAATACGAAAAAGATCCGGATGATGAGGAAAGCGGGTATATGATCACCACGGATGTATATGATATGGCAGAACCGGCAGAAGAGGAGGAACAGCCCGGGCAGGCAGTGCTCGGTGCAAACAAGCCTCCCGTTGTGATAGGTGCGGCAGGGGATGTGTCGGGGAACAAAAGAAATAAGGTTCCCGTAACCGCGCTTTTGATCGCGGGTCTGATACTTCTGACAGCCCTCATTATCTTTGTTCTGTTCTTCCTTGTCATTTTCCGGTACGAAAAAGAGGAGGATGAAGAGGGAAGAAAGAAATACGGGATCGCAGGCATTTCATGCCTGTATTACAGGGAAGGATTTTTTGCCGTCAGGGTTTCCTCAAGAACCTATGACATGGCACCCTTGCGTGTCGTGTTCGGGATAGTGTTTGTCACCTTCTTTGAGGGCTGTGAGCTTCGGGCCGTAATAAAGGATGAGGAAAGATGCAGGACATTTACGAAGAAGCTTACGGTGAGCAAAGATACCCTTCTTAAGTAGTCCGGAAGCAGTCCGGATGCATTTTTTGTTTGTCATTCATTATGGATGGAAGTATAATTGTTGCGTAACGTTGAAAATGTGACAATCAGTAAAAGGAGAGAACGGTGAGCAGAAAAATTCCGATTTGGGTAACATTTGTTCTGATCTTTGCTTCGGTAGCATGTATGGCGTTCGGCATCTATCGCGGAGAGTTGGATACGGTCCTGACAAAGGCCATCAATATCTGTATGGAGTGTATCGGCCTTGGCTAAGAAACACGGCGCTCTCAGGAAATGTGTCCAGGCCGGATGGGGAATCCTTACGAACGCATATGTACAGGGATTTCTGCCCGGCGGACCGGCAATCTACAAAGGCGGACTTAAAAAGTTATGTGTACCCGGCATGAACTGTTATTCCTGCCCCGGTGCCCTGGGTGCGTGTCCCATCGGCTCCATGCAGGCGGTTTTTGACGGAAGGCACAGGAAATTTGCTTTCTATGTAGTGGGGTATCTGGCCCTCATAGGACTGGTGGTGGGACGGTTTGTCTGCGGCTGGCTGTGCCTGTTCGGACTGATCCAGGAGCTGTTATATAAGATCCCGACACCGAAACTTACTATACCGAAAAAGATCGATCAGCCGTTAAGATACCTTAAATACGTTATCCTGTTCGTAATGGTCTTTGCGCTGCCGTTTTTCTTTCGTTCAAAACTTGGGGTGGGGGAGCCTTTCTTCTGTAAGTATATCTGCCCCGTGGGTACGCTTGAGGGAGGTATCCCTTTAGTGTTACTGAATGATGCGATGAGAGATACCCTGGGATGGCTTTTCAGATGGAAGTTTTTATTGCTGATAATCTGCATCCTGTCCTCGGTCTTCATCTACAGGCCTTTCTGTAAGTATATCTGCCCTCTGGGGGCGTTTTACGGACTGTTCCAGAAGGTGAGTCTGGTGAGGATGCATGTTGATGAGCACGCCTGCGTAAACTGCGGTCTTTGTGCGAAAACCTGCAAGATGAACGTGGATCCCTGCAAGAATCCCAACAGTGCCGAATGCATCCGATGCAGGGAATGCATAAACGTCTGTCCGAAACAGGCTCTTTCCATGGGGATCCGTGAAAAAGCACCTGTTGCGGAGAAGGCAGAACAGAGTTAAGTGTTTTGGAGGAGAGAAATAAAAAATCAATGACGGTAAGCGAGGTACTGTCAGTGCTGTGCTTAAGCATAGCTCTTACGGGCTGCGGAAAAAATCTGAAGGTGCTTCTCAAGCATGTCCTCCCAGGAGCCTTCACTGCGGGAACCGAGATCGGATTCGAGGATCTTTCCTTCCGAATCCACAAAGTATGTGGTAGGGGTTGCGGCAATCCTGTCCTGTTTATCTTTAAGAGAATCCGGAAGGGTGATCTTAATGCCGGCCTGATGCAGATCGATAACTCCGTTTTTTGCGGCTGCTTTGAATACCCCAAGGTTTTCTTCACCTTTGCTGCCGCATCCGATGCATCCGATGGTGAGGGGGATTGTCAATACAACGGTCATGACGATAGCAGATAATCTCTTTTTCGCTGTTTTCATGGTTCGGAGGTCTCCTTTCTAACTAAAAAAAACCCGCAAATGTGATACTTGCGGGATTTTTAAAGCAGCTCGTAGCGGAATCGAAGGGGGTCCATACTCAAAAAACCCAGTAAAATAAGGAGGTTGAGGGCATCTCAAATTCCTCGGACCACCCCCTGGACCGCTTTTTGCCGTTTACAACGTACAGACAGTGTGTTACAATAACAGTACAGAAAGGAGGTTGGTATGAGTAGCACAATTACTGTTAGAGTAGAGGATAAAGTAAAAAAAGAATCAAGTGACATTTTTAAGGAAGTGGGTATGGATATGTCCACTGCTATCAATGTTTTTTTGAAGCAGGTAATCAGAAGTAATGGAATCCCGTTCCCTGTTTCTGCAGATGTTCCGAACGCTACAACCCTAGAGGCGATCAGGGATGCTGAAAAAGGGAAAATGGCTTCTTTCTCCTCCATAGATGAATTGATGGAGGATCTGAATGATTAAGACGATCAAGCGTACAACTCAGTTCAAAAAGGACTATAAGAAAGCGATAAAGAGCGGTTGCAGGGAAGAAGACTTTCGAGAAGTTCTTAAATATCTGGTTGAGCAGAAACCGCTACCGGATAAATTTCGTGATCATCAACTGACTGATTCCAAAGACTATAAGAATGTACGAGAATGCCATATATACCCTGATTGGTTGCTTGTTTACCGCGTGTACAAAACGGAGTTGATATTGGAACTGATCAGAACAGGTTCTCATAGTGAACTATTTTAATGAGAGCGAGGATAATTATGAATTGTAAAATCGATTCACTTTACATATGCGTGAAGGATATGAAACGGGCTATTCA
>JAIKZD010000141.1 GCA_024682555.1 Lachnospiraceae bacterium | reverse complement strand
AGCACTGATTTTCCTGAGGACTACACTTTTGATTCATAGAACAAACCAAAAAAGTGAGGATTCCTGCATGGTATGCAGCAGTCCGCCGCCCTGGGATGCGGTAGACATGAAGCACTTGTGCAGCAAATCCTCACTCCATACGGAGTTTTAGCAGATACCGGGACGCCCATTTTTTGCTTACAGAAACCGCCGGAATCAGGCAAAACCGAGCGGAAAACGCAAAACCATCTCAGTTTTCTCGGACGCTTTGGGAAGTGCCCGGCGGTCTCCGAAGAGATAAGGGAATTCAGCAAGCGTTAATCGTTGTTATTTCGAAAGCCCCGGATCACGGGGCTTTCTTTATATGCAGGGAGAGATTGGTCTTCCTTAATGATCATCATGAAAGGGGTACTCCATGAAAATATCCGAGATCTTAAACAAAAATGTTCCTACGCTTTCGCTTGAGGTTTTTCCGCCCAAGACGGACGATAAATATGAGAGTGTCGAAAAATCCGTAAATGAGATCGTTGAGTTAAATCCGGATTTTATGAGCGTTACCTATGGGGCGGCCGGAAGTACGCGCAAATATACCACGGCGATAGCTTCCAATATAGAAAAGCATTCCGTAACAGCCTTGGCTCATCTTACCTGCGTAAATGCCTCGGAGGAGACTATACGTAAGCAGCTTGGGGAATTAAAGGAAGCGGGTATCGATAATATCCTTGCTTTAAGAGGAGATCTGCCGGAAGGTGTGGAGAGTACCGACGACTGGGTATTTAAGCATGCGAACGAGCTTACGGAAGTTATAAAGAAGTATGGCGATTTCTGTGTTGGAGGAGCCTGCTATCCCGAGAAGCATCCAGAGGCGGAGCATATAAAGACGGATATCTTAAATACAAAGAGAAAGGTCGATGCAGGCTGCGAGTTTCTTACAACGCAGATGTTCTTCGATAACAATATCTTCTATAACTATCTTTACAGGCTGCGGGAAGCCGGAGTTACAGTACCGGTCATCGCCGGTATCATGCCTGTTACGAACGCCAAGCAGATGGAGAGGATAATAAAGCTCTCTCAGGCCTTTATCCCGAGGCGTTATGTGGCGCTGCTGGACAGGTTCTCGGATGAACCCGCGGCTCTTAAGCAGGCGGCCATAGCCTATGCCACCGATCAGATACTGGATCTTCTCGCGAACGGCATAGACCATATACATATCTATACTATGAATAAGCCCGATGTTGCCGCTAAGATACAGGAGAATCTCTCTGAGATAATCCCGTCCTGTAAAAAAGCCTGACAGGCGAGTTTCCGATCTACTCTCCGGCTATCTGACGGGCCACATAGATGCCGCTGGCCGAAGCATGCGATAAAGAATGCGTGACTCCGCTGCCGTCGCCGATAACGTAAAGGCCCTTGTGATTTGTTTCCAGACGCTCGTTAAGGCGGACTTCCATATTGTAGAATTTGACTTCCACGCCGTAGAGCAGGGTATCGTCGTTGGCGGTACCGGGAGCGATCTTGTCGAGGGCATAGATCATCTCGATGATGCCGTCCATTATCCTTTTGGGAAGCACCAGGCTTAAGTCGCCGGGGGTGGCGGCAAGAGTAGGTCTTATCGTGCCCTCGTCTATTCGCTTCTGATTGCTGCGTCTTCCACGCTCCAGATCTCCGAAACGCTGAACTATAACTCCGCCGCCGAGCATGTTGGAAAGTCTTGCAATGCTTTCACCGTATTCGTTGCTCTCCTTAAAGGGCTCCGAAAAATGCTTTGCGACGAGCAGGGCAAAGTTGGTGTTCTCGGTCTTCTTATCCTCGCCTTCGAAGCTGTGTCCGTTGACGGTCACTATACCGTTGGTGTTCTCGTTTACAACGATACCGTTGGGGTTCATACAGAAGGTACGTACCTGATCTTCAAATTTTTCGGTACGGTATACGATCTTGCTTTCGTAGAGCTTGTCGGTAAGGTGAGAGAAGATAACTGCCGGAAGCTCAACCCTGACACCAAGATCCACGCGGTTTGAGCGGGTGGCTATATCGAGATCCTCACAAATCTTTGACATCCATTTGCTGCCGCTGCGGCCCACAGATACGATACAGTCCTTACATTCCGCTTCGCAGTCCTTACAGATCACCTTATAGCCGTCTTCGAGCTTTTCTATACGTTCCACAGGAGTGCGGAAAAAGAATTCCACCTTGTCTTTAAGTTCTTCAAAGAGGTGCTCCAGTACGATGTAGTTTATATCGGTGCCGAGATGTCTTACGGAAGCATCCAGAAGGGTAAGCTTATTCTGCATGCAGAGCTTTTTGAATTCACTTCCGGAAGTCGAATACATCCGCGTACCTTCACCGCCGTGAGAGACGTTTATATCGTCCACGTAGCGCATCAGTTCAAGGGCTTTTTCCTTGCCGATGAATTCATATAAGGTTCCGCCGAAATCGTTGGTTATGTTGTATTTGCCGTCGGAAAATGCACCGGCACCGCCGAAACCACTCATGATCGCGCAGGTTTCGCAGTGTATGCAGGATTTTACCTTGTCTCCGTCAATAGGACAGTGCCTTTTTTCAAGCGGATACCCGGCTTCGTAGACTGCCACTTTTTTATCCGGGCATTTTCTGATAAGCTCATACGCTGAAAAAATGCCGCCGGGGCCTGCTCCGATTATTATCACATCGTATTTCATGTTCATTCCTCCTGAAGTTTGTCATAAGGCAGATCGCCTGCGGGGGACCCCCTTATGAAGGCTCTGTATTATCAAGATCGTTCTTTTACCGACAAGGCTTTTGAAGCCTGTACATAGAAAACGAAAAGATTTTTGTCGTTTGCTGTAATTATATCAATTAATCATCCGCCGGTAAATATCAGACCGTGAAAGGCATCGGCCATTTCTTTTGAGGTGAAGCTGAGCTTCATTCCCATGGTGACAGTACAGTCATTGTCATATATCTTATGGATGGTCTTAAGCGGCTTTTCATCGTCCCATTCGAAATCGACTGTTGTTACGGGGGCATTGTCGGCAATGATCCCAATGCTGCTGCCGCCGCCGGTAAGCTCGTGATCCATGCCGAGTTTCCCGGTGAGGGAACCGTTGAAGTCTATGGTCCAGGTATTATCATCCGTTCTTATGCAATTTTCGGCCGGTATATAGTAAAATTTATCGTATTCCTTTACACCCGGATCGAGGGGATCGGTTTCCGTGCAGGAATATTCATCAAAGGAATCGCATTTGGAGCTGATGATACTGCTCAGCGTCTCAAAATAAAGGCGGTACCCTTCATCGTTCGGATGCTTGTCATCTGCGCATAATTCGTCAAAGGAACGGCCGCTGTTATCAAAAGCGGCGATCATATCGGCAACGGGATAGCCGTAGTGATCTGCAAGGGCTTTAATATCCCCGATCTTTTCAGTGTAGGTTTTCTGTGAGCTTTCAAGTATGCTGATAAGGGCGCATTGCGGATATTTTAAGCGCAGGGCACGGATAATGGCCTCATATTCCTTTGTGAAGCCGCCCGTATCGTCGTTTTCACCGTAGCATATCACGGCCAGATCATACGAAGCTTCATTGTCCAGACGCATCACACTGACGTAGCCGGCATAGCTTGTGTTGCCGCCAAGGGAGATATTCGCGATATCGCAGCGACAGTAATAAGTCTGCTCGATCCAGTTTTCCAACAGTTCTGTCCAGGAATTTCCGTCGGTGGAACCCGCGCCGGCACCGATCGAATCTCCGACTACCAGTATGCTGACGTCGCGGCCGGTGGCAAGCTTCTGATAAAAGCCCTTCGGAGGAGAGGAGAGTCGTTCAACCTCTTCCCTTAACAGCCTGTTGCTCCGGCTGACACTGAATAAACAGATCAGACTGGCGATAAGAGCTATGGAAAGAATGATCAATATAAGGGTCTTAAGTCCGGATACAGATGATTTAAACATTTACTTTCTTAAATAAGGTTAAAATATTCTTCGATTCATGATATAGTATATCAGAATGCGCAGACCTTTGGGAGATAACGGATAAAAAATTCGTTATTATGTGTTAAATCGTGTTATGATACGGTATCATGTACTGACACCGGAACGTGAACAAACCCCCAAGATATTGAGGTCAATAGTATAAGGAGATTTAGCAAAGCTAACAGAAGCATGTCTTTATTAAAATTACAACCTGCGTTTAAGGATTACATATGGGGAGGATACAGGCTCGCCGACGAGTACGGGAAGGCGGATAAGGGTACTTTTCTCGCTGAGACCTGGGAGCTCAGCTGTTATCCGGACAGTCCTTCCATTATCCGAAACGGCAGCTATGCAAACAGGACATTAAACGAATATATCGAAGAAAATGGAAAGCAGGTTCTGGGGAAGAACTGTGAGGTCTTCGAAAATTTCCCGATCCTTATCAAGCTTATAGATGCAAGAGATGCTCTTTCGATACAGGTGCATCCCGATAACGGATATGCCGGGGCGCACGGAGGCAGATCCGGCAAGACGGAGATGTGGTATATCCTGGATGCGGCGGAGGATTCATTTATTTACTATGGTTTCAGGGACAGGATAAGCCGGGATGAATTCAGAAAAAGGATTGAAGAAAATACCCTTACGGAGGTTTTGAATAAAGTAAGGGTTCATTCCGGGGATGTTTTTTTTATCGAGGCGGGAACCCTGCATTCCATCGGGAAGGGCATACTTACGGCAGAGATACAGCAGAATTCGGATCTGACCTACAGAATATATGATTACGGCAGAATGGGGGCAGACGGAAAGCCCCGTGAGCTGCATATAGATGATGCATTGGAAGTTACAAGGCTGGAGAAAGCGGTAAATCATAAACACGAGCTGCCCAGACTGGGAAGCTGCGAATATTTTATCGTAGACAGGCTCGATACGGATGAAAAGATCGAATTTACCGTGGATAGCGGAAGCTTTGTGCATATTCTGTTTTTAACCGGCGAAGGGAAGATAGCCTCCGGAGATTGTGAGCTGGGATTTAAAAAGGGTGACAGCTTCTTTATTCCGGCTGACAGCGGGAAAGTTGTCATAACCGGAAAATGCGAAGCCATAAAAACCTTTGAGCCCGACAGGGTTTGATCATTTTACTTTTTACTTGTCTGAAGGGGCCGCCAGTACGGAAGCCATGAAGTCCATACATACAGACTCGGCACCCTTTTTCTCAACTGTGAACAGTTCGGCATCGGTGGTGGTCACCACCGTTTTTCCATCGGGATTTTCTGTGATAGTGAAGCGGATTATCTCCAGGGTATTGGAGTCGGTTATCGAATAAGCATTGTCGCCTTCCCGGGCACATAAGCCGCAGGCGTAGACTATGTTTGTGGAATCGGCATTCTCAGTGGCATAGAAGGCCTCTTTTTTATCCTGTGTAAAGCCTATAACGATTGAGGACAGATCATCCGAGGTGCCTTCGTAGCCTCCCGTGAATTTATCCTCAAGCTCATACAGAGTAAGACCGTAGACGGTATCTTCGTTTTCATCGGCGGTGTTTTTGGCCTCCGAGGTTTCATCCTCGTCTTCCCCGGATATCTCCTCGTCGTCGAAGATCTCTTCCTCGGCCTCTTCTATATAATCCTCCTCATTATAGTTATAGATATCGGCTTCAGCCTTGTCGGCACATGAGGCAAGGAGCAGTGCCGACAGTATGAAGACAAGAATGATGGTGTATTTTGCGCCGGACTTATTCATATCTTTTCGGGCTCCGGATAGTCAACGCCAAAGGTTTCAACGGTAATGCTTTCTATTACCTGGTCTTCAAGAGGCCTGTCGGAGAAGTCGGTTTCCACCTCGGCTATCTTATCTATGATGTCGAGACCCTCGATAACCTTACCGAAGGCGGCATATTCGCCATCAAGATGGGGAGATGTCTTATGCATAAGGAAGAACTGGGAACCGGCCGAATCCGGGATCATGGTTCTGGCCATCGAAAGCACGCCCTTTGTATGCTTGAGATTATTTTGAAAACCGTTGGAGGTGAATTCACCTTTTATCGAATAATCGGGGCCGCCCATACCGGTACCCTCGGGATCTCCGCCCTGCAGCATAAAGCCCTTGATAACACGGTGGAAGATCAGGCCGTTATAAAAGCCTTTGTTTATAAGTGAGATGAAATTGTTTACCGTATTGGGAGCGACATCGGGATAGAGCTCGGCCTTCATGATATCGCCGTTTTGCATTGTAATGGTTACTATAGGTTTTTCAGACATGTGTTTTCTCCTTAAGCTTCTATATCATATTCATTATTTTTCTTGTCATCCAGCGGGAGCATTGCCCCTCTGCGCACCCTGTAGACCTTACCGTTGGTCACCCTCATAACATTATACTGACTGTTGATAACCCCTGTAAGCTTCTTTAAGAATTCATTGTAATGTTCTCCGCTCATGGGAAGCAGATAGTCATGTGCAGCGTGTTCCGTGGAAAGAACCGCAAAGCCGTTCCTGTTATAACGGATCCCGTAGAAAGTTGCAAGCTCACTGAAAACCTCTCCTGTCATATCATGGCAGACATATTCTATAAACATACCAGACTCCTTTCGTCAGATCAAATGGTGTTCTTTCAGATATTGTAACATACCTTCGCAACCTTCGTTAACATCTGTCCAGGTAGATTCAAAATCTCTTGTATACCAGGGGTCCGAAACCTCTCCGGGTCTGCCGGTATAGTCCATTAAGAGGGAGATCTTTTTTTCGGGATCTCCGCCCAGTATGCGATGCATATAATACATATTTTCGGAATCCATACCCACGAACATATCCCATTTATCGTATTCGGAACGCTTTAACTGCCTCGCGCAGTGGCCTGAGGGGTCAAGCCCGTGTTCCCGCATGACCCGCTGTGCGGGAGGATAGATAGGATTACCCAGTTCCTCCGTGCTCGTCGCAGCGGATTCGATATGAAACTTATCCGCCAGCCCTCTTTTTTTAACCATGTCTCTCATAACATATTCCGCCATCGGCGAACGGCAGATGTTGCCGTGGCAGATGAATAAAATTCTTATCATATATTTTAATTACTCCTTTTTGCTCCGAAATGCCCTGTTTTGCTAGGTGTTTCAGGCTTTTTATGAAATGCTCCGAAATGACAAATCATTCCAAATCAGAGCAAGCTTTAGCATACTTTTACCACCTATTAGTAGTAAAAATAGTAGTAAAAGGATTTTGTTTACTACTAAAACAAAAAGCCGTAGATTCTACGGCTTTTTAATTTACGAGCATTGTTTCAAAATATAATCCATTCCATCATCTAGCTTCAAAACACTTGCGTTTTTCGATAATATCCGAATTATTATGTCAAGATTGCTTCGATCCTCATAATCTGAATCATATATGAACAACACTTTTTTCTTAGTTCCAAGTTCATCAGCTGCA
>JAIKZD010000076.1 GCA_024682555.1 Lachnospiraceae bacterium | reverse complement strand
AAGCTCGGGAACTATCTTATTAAGATCACCAACGATACCGTAATCAGCAACATCAAAGATGGGTGCATCCTCATCCTTATTGATGGCTATGATGATATCGGATTCTTCCATTCCGGCCACATGCTGTATGGCACCGGAAATACCGATTGCAAAGTAAACATTGGGTCGTACGGTTTTTCCTGTCTGACCGACCTGGAGATCCTTGGGCTTCCAGCCCGAATCCACAACGGCACGTGAACAGGATACTGTTCCGCCTATAGCCTCGGCAAGATCCTCCAGGATCTTGAAGTTCTCGGGTGATCCCACACCTCTTCCTCCGGATACCAGGATTTTGGCATCCATGATATCAACGGTATCGGATACGGCCTTTACAACTTCCTTAATGGTCACATATTTGTCGTTCGGAGTAAAGCCGGGATTATATTCAACTATATTGGCCTTTGCGCCCTTTACCGGCTCGATCTTCTGCATAACGCCGGGTCTTACCGTAGCCATCTGGGGACGGTTGTTGGGGCAGGCAATAGTTGCTATGGTATTTCCGCCGAAAGCGGGACGGGTCATGAGAAGCTGATTATGCTTCTGTTCATCCTCTTTTCCGGGGATAGGCTGAAGCGGAAAATCACCGATGTCAAGAACCGTACAGTCTGCCGTAAGACCGGTTGCCACTCTTGCCGATACCGTGGGTCCGAGATCCCTTCCGATAGCCGTTGCGCCAACTAACATTATCTCCGGCTTGTATTCGTTGATGACCGAAGAAAGAGCATGCGCATAGGGCTCCGTTCTGTATTCCTTAAGTTCGGGATCATCCACAAGGATAACCCTGTCTGCACCGTACTCTGCAAGCGAATCGCAGAGATCCTTAACGCCTGATCCGATCAGAACGGCAGTAACCTCTGTATTAAGAGGCTTTGCAAGCTCCTTAGCCTTTCCAAGCAGCTCATAGGAGATGCCGCTGACCTTATTATCTACCTGCTGGGCGAATACAAATACGCCTTTATATTCTTCTAAATTCATTCTTTTCACCACCTTCTATGCTCTGATTTATAATACATGCTTATCCTTAAGCTTGCCAACAATATAGTCAACCGCATCTGCCGGAGAATCCGGTACAACCTTTTCGCCTGCACCCTTTCTGACCTTATCGGAAGCCTTGGCGATCTTTGTAGGTGAACCTGCAAGACCTATATTGGCATCATCAAGATCCTTAAGATCAGCTCTTCCCCATGTGGTGATCTCTGCATTTACCGCATCAAAGATTCCGCCGGGTGTCATGTATCTGGGATCATTAAGCTCTGAAAGTGCCGTGATAAGGCAGGGCATCTTTGCCTCAAGTATATGATATCTGTCATCAAACTGACGCTTAACGATAACCTTGTCTCCTTCGATCTTTAAATCCTGTGTATAGGATATTACGGGAAGTCCAAGATGCTCTGCGATCTGAGGTCCTACCTGAGCGGTATCTCCGTCTATGGCCTGACGTCCGGTTATTATGAGATCATACTCGAGATTTCTGATACCGGCTGCTATGGTTGATGAAGTAGCCCAGGTATCCGCACCGCCAAGTACCCTGTCCGTGATAAGGACAGCCTTGTCGGCACCCATTGCAAGCGCTTCGCGAAGAACGTCCGCTGCCTTGGGAAGTCCCATTGTGATAACCGTAACCTCTGCTCCGTACTGATCCTTTAATCTTAAAGCAGCCTCAAGACCTGCCTTGTCATCAGGGTTCATGATGGCTAACATTGCTGCTCTGTCAAGAGTTCCGTCGGGATTGAATTTAACACCGCCCTTTGTATCCGGAACCTGTTTGATACAAACTATAACTTTCACGATTTATTTCCTCCATTTTGATTTCTTACTTTAATAAATTGGCACTGATAACCATTCTCTGAACTTCACTGGTTCCTTCATAGATCTCGGTGATCTTGGCATCTCTCATCATACGCTCAACATCATATTCTCTGATGTAGCCGTAACCGCCGTGAAGCTGAACCGCCTTCGTGGTAACTTCCATTGCAACCTCTGCGGCATAGAGCTTTGCCATTGCTGCCTCAACTGAATATGAGATCTTGGGATTTGTCCTGTACTCATCCTTCTTTCTTGCGGCTTTGTAAACAAGAAGCTTGGCAGCTTCAACCTTTGTAGCCATGTCAGCAAGCTGGAACTGGGTATTCTGGAATGCTCCGATAGCCTTTCCGAACTGCTTTCTCTCATTAACATAGGCGATAGTGGTCTCAAGAGCACCCTCTGCAAGTCCGAGAGCCTGTGCGGCAATACCTATACGACCGCCGTCAAGGGTATGCATTGCAATGTTGAATCCCTTGCCCTGCTGTCCGAGCAGATTGTCCTTGGGGATCCTGCAATCCGTAAAGATAAGCTCATAGGTTGATGAACCGCAGATACCCATCTTGTTCTCCTTGGTACCGAAGGTAAATCCCGGTGTTCCCTTTTCAACGATAAAGGCAGATATCTCCTTCATCATCCTTCCGCGTTTCTCGATCTTTCCGGTAACCGCAAAGATAACATATATATCAGCTTCCTTACCGTTTGTGATAAAGCACTTGGATCCGTTTAATACCCACTCGTCACCGTCAAGAGCAGCCTTGGTCTGCTGACCCTGTGCATCGGTTCCCGCGCCGGGCTCGGTAAGACCGAAAGCACCGAGTTTCTCGCCCTTTGCAAGGGGTACAAGATATTTTTCTTTCTGTGCATCGGTACCGAATGTCATTATGGGGTCCACACAGAGTGAGGTATGAGCCGAAACTATAACACCTGTGGTTCCGCATACCTTGGACAGTTCCTCAACACACATAACATATGTGAGAATGTCGCAGCCCTGTCCGCCCATCTCCTTGGGAACAGGAATCCCGAGGAAACCGTACTTTGCAAGCTTGTCAACCGTTTCTCTCGGAAATCTGTGATTCTCATCTATTTCCTGGGCAAGCGGCTTTACTTCCTTTTCGGCAAAATCCTTAAAAAGCTGTCTTGCCATTTCATTTTCTTTTGCTAAAGTAAAATCCATGATCTGTAAATCCTCCTAAAATTTATTTACTGTAATCAAAGAAGCCGATACCGGTCTTCTTGCCGAGCTTCTTCTCCTCTACCATCTTCTTTAACAGAGGCTGAGGTGCATATTTCTCATCACCGGTCTCGGTGTAGAGCACTTCCATGATGGCAAGGCAGATGTCGAGTCCGATAAGATCCGCAAGATGAAGGGGTCCCATGGGATGTGACGCACCAAGCTGCATTGCGGTGTCAATATCCTCTGCCGAAGCCGTTCCCGCATCAAATACCCCGATAGCCTCATTGATCATGGGGATGAGGATCCTGTTGACTACAAATCCGGGAGCTTCCTTAACTTCAACGGGTGTCTTTCCTATCTCCGTTGCGATAGCCTTGATCTTATCAACCATCTCCTGAGGAGTGTCCTTACCCTTTATAACCTCGACAAGCTTCATCCTGTCAGCGGGGTTGAAGAAATGCATTCCGATCATGGGTCTGTCAAGTCCCTCACCGATCTTTGTGATGGAAAGAGAAGAAGTATTGGATGCAAACATGCAGTCCTTCTTAACTATTCCCATAAGCTCCTTAAAGATGGACTGCTTGATCTCCATCTTCTCAAGGGCAACTTCTACTATAAGGTCGCAGTCCGTGCAGATATTATTGAGACCCGTGGTGATCTTTGAAAGGATCTCATCAGCCTTTTCCCTGGTGATCTTCTCTTTGCCTACGAGAAAATCCATATTCTTCTTGATCTTTGCAAGACCGCCTTCTGCGTACTCTTCCTTGATATCGCAGAGACAAACCTCATAACCGTCAGTCATCGCAAATGCCTGAGCGATGCCCGAACCCATTGTTCCGGCGCCGATAACACCAACCTTCATTGTATTTCCTCCTTAATAAAATTAATGAATTATTGTAACTATTTATTTATAAAATCCACGATCTTAACCTTGGTGGGATCATCCTTTTTCTTTAAGAAGTTACCCATGCCGGCTCTCTGATCCTCTGTCTCGAAGCAGTCTCCGAAAAGCTTCTCCTCGATAACGACAGCCTCGTCCATACCGGCTTCAAGGCCCTCGTTTATAGCCTTCTTGCAGTTACGTACGGCAATGGGCGCATTCTTTGCGATGGTGCCGGCCATCTTAAGTGCCGAAGCCATAAGGTTATCCTTTGCGGATACTGTCTCATTTCCGTTCTCATCGGTTACGGCATTTACGATCTCGTTGACAAGACCGATCCTTAATGCTTCTTCCGCCTTAATGTTTCTTGCGGTGTAGATCATCTGCTTGGCCATTCCCGCACCGACAAGCCTTGTAAGTCTCTGCGTTCCGCCAAAGCCGGGAGTGATCCCGAGTCCGACCTCAGGCTGCCCGAACATTGCATTTGCGGAGCAGATCCTTATATCACAGCTCATGGCTATCTCACAGCCTCCGCCCAGAGCGAAACCGTTGATCGCTGCGATAACGGGAACCGGAAATGTCTCGATCCTTCTGAAAAGATCATTTCCCTTCTTTCCGAATGCTTCACCTTCCGCCTTGGTAAGGCCGCTCATTTCACCGATGTCAGCCCCTGCTACAAATGATTTTTCCCCCGCTCCCGTAAGGATAAGACATCTTATCTCGTTTAAGTCAACACCGTCAAGAGCCTCGGAAAGCTCATCAAGAACCTGCGAGTTGAGGGCATTGAGTGCCTTTTCCCTGTTGATCGTTATCACACCGACACGATCTTTTGCTTCGTATGTTACGAATTCCATACTTGCCGCTCCTTTCAAAAAGCTGTAAATTTTTTTCCCATTAAGCGCAAAAAGCATCAGCGCTATCTGTCAGATTCGCGCTGACGCCGTTTACACAATGTCTATTCCATTTCCACAATGGTGGCGCATCCCATTCCGCCGCCGATACATAAGGTTGCGAGTCCCTTCTTTGCACCCTTCTTCTGCATCTCATGAAGCAGGGTTACAAAGATACGTGCACCCGATGCACCTACGGGATGTCCTAAAGCTATTGCTCCGCCGTTGGGATTAAGCTGCTTTGCAACATCTATTCCGAGATCCTTTCCGACTGCAACCGACTGGGCTGCGAAAGCTTCGTTGGCTTCGATAATGTCAAAGTCCTCAATCTTATAACCGGCCTTTGCCATAGCTTTTCTTGTAGCTGCTACAGGACCGATTCCCATGATGGAAGGATCTACGCCTGCAAGGGCACCTGCTACAAAGGTGGCCATGGGTTTAACTCCGAGTTCTTTTGCTTTCTCTTCGCTCATCACAACAACTGCGGCAGCACCGTCATTTATTCCGGATGCATTTCCTGCAGTAACAAATCCGTCGGGATTTATGGGACGGAGTTTTGCAAGAGCTTCTATGGTTGATCCCTTTCTGGGACCTTCATCGGTATCGAATATAACTGTCTCTTTCTTCTTCTTGACTTCAACAGGTACGATTTCATCCTTGAATGCGCCGCTTTCGATGGCTGCGCAGGCCTTCTGCTGGCTGGCAAGGGCAAACTCATCAAGTTCTTCCCTGGTAAGGTTCCACTGCCTTGCGATATTATCGGCAGTTGTGATCATATGATAGTCATTGAAGGCATCCCAGAGGGCATCCTTTACCATGGTATCAACAAGTCCGCCTTCACTCTGCGTAGGCCACATCATCCTGTAACCGTAACGGCCGTTGGGAATGGCAAAAGGAGCCATTGACATGTTTTCCATTCCGCCGGCAACAACTACATCGGCATCTCCAGCCATTATCATCTGCGCTGCCTGGTTGACACAGTTAAGACCCGAACCGCATACCACATTGGATGTAACCGCAGGTGTTTCAATGGGAAGGCCGGCCTTTATCGATGACTGACGTGCCACATTCTGTCCCTGTCCTGCCTGTATGACACATCCCATGTATACATGTTCTACATCTTCAGGCTTTATACCTGCTCTCTTTACTGCTTCCTTGATAACGATCGCACCCAGATCCGCTACGGGGATGGTTGAAAGCGAACCACCCATAGTGCCGATAGCTGTACGGCAGGCGCTTGCAATAACGACTTTTTTAGACATTTACGATACCTCCGAAAAAAGATTGTTAATTATTTGACAAACTAGCAGATTTTATTATATCAAATCATAAGCTTTTTTTCAAGCTTTCATGCTCATCAAATATGATGTTATTGTGTAAAATATAAACCTCTGTCCGAAATGACAGAAAAAGTATCCGGCTAATGCCGGATACTTCATCTTATCCGATAAACAACTGTCAGTCCTTCATATGTCTCACGTCTCAGGCTCGATCAATCCGTAGGTATTTCCTTTACGCTTGTAGACAACATTAACCTGATCGGTCTCGGCATTGCAGAATACATAAAAGCTGTGTCCCAAAAGCTCCATCTGAATACATGCATCCTCGGGATACATGGGCTTGATGTCAAACTTCTTGGAACGGACGATCTTTATCTCATCATCCTCGTCATACTCGGTTTCGAGGAATTCCTGCTTAAAGTTGCCTCCCTCGTGACGGTTATCGGTGATCTTGTTCTTGTACTTTTTGAGCTGTCTCTCTATGATCTCTTCAACAAGATCTATGGAAACATACATGTCGTTCGAAACCTGCTCGGAACGGATTATGGAACCCTTGACAGGGATCGTAACCTCTATCTTCTGCCTGTCCTTTTCAACGCTTAAGGTAACTCTCGCCTCAGTATCGGGAGTAAAATACCTCTCAAGCTTACCGATCTTATCCTCAACTGCCATTCTGAGTCCGTCGGTCACTTCTATGTTCTTGCCTACAATCACAAATTTCATTGGTCATACCTCGTAGTTGATTATTTGGTTTTGTTATATATCGATCCGCAAAACGGAGCCTGTCCTTAGAATATCCTTCTTACGTCAAGTATCGATCTGTAGCCTGCATTGGATACCTTGATACCTGTCTTTGCGGTAGATGCATGTACTATCTGTCCGCCGCCTATGTAAATCCCGACATGGCCGGAATAACATACTATATCTCCGGGCTGTGCATTTGCCAGACCTCCGACACTGTAGCCGCAGCTCCTCTGAGCACCGGAAGAATGCGGAAGCGATACACCGAAGTTCCGGTATACACCCATGGTAAATCCGGAGCAGTCCGTACCGTTTGTAAGACTTGTGCCGCCATATACATACGGATTTCCGACAAACTGGAGGGCATAATTCGCTACAGATGATCCGGCTCCCGAACCGCCTGATACCGAATAGGTCACGCCTGCGGAAGATCCTGACGATGTCTTTCCGCCGCCCTGTGAATTCTTCTTCTGGGCTTTTGCGGCAGCTGCATTTGCGGCCTTCCTTGCGGCTTCTTCCTTCTTGAGTCTTGCTTCCTCTTCGGCCTTTGATTCAGCCTTGGGGAATTCTGTCGAAACAGATACAAACTCTCTCGAAACCCAGCCGTCACCTTCTTCTATGGATACCTTAACCCATTCGTCCGTTTCTTCAAGCACCGTAAGTCTGTCCTCGTTGGGAACAAGACCCAGAACGGAAGCATCAGTGCTTGCTGCTTCTCTTACCTTAAGTGTGGTCGTATGAACAACGGCCACTCTGTTTCCTACCTCTGCAGCCAGTTCTACGGCCGCCTGCCCTGTTACCACATAATCGCCCTTAACGTATCCCGTAACATTACCGGACTTTATCTTGTACCAGTCACCGTCTTTATCCAGCCACTCACCTGCGGAATGATTATAGAGCTTGCCGACGATCTCGCTTTCCTCATCAGGCTTTTCCCTTACGTTGACATAGTAATCACAGGTGGCTATGACCGTTTTTACAAGATCGGCCTCTTCGCCGTCGGCATCACTTTCGATACCTACGCTGATGGATGGAGCATTATCCGACGGCTCGGCACTCTCTTCCGGTTCCGAAACGTCCGGCTCATCCTCCGCTTCGTTTTCCTCCTGCGGTACTTCATTGTCCGATACCGAAGGAAGCTGCGGAAGATCCTTATCCTCCGAAGGAGACGTCTCTGTGACAACGGTAGTGGCCGTCTGGACCACGGATCCGTCGGTTGTATCAGATACTATCATCTGAGCCGTTGCCATTGAGCCCTGTGCATTTGCGGCATCCGACTCTGCTGCCTCCTTGGCTTCTTTAACAGCCTTTGAAGCAGGTGTTTCTGCCTTGATGGATACGTTAACACTGTCAGATGTGCTGGCAGTAAGTGCAACGGTGGAAGATGCGCTCTTGACGACCGATGCATGTACTGTCTGAACCTTTTCCTTTGCGGCATTTCTGGCTATCCGGGCCTTGATATCACTCAAAGACACCCCTTCGCCCGATGCGAGGATGCCGCCTTCCGTGGGAAGAATGGAACTTGCGGTGGCACCGTGTACAGTGTTTATATTAGTGGTAAAAAGCATTGCGCCGCAGGAAAAGGCAGCGACAATTCTAATTACACATCTGTTCATAAAAACCTCCGAAAAGTCTTGTTAACCCCTCTTAAGACCCCGACAAAAAAGCCTAAAGTCTTTGTAAGTATACCATGCAGGCCATTTTATGTCAAATCAGGTACTCCTGCAGAGAGGTTACGGCGTTTGCTCCGTCCGCCACGGCAGTGGTTATCTGCCTCAGTCTCTTGCTCCTTATATCGCCTGCGGCAAACACGCCCGGAATATTTGTTTTACAGTCTTCAGAGGCTTTTACATATCCTTTTTCATCACAGTCAAGGCCCTCCGCATAGGAGGCGTTGGGTTCATTTCCCACGGCAACAAAGATGCCATCCGCCGAAATTTCGGAAAGCTCCCCTGTTTTTACATTTTCTATGAGGATCGAGCTGACCTTGCCCTCACCCTTTATTTCCTTTACAACGCTGTCTTTTACGAATTCAATGTTTTCAGTATTAAAAAGGGCGGTCTGCAGAGACTTCTGGGCTCTTAATTCATCTCTTCTGTGGATAAGATATACTTTCTGACATCCCCTCGAAAGAAATATCGCATCCTCCACGGCCACATCTCCGCCGCCGCAGACTGCGGTGACCTTATCCTTAAAAAAGGCTCCGTCACAGGTTGCGCAATAGGAAACGCCCATCCCGGCAAACTCTTCCTCTCCGGGGACCGCAAGCTTCTTAGGTGAATTACCGGTGGCAAGGATCACGGCCCTTGCCCTGTAGAGCCCCTGATCCGTATTAACGGTCTTTATATCACCCTTAAGCTCCATGCCGGTAACCTCTTCCGAAACTCTCTCACAGCCAAGCTTATCCACATGATCGGAAAAGGCGGTCCCCAGGTCAAACCCGTTGATCCCCGGCATTCCGGGGTAATTGTCCACCTCATAGGTGTTCAAGACCTGTCCGCCGCCGCAGAAGTTTTTTTCTATCATAAGCGCATCAAGCTCGGCTCTTTTTGCATAGATTGCTGCCGTCATTCCGGCCGGCCCCGCCCCGATTATTATAACATCATAAATCTTATCCATATGTACGCTCCGTTCCCAACTATGGTATTATATGTTCATACCGTTTGTATTACATGCCCCTACAGTATATCTTATACCTCAGGGATTTGCAAAACAGGCTCAACCGGTTATGAATACATTTGATCTGATATCGGAAAGGACAGTACTTATGAATAACAAAATGGCTTTGATAACGGGATCTTCAAGGGGGATAGGAAAGGCTCTTGCCGAGTCCTTTGCCGCAGCCGGATATGACCTTACACTGACCTGCATAAAAAGCGAGGAAATGATAACCGAACTTGCTGCCTATCTTTCGGTGAGATATTCCATTTCCTGTCAGACCTTTATAGGGGATCTGTCCTCCTATGACACGGTCTTAAGCCTCTTTGAGGGAATAGATGACATTGATGTGCTCGTCAACAATGCGGGAATATCTTATGTGGGACTTTTATCGGACATGTCTGTCGAAGACTGGAACCGGGTCATCAATACCAATCTGAGTTCCGCCTTCTACACCTGTAAACTCGCCATCCCCAAGATGCTCCATAACAAATCAGGAAAGATCCTTAACATCTCCTCCGTATGGGGAAACACCGGGGCTTCGATGGAGGTTGCCTATTCGGCTTCAAAGGCAGGACTCAACGGATTCACGAAAGCACTTGCAAAGGAACTTGCACCCAGCAACATTCAGGTGAACGCCATTGCCTGCGGTCTTATGGACACAGATATGAATAAAAATCTGACCGAAGAGGAATTAAATTCCCTGATAGACGATATCCCTGCAAACAGAATCGGAAAGCCCGAAGAAGTCGCAGAGCTTGCAGTCAGCCTGTGTACCGGCAATTCCTATCTTACGGGTCAGGTGATCTCACTTGACGGAGGCTGGTGTTAACCGCGCCCCGTTATCCCATCCGTCCCGATTATCATCTGCTGTACCGTCGCACACTGCCGGGATACTCAGTTCTGATCATCTGCCCAGAGAAGAGCGGCCTTTACGGCTCTGTTCCAGCCCTTTAACAGCTCATTCCTCTTATCTTCCGAAAAAGAAGGATCAAACTCTCTGCCGAGATTGTAATTCTTTCTGATCTCATTCCTGTCACTGTAATAACCCGTTGCAAGACCTGCAAGGTAGGCGGCTCCGAGAGCCGTGGTCTCTATGCATTTCGGTCTCTTTACGGTGCATCCCGTTATATCACTCTGAAATTTCATCAGAAAATTATTTGCGGAAGCTCCGCCGTCAACCTTGAGCTCGGTGATGTTTACTCCGGCGTCCTCTTCCATGGCCTTAAACACATCATAAGACTGGTAGGCTATCGATTCCAGGGTCGCCCTGATGAAATGCTCCTTTTTACAGCCTCTTGTGATACCGAATATCGAGCCCCTTGCATACTGGTTCCAGTACGGGGCGCCCATGCCGGTAAATGCAGGGACCACATATACGCCCGCTGAGTCGCTTACCTCATCTGCATATTCTTCGCTCTGGGCGGCATTTTTAAGCATCCGCATCGAATCCCTGAGCCACTGCACTGAAGCACCCGCGACAAACACGCTTCCCTCAAGAGCATAGTCAGGCTTCTCATCAAGCCCTGCGGCTATCGTGGTTAAGAGCCCGTTTGAAGAATCTATCGGATCCTTTCCGGTATTCATAAGGATAAAGCTTCCGGTTCCGTAGGTGTTTTTCACATCACCCTTTTCGAAACAGCACTGCCCGAAAAGTGCGGCCTGCTGGTCGCCTGCTGCCGCAGCGATCGCTATCCTGCCTCCCAGAATGCTTTCATCGGTATAACCGTATATACAGCTTGAGGGCATCACCTTTGGCAGTATACATTTTGGAATATCAAAAATATCCAGAAGCTCTTTGCTCCACTCAAGCTTATGAATGTCATAGAGCATCGTTCTCGAAGCGTTGGTGTAATCGGTAACAAAGACCTTACCCTTCGTAAGCTTCCATATAAGCCAGGTATCCACCGTCCCAAAGAGGATATCACCCTTTTCTGCTCTCTCTCTTGCACCCTCAACATTATCAAGGATCCACTTTATCTTACTTGCGGAAAAATAGGCATCGGGAACAAGTCCGGTGATCTTCCTTATCTTATCGGAATGACCTGCGGAAACTATCTCATCGATCATGCCGGCTGTACGCCTGCACTGCCAGACTATTGCGTTGTATACGGGCTCGCCTGTGTTTTTGTCCCATAAGATTGTAGTTTCCCTCTGGTTCGTGATACCTATGGCCTCAATGTCCTCACACTTGACTCCCATCACCGCCATTGCTTCCATTGTCACGGACAGTTCGGAAGACCATATCTCCATTGGATTATGCTCCACATAACCGGGCTTCGGATAATACTGTTCAAATTCCTTCTGTGCCAGAGCCTTTATGTTTCCGCTCCTGTCAAAAATAATGCATCTCGAACTTGTGGTACCCTGATCCAGGGCCATAAGATATTTTTCACTCATACCGGATATCCTCCCGTTTTACTGACTGTCTGGTGCTGTTTCCTGTCTGGTTTATATCTGTCTGATCTCCGCACTTCCCGTTGCAACGATGGAAACTCCGGTCCCCGCAGCATCTTCGATTATGATATCTCCCACACATACCGGAGCGTTTACGGTAATATCTCTTAAGGCATCCATGATTTCCCCCGTCTTTTCCTTCGGTATGTCCTTCTGTGTCTTTACGGAAACGACATCATATTTTCCTCCGGTTACCTTTACCGTACTTGTAAGGGTTCTCATGGGATGGGTGTATTCTTCCGTTGCATATTCAATTCCTCTCGGACACAGGTTGCCGCTTATGCTTAATGATCCGTCAGCATTCCTCTTAACGGTCAGTTCGCAGCCGTTTGGGCATCTGATACAGGTCAGTTTATCTTCATTCTCACCGGGTCTGTATACATTTTTCTTACCGCTCTCCACATATCCCTTTGCCATGCTCCGGTCAAGTTTGTCCTTCACATAGTCTGACGCGTTTTTCCCGGCATTTTCCGCTTCCCTGGAAACACGGTCGACTATGTCATGCACATGAAGGACGTTGCCGCAGGCAAACACACCCTCGCTTTCTGTCTCAAGAGCCTCATTAACAACAGGCCCTCCCGTCTTATCATCCATTTTTACCGAAAGCTTTTTCGTGAGTTCATTCTCCGGGATCAGTCCCACGGAATACAGCAGGGTATCACATTCTATGATCTCTTCGGTGCCTTCTATGGGGTTTAGATTTTCATCGACCCGTGCCGTCTTAACGGCGCATACCCTGTCTTTTCCGTATATGTCGACGACCGTACGGCTTAAAAGAAGAGGGATTCCGTAATCATTTAAGCACTGTATTATATTCCTCTTAAGACCTCCGGAATAGGGCATGATCTCAACTACGGCCAGAACCTTTGCACCCTCTAAGGTCAGCCTCCTTGCCATTATGAGGCCTATGTCACCGGAACCCACTATGACGACCCTTCTTCCGGGCATCATTCCTTTTATGTTCACATACAGCTGGGCGGTACCGGCGGAAAGGATCCCTGCTCCCCGGAATCCCGGCGTGTTAAGCGAACCTCTCGCCCTTTCCCTGCAGCCCATGGCAAGGATCACGGCTTTTGCCTCAATATCAAACATGCCCCTTTCCCGGTTCATGACGGTTACCGTTTTAAGATGCTCATATGTGTCCTTTATATCGGTCACTATTGAATTGAGCAGATACGGGATCTGCAGTCGCTTTATCTCCTTAATGTATCTGTCGGCGT
>JAIKZD010000081.1 GCA_024682555.1 Lachnospiraceae bacterium | reverse complement strand
CAAAAAGGAAAAGATCAAAAACGGCAGTATAACGGATGATCTTAAGGATGAGGATGTCTCCTACTACTCGATATCCTATGAGAAAAAGCAGAAGGACAAGCGTTTTAAAACCATCAGCGCCATCGTTCTTTCAATAGAAGGGGTAGTCTTTATCGGACTTCTGTACCTGCTGATACATTTTGTATTAAAGCTCAATAACAGGGATTTCGATGTGGCGGATGCATCCGGCAATCCCGCTCAGAGCGAAAGCACCTCCGAGGGAAACAGCGGATCCGTAAACGTGAACAACGAGCAGTTCGGACTTACCTGTACCAAGGTGCAGCTAACGGATGATGTGGACGGCAATCCCGCTGCCGTTATCTATTTTACCTTTGAGAACAGGACTTCGGAAGAGCTTGCCATGGCGGATGTATATGTCCCGTTAATTACCCAGGAGGGTGAGAACTGCGAAACCTTTGCCACCCTTTCGGAACCTCCCGAAGAACTCTACAACAAAGATCAGAAGATCTCAGGCGGTTCCTCCGTAGAGGCCTGCTATACGGTGAAGCTGAAAAACAAGACCTCGCCTCTGACTCTTACCATACATGACAATTACAACACATTTACCGATATAGGTTCGACAGAAATACCGTTACAATAAAAAGTTTTCTCAGTTTCCGAAGGCTAACACTATAAAGGTCAGGCCGTTTATGGTGAAGTACGAAGCGCCGATGCTTCCGTATTTTTCATTCATTATATCCACCCTGGTGGTGGTATAATTCTGTAAACCGGCCATGGCTTCGTTGACTCCCGCCGACTGCAGGATACAGGCGATACACTCCGCCTTATAATACTGCGGTGCCACCGTATTAAAGGCCCATCCGTTTGGTCTCACATTTGCAAAGAAAAATGCTATCTCCTTGGCCCTGACATCGGCAACCTTACAAAGGGAAGCATTCTTTTCACAGGCCGGAATACCGTAATCCGCCCTGACGCCGTTTACCTTGGCGATGAGATCGTCACACTTCTTGGCCGAATATTCACCGGCAACGTTTATCATACAGTCTCCCACATCGAAAAAGGCCGGTGTTTTTTCCACAACCTTGACAACCGCCGTCGCGAAATAATCGGTTCCCGCGATCTCTGCCTTGACCACACAGGTTCCGGCATTTATTCCTGTTACGGTGGCTTTCTCGCCGGTGCCTGCAACCGATGCCACATAGGTATCACTCGAGGACCAGTTCACGGTGCCGGTACCTCCTATCATGGTCGCACTTAAGGTGTTGGATCCGTCCGCGTTTACAACCTGGGATCCGTTCTTATAGATGGTTATCTCGGAGGGACTCAAGGTTATACCCGAGGCCGTGGGTTTTACTGTAGGCGTGGGATCGGGCGTATCATCAACCGATGAACTGTCAAAGGCAGGAACCGTCGCGGGCGTGGAACCCGTATTCTCAACCTCGATATTGGAAGGGATATTGGCCAGTCCGTTGTTTGGCGGGATCGCCGTAGGTGTGGAATTAAGAAGCTCCTGCGACGTCATTCCGCTGCCGCTGTTATTTCCGTTATCCGCATTCTGCGTATTCCCGGAATCCTGTACCGCGCTTCCGTTATTCTGATCGCTCTCAAAATCAAAGGAATTAAGATCCGCATTTTCCTCGGCCGCAGTTTCATCCGCATCCTCAGACGCGGCCTTGTCGTCACACCCGAAGAGCAGCATGGAAAAAATAAGTCCTGCTGTCAAAATGCACAATATTCTTCTCTTGCCCCGGTATCTTACCATCTTATAATTGCCTTCCGTAATTTAATCATGTACAAACTGTCCCGTTTATTACACGGTTTATCCGCGCACGCCCTTGTATCAGTTCACGTCCCTTGTATCTATTGTACACCCCTGTATTTATTTAAACCTCTTTGAAACAAACCATGCCGCTATCTTATATATCGGATTTTCAAAGCGTTTCTTCACGTTTTTAAGCTCATCCCTTATCTTTATGCCCTGGGGACAGTGGGTCTCGCATTTTCCGCATTCAATACATTTAGAGGGAACAGAGGGTTCTTTTTTCATCCCGATATTCATGAAAAACTCTCTGAATCCGTTAAAATAATTATCAGTATACGAAACATTATAGCTTCGGAAACACCCCGGTATGTCCACTCCCCTGGGACAGGGCATGCAGTATGCGCAGCCGGTGCAGGGGATTTTGATCTTTCCTTCAAATCCTTTTCTGATCTTTTCTATGGTCTCATGGTCTTCCTGCGTCAATGAGCCCGGAGCCGCCTCCGAGGCGATCCTTATGTTCTCATCAAGCATCTCCATGGTATTCATTCCGGATAAAACAACGGAAACTTCCTTCTGATCCCACAGCCATCTGAAGGACCATTCCGCGGGAGAATAACCTCTGTCCGACTCATTTATCACCTTCATAGCTTCCTTCGGAAGGTCATTTGCCAGTCTCCCGCCCCTCAAAGGTTCCATTATGATAACGGGGATGCCTTTTTGTGCAGCGGCCAGAAGACCTCTCCTTCCCGCCTGGGAATTCTCATCCATATAGTTGTATTGTATCTGGCAAAAATCCCAGTCATAGGCATTCAGGATATCAATAAAACCCTCACTGCTTCCGTGATAGGAAAAACCGATGTTTCTTATTTTTCCCTCACTCTTTAAGTTGAGCAGCCACTCAAGGGCTCCCCTTTTTACCAGGCTGTCCCAGGTTGCCCTGTCGGGAAGCATATGCATCAGATAATAATCTATGTAGTCGGTCTTTAATCTCTCCAGCTGTTCGGAAAAATACTTATCCATCTCTTCCCTCGTCCTCATCATGTAGTGGGGAAGCTTGGTGGCGATATTGATCCTGTCTCTTACTTTGTTCTTTGAGATAATCTGCCCGAGAGCCTGTTCGGAACCCGCATAGATATACGCGGTGTCAAAATAATTCACACCCTTTTCTATGGCGTACATTATCTCCTTCTCGACTTCTTCCATGTCAAAGCCGTTGCCCTTCTTTTTAAAGCGCATGCAGCCGAAGCCGAGTGCCGAAAGATCATTGTTTCCGTTGTTATTTCTGTAGATCATAATAACCTCGTTTTCTCTTAACAAACCCTTACTTTAATTCATTTTAAGGAAACTGCATCTTATTTCCACCTGTTCCATTGATCCGCCCCGTCTATATATACATTATACAGTATAATTTTCTGTCTTTTCTTCAAAGACCTTATTTTTCCTTATTCCTGTTCTTTAGCTCATTTGATATTTCAGCAAGTTTTTCATCCGTCAGGATGTATTTCCTGCCAAATACAAATACTGCGATCAAAAGACCGATAATAGGCAGTATGGTCATGGTCATCCTGAGTCCCATAAGTGATGATACCGATGCAGTGGCCGTAACCGCCTCATCCGTGTTATCGCTGATACTGAATATCTGAAGACAGAGGGAGGCTATGAATGCGGAAACACCGCTGGCAAGCTTGACAACAAATGTCTGCATGGAAAAAATAACCGACTCGTCACGCCTGTTGTTTTTGAGCTCACCGTAGTCAACGGTATTTGCAAGAAAGACAGTGGTCAGGACCGTGAGCATACCGAATGCCATAAATACAAAGAATGCGGGTATGAAATACATGTATATGCTTTTTACTCCCGCTATCATTTCTATCAGTAAAACCGTATAACCTGCTATAGCCATTATAAAGCTTGTATAGAATACCTTTATGGCCGACATGAATTTTCTGAACAGCGGAAAGAATATCATCATGGACAGGATCTGTATGCCGCCGCCGAATGTGTTAAACAGAGTATAGTCATTGGTCCATGTTGATCCGCCGACGTCATATTTAAAAAAGTATATCAGCAGATTAGATGTGATATATAAAGAAGCATTTATCAGAACTATCGCGACAACGGTAGCCATTGCCTGGTCGTTCTGGATAAGGCTTTTGAACATATCACCCACCGACGGCGAATCAACGTCAACAGTCGATTTTTCTTTTATCACAACACAGGCTATAAGCTCAAACACTATAAAGATGATCGCTATTATGAGAGCAAAATTCCTGAAACCCATCCTCTCATTGCCTGAACCTAAAAGCTCCACGCATTTTACCGTTATTATGGTAATGATCGCCGATCCGACACCGGCACAGCTCCTTCCGAGGGTTGAGAGATTCTCTCTTTCCTTTCCGCCTTCAGTGAATGCAGGTATCATTGACCAGAAGGGGATGTCCATCATGGTGTAGGTAACTCCCCAAAGTATGTAGATCACGGCAGCATATGCCACCAGGCCCTTGCCGTCAAGCTTCATGGGAGCGGCAAACATGATATACAGGATCACTGCATTAAGCACCGTACCGATAAACAGCCAGGGACGGAATTTCCCCCATTTTGTCTTTGTTTTTGCCACAACGATACCCATGACGGGATCGTTAAATGCATCAAAAATACGGGCCGCCATAAGTATGATACCCATTGCTATTGCACTGACTCCCAGGATATCCTGATAATAATACAGGACGTAGCTGGCAGACAGCATATACACCATATCTTTTCCGATGGCCCCCAGTCCATAGGACATCTTTTCTCCCGCAGAAAGCTTCACTGTCATTCCTCCTTACACGAATTTCATTTATAACATCCCTGTAACCGGCAGTCTCTGTTTCATGGCGGTTTTCAGGTGTTGCAGCCGGTTCACTTGATCCTCTTGCCTACGACTACGAGTCTTCCGTTTGCCACATGATAGGTGCAGACCGACAGGGTGATGAACTCATCCCCGTACTCGGCTGTTACCCCGGTATCATATAGGGCCATCTTCTTGATGTTTGAGTAAAAGCTGTTGAATTCCTGTTCGTTAGTCGCATTAAAGAAATTATAATACTTGAAAACATTCGTCTGATTCTTCATATAGACCTGGGACAGAAATACGGAAACAATCTCGTATTCCCGGTCTTCATAAAGGGTCGAGAATTTGATGATGTTATGCTGTTTTTCGTAATCCTCGGATCTCCACTTGTCGAGGCTTCCGAACATGGAACCGTTCCTCATGTTGTGTCCGTGAACTATGAGATTCGTGGTGGGCGCGGAGCCGTCGCGGTAATTGTTGGCCTTCGTGCCGCTGCCCGCGCTCGTATCCGTATCAAGGATCAGGCATCCGGCCGAGCTGTATTTCTTGTTAAAGCCCTTATCCAGGTAGTACTCTTCATTTCCCATGGTCTGCATTACGGGATAATCAATAACCGTGTCATCGATCTTAAGCCAGCCCACCATATCGCTGTTTTCATCATAGTATTCCTGCAGACTCTTCATGATGACCGGAGGCTCATAGGATCCCTCATCAGTATCGGCCGCATCATTTCCGGAATTCTGAGCCACCACATAATCAAGAGGAGCATACTCCGGCATCGGCTGATCATCATTTATCTCTATGACATACTCGTCCTTATTTCTGCTGAGAAGATTCTTGATAAACATTCTCGCGGGATGATTTTCATCACTGTCCGCTGCTTCTCTTCTGGATCTTAGGGAGTCGGTCGCATTTCTTGCAGCGTATCCTTCGTAGTAAAAATCGTATCCCACTATGGCTGCGCACAGCAGAAATACTATATATAAACTCGCAAAAACAAGTGGAGCAAATTCCGTTCGCCCCACTTGCTTATAATTGTTATTTAGTCTTAATGTCCCCCTTATTGTCCCTTTTTTCATGAGCAAAAACTATATCAATGACGGATCATTCAGTCTTTATCCCATTTATAATCATCATCCGTATCTTTATCGTAAGAGTCAGAAAACTTCTTTTCTCCCTCACCTGACTCTGCATCATCCTTCATGACTTTTGAGGTTTCGGATACCGCAGCGCTTCCCTTATCGGTTCCTGTCGAAGCACCGGCCTGAGCCTCGTTTGGTCTGTACAGTCTGTAGGAATACCAGACCGCGCCGAACGCGCACAGTACCATCAGCATCACGATAGCAAATATCGCATTGGATTCACCGGTCCTGGGTACTCTGTCATAACCTGATCCTCCGCTGGTCGCGCCTCCCGTTGCTGGTGAGATAGCCTTGGAGGAAGAAGAAGACCTTGAACTTGAGCTCGAACTTGAGCTGGTACTTACCGCAATGGCTTTGTAGGTATTCTTTCCTGCGGCACCTACCGTAACTTGTTTAGTCGACGAAGTCGAACTATCATCTTCCCATTCTGAAAACTTATAACCTGTTTCAGGCGTAGCCTGTACGCTTACTTTAGCACCTTCAAGGTAGTAATCCGAGGTGGTCGTTTCTTTAATATGTTCACCCTCTACTTTTATCTTGTGAATCCCAAGATTTGTTTTACCATAACAGGCAATCTTTTCAGTATAATAATTTACATCATCACCACTTACCGCTGTACCTACAGGATAAAGCCTTACTTCTATCGTTTCATCATTTGATGAGAACAGGCTCTTGTTATTGCTGATAAGGCTCTTCAGAGTTTCATTTGAAATATTAAAAGTTCTGGATTGACTTGTGTAATCCTTCTTAGGATTCGGGAATATTTCCGTATTTCCATAGAAAAATCTCACATCGCCGCCATTCACATCCTCAATATTATCTTCATCATAGTCAGCAGACACATAGACGCCTGTATCCATTGTCGCTGTCATATTCTGGCTTGAAGTATTATAGGTGAGCGTCGGCGCCTTGAATACTTTTACATTTATAGTATCGGAAACATCTGTTCCATTGACTTTTGCCTTTATCGTTGTAGTGCCGGCAGCTAAACCTGTAACTGTTGTAACATAGTTAAAGTCATCTAGCCCTATTTTTGCTTTTGTGTCAGCTTTTGTGGTCCCGGTTCCGACCGTCCATGTAATATCACTATAATCATATGGAGCTGTATCCGGATCAAAAGCAACATCTATAATACTCGTTTTATCTTCGTTGATAGTCCTTCCTGCCGTAACATATATCCAATCATTATAAGGATACCAAAAGTTTGTAAGTTCAATACCGGTAAGGACTCCATCCAGGACAGTAAATGTAACCTCAGGTCCGAGTATATTCTCACCGGTCTTATCATATACAGGTCTGAGTTTAAATGATCCGGATTGGTTTATATTAGTCAGAGTTGCTGTAATGCTTTCAAGCGTGTTAAAATTAGAGACAGTGCCTGTTCCCGGTTTACCACTGGCATTATAAGTGATACTGGCAATATTCGTCCTCGAACCGGCCACCTCTTCCCAGGTGACCTTACTTCCGGCGCTTGTTTCCGGAGAAAGAATGGCTGACGGAAGACCCCTTGCCCAAGTTGTGGTTACTCCAGTATTAAGTGTCACAGAATCGAGATTAACTCTAATAGTTGTTCCAACGGGCTGAGCAGTGACGGT